>NZ_JARFTR010000277.1 GCF_029167235.1 Kamptonema sp. UHCC 0994 | reverse complement strand
AATTGATGTGTCTCCTTGTTCATAGGCTTTAACTATTTTTTGGCGAAACTCGATCAAATAAGGTTTCATTTTTTCTGCGATCGCTACTGAACATAGTGTACCACAGATACATGGAATTTGCTATATAATAATAAACTTCAAGATAATTAAAAACCATGAAAGAATTAGATAATAATTGCAGTGTAAAAATTAACCTACTATTAGACCATGTAAGCTATCAAGCCAAACCAGATAAAGAAGATATTAAACTAATTAACTCTAGGATTGTAAATAATCCTGTAGAGTTGACAATCCAAGAACTAGCCAAAGAGATAACTTACCCTAATGGTAAAACTTTTATACCTAATGTATTTTTTAAAAACAAGAGAAGTAATGAAGGATGGAAGTCTCAACAAATATTTGCTCTTGATTTTGATTCTGGAATAACTTTTAATGCTGCATTAACCAGGCTCAAAGAATATGGTTTAGATTGTACTTTTGCTTATGAGACTTTTAGTAGTTCTATAGAATCTCCTAAATTTAGAAGGAGCTACTATTGCATTACCTAATCATGCTCTAAAAGATGAAATTAAAACTAGATTTAAAAAGACTTGTTTAGCTACACCAGATTTACCTGCTGAACTATCTATTGAAATTAAAAATAGACTAAATTATTACTACTCTATAGGAGCAAATTTAGAAGTTAACAGATATCTCTCTAACCAAGCTAAATCAAGTGGGATTTTAAAAGATTATAGAGAAAATACTTTCTCTTGTTATAACTCTGATGATACTGTATTAACTACCCATCAGAAAGCTTTATTTATTGAGTTTAAACACAAAACTCTTATATTTGATGAAGATCCTCTACAATCTATTCTAAAAATAAATAGCACAACTATAAATGATTTTTATAGATTGATAGGAGAATTAAAAGATACAGATGATGCACAAACCATTGATGCTATAAAAGCTTACTTATCTTACATAGAAAAAAGTTTACTAAACTCACCCATAGATACTAAATTAATTAGTTTTAATAATTATGAATTAATAGAAAACATAGTCCTAAAAAGTAATTCATCCTGGGATGGAAATATATTACAATTCTTTGAGAGTGATTTCTTTGTAGTAGATGCTTATGATAAAGCAACTATCCAGTTTATAAAAAATAATCCATTACAATCAGAGATTTATCAATTTGTGGTCAAGGAGTATACCTAAAAGTACCGAGAAGACAAATTTATTGCCACGATTGTCAAAAATATTCAACTGAAGCTTTAGATTTTTTAGAAACCGGGAGAAATTATACCAAAAGATATGAAGAATATATTTATGAAAGAGTCAAAGAGTTAACAGTAGAACAAGTGAGCTATAATGAACAATTAAGTGCCGAACAAGTGCAAAATATCTTTTCAAGAACCGCTCGCAGAAAAAGAAAGTTTGTGACCGTCGTTAGCGATCTGGATAAAGGGTCATTATTGGAAGTCATAGATTCCCATAAAAGTGATTAAATTATAGAAGAATTAAAGTCTCAACCACAGGCTATGAGAGAGAATGTCAAGGAAGTAAGTGTAGATATGTGGGGCGGTTTTCAGAAAGTTATTAGAGAGGTTTTTCCTAACGCTTTAATTGTAATTGATAGATTTCATGTCATGCAACTGGTAAATAAAGCTTTAAATAAAATGCGATTACTTTTAGATTTAAAAGGGTTAAAAAATCGCTGTTTACTTCTGAAAAATCCCGAAAATTTAACTGATTCAGAAAAATCTGATTTACAACAATTATTAAGTCACTCTCCCTGTTTAAGCATGGCTTATGAATTAAAAAATGAATTGCGAGATATTTATGAAACGAGTACCACAGTTAAAATTGGATTGAGAAGATTAAAAAAATGGTTAGTTTATGCTCGGATTATTTTAGGTCAAGTTGCTGATACCTTAGAAAAGCACATTGAAGAAATTTGTCATTATTTTGTTAATAAAACAACCAGTGGTGTGATGGAGGGAATTAATAACAAGATTAAATTGATTATAGGTATATTATCTACCATTTAATTTACTATTGGTTTCTAATTATCAATAATCTGATTAGTTGAGAATATCTGCATCTGTTGTTTAAAAGGTCAGACTTAGCTCTGGGTTGCCTGATATAGATAAAATATAATTGTTTTTCTTAAGTTATTTAAAAAAATTATCATTGCTTGTGCTGGAGACTACTGAGGGGATTTGGTGAGTCTTTCAGCTACACAACTCAAAGGCATCAGAAATAATAAACAAAGCTTATCTATACAAAAATATTATTTTAACTTACTTATCAGCTAGGTTGACCTGTTATTTTGAGGATAGTCTGGAATGAGTTTGAGAGAAATTTGAGAGAAATTGCCTAGCCAAAGGAACCAGCAATAGTAGTTTCCAAAAACAAAACCCTGTAACCTTAAAGATTACAGAGTTTGTTTAACTAAATGGCGGGAAGTGGATTTGAACCACTGACCTTCGGGTTATGAGCCCGACGAGCTACCAGGCTGCTCTATCCCGCGTCGCTTCGTTGCTTTAATTAATATAACCTAACCTTCTAAAAATTGCAACCCCTAAATCGAAAATAATTTAATTTTTTTTTATCCCCGACTTAGGAATCGCCAAACCCCCCTCACAGCCTGCATTACATTACAGCATCGACAATTCCCCCACCACCTCCAAGCGCTTGAAGTCACTTAAAGTCATATAAGTTTCCGACAAAGTTTCCGCGATCGCAGGACTAATCCAGCCCAACTGCTTCAGCAAATGAATCGCCACCGCATACTTAGCCCGCTTCGCCCCATCCGTAACCTTAATCGCCAAACCCATCCCCTCACCAACCCGGCCAATGCACTGCACCCCTTCCGCACCGGATTTACTCACCACTTCCCCCTCACTCAACCGCATCAATTCCGTATCAAATTTACCCTCGCCAGCCACCATTGCCGGATGATGAGTCATAGCACGGACAATACGCTCCATATCCAAATTGTCACCGGAAGCCAACTGCGCGTACAGAGAAGCCATTTGCCCCAACTGCATAAAATAAGTAGGAGCCCCACAATCATCGCGGGCACTGATAAACTCCTCCGCCGGCATCCCCAGCATCTCCGCAACCTTCGTCAAAATCAACTGTTGTACGGGATGTTTGCGCCGCAAATAAGTTTCCAGCGGCCAATGGCGTTGCTGACACACCGCCAACATCCCCGCGTGTTTCCCAGAACAATTGTATTGCAGAGGGCTAGTTTTCCCTTCTGGAATCGGACACTGGAGTTTCGACGAGTCAACATGAGAGCGCCATAACACATTAAATGCCTGTCGCGCCTGCTCAATAGTGCCTTGGTGAGAACTACAAATAATCGCTAAGTCTCGATCCGTAAGTTCATAACGATCTAAGGTTCCGGTAGTGGTGACAGCCAACGCTTGAAATGGTTTGAGCGCCGAACGGATAAATGTAGCTGTATCCGAGTTGCCAGCAACGGATAGAACGCGGCCCCGATTGTCACAAACAGCAGCCTGGACGCGGTGCGTTGATTCAATTACGCCATCCCGCAACAGTCTGACTTCCAACTCTCGCGCTTGCGTTCGTTTTCCCCTTGTCATATTTAGATTTGTTAGTTGTTAATTGTTAGTTGTTAGTTGTTAATTGTTAGTTGTTAGTTGTTAATTGTTAGCTGTTAGCTAAATGTAGGGTGGGCGATCGCCACAAAAAGACTTATCGCTCATAGCTACAGATGGTTGTCGGCCAGCGCCCACCTTACAACTAACTACTAACCACTAACTACTAACAAAAAATACCAAATTATGCCGCCAGCCAATAGAAACGCAATCAAACCATAAACAGTCTGACGCAATCGTTCCAGAATCGGTTGAACTTGGTAGGTGACAATTAACTGGTCTTGGAGCAAAACTTCAGGAGTTTTAGGCCAGGATTGACAGTCGTACCAGCCAGACTCTTCGTAAACAACAGTAGCATTTGCGAGGCGCGATCGCACGTACAACCAACCTAAATAAAGCCGCAGCAATGCCAATCCTAAGATCAAACTAGCACCAGCCGCACCGCTAAGTATAAACTGAATCGGATGCTTGAGAGGGGCAAAGCTAGACGCAGCAATTGGCCCAGATACCAGCCAACTCCATCCCCACAACCAGGCGAGTTTCGCTAGATAGCTAGGCCACTCTAATGTTACCCAGCTAAAAAACCAAGACTCTTGAAGCTCTTGGTACTCGTTGACTGGTTGCTGTTCGGTCGGAACTGGACAGGTAGAAACTGAAGCATCCCTCATAACTGCTATCCTCTGAGGGCGGCAGAAAAGTGAATGCGTTCGGCATGACCCCAGAATGCTTCTAGATTGTAAAACTCGCGTTCGTGAGGCATTAAGATATGGACGATCGCATCGCCGTAGTCCATCAGTACCCAAGTCCCCTCTCCTTGCCCTTCAATTCGCACGGGCATCCGCTGCCACTCTATTTCAACCTTATGAGCGATCGCTTGGGTAATAGCTCGTACTTGCGCGTTAGAAAACCCCGTAATAATCACAAAGTAGTCTGCCAAGTAAGATACTTCTGATACCTGAAGCAATACAATATTACCCCCTTTGCGGTCTTCTGCTGCCTCGGCAATTGTAAAAGCTAGGGCGCGGCTTTCATCAGAGGAATTGCCTGCGATCGCTGTAACTTTAGTAGAAGAGTATTGGACTTGGGTGTTATTTGTCATCAAATTTTTAACTTCCTAATAGATTTGGTAATTGGTAATCGGTAATTGGTAATTGGTAATCGGTAATTGGTAATTGCTAATTGGTAATTGGTAATTGCTAATTGCTAATTGCTAATTGCTAACCATTAACAACTAACCATCAACAACTAACAACTAACCATCAACAACTAACAACTAACCACTAACAACTAACCACTAACCATCAACAACTAACAACTAACCACTAACCACTAACCATCAACAACTAACAACTAACCACTAACCAACTTTAGACATTTGTAGCGCCCAATTGCGAGTTAGTATGGTACGCGGGTGGATTAAGCAGCGAGTTTCTAGCAAATATTTAAAAGAATAATCACAAGTTTGCCAAACGGCTGCATGAAGATTTTTTTGGCTGAGCGATCGCATTACCTCTAGCTCCGGGCTATTACCCCGGCTCGGCTCTAAAGCATCGGCTACAAACACGATACAACTGAGCTGGCTCATACTAGGTCTTCCTAGAGTATGATTCGCGATCGCCTGCAATATTTCTTCATCTTGCACTCCGAACTCGTCTCTGGCAACAGCCGCGCTAACATTAGCGTGTAGCAGGTGGGGCGCGGCCTCTAATACCGAGTCTAACTCTAAACCTTCTGTCTTAGCCATTTCTAATAAAAGTCTGGGCTTAAAGTATTTAGCCAAATCGTGCATCAAACCTGCCACTTGCGCCTTAGCAGCATCTATGCTATGCAAGATCGCCAACTCAGCGGCCATCTGCTCAACACCAAGAATATGCTCGATCCGAGCCGGTGGAACGCGATCTGCAAGCCAAACTAAAACGCGATCGCGCAGCCCCGATATTGCCAAAGTATCGCCCATAGCCTGCTGATAATATCTTTATAGAACTATAGTAGGAAAGAATAGCTCTAAACTGCTAAGCTTTTTGAATTAACCAAAATTCAATTGCTCAAAACAGGGCGCTCCATTGAATTCTGGTCGCAAGTGCATCTCTCTGGGAAAGACAACCGCAGAAGAAAAACCTTTCTTGCCCAACTCTACCCCAAAGTGTATCTAGGGAGGTTAGGCTAGTGAAGAGTCGGGAAAATACTTGCACTCCAGACAACAGTCGTCTACCTTGTAATTTCTTAACTCAGTTATCAAGCCCAATAGTTTTGCTTGCGTTTTGCAGCCGAGACAAGCGCACATTGCAAGGTTGCGCTTCACTCTAACGCCAGAGATCCTGGGTTTGATGGCTCATGTGCGATTCGTTTAACCTAAAGTGAGCTGAAAGGTTTACGGGACGGTTAGCCCAGTTGATAAAACTGGTGACAACTGGTTACATTTGAAGGTGAACCGCCGTGCGGTAAGTCCTTCCCCGCAAGTGCAGCGGTGAAAGCATGACCCCTAGTTTATTGGGTAGCAACTAATAAACTAAAGCGGGGATAAAAGGCAGAACTACTAGGAGCCAAACCCGGTAACTGTCGAGCAAGAGTCTATGTGTAGCGAAAGCAAAGATGTGTTTGAACCATCGTCACGAATAATGGTGTAATGGCTGAGTCAAGGATAAACCCGTTGAGAAACACGGCAAAAGACTGACAAACACCAAGCCAAAAGGCAAGGTTAGGGCATAAGCGGTTGTAGCCCCGGCTTATAAGCACCGCCCGCAAACCCGGTGGATAACATCACGCTAAAGACTCAAACAAATATGTAATCGGAACGAAGTAACCCAACTAATTATCTCTGGCAAGGTCGATAACCAGTAAGTAGCTAACGAACGGTAATTAGGGGTGGGATTGTATCAAAAGCGAATGCCCTCAGTAACTTGAGGGATATGCAGACAGATACACGGTAATTCCAAGGGAGTAAGACCTAGTAGCAATGTATACATCTAAAACGCAGAACAATCTGACGGTGGAGTGGAAAGACCTGAATTGGCGCAAGCTAGAACGGGTAACTTTTAAGTTGCAAAAGAGAATATTCCAAGCGAGTAAACGTGGAGATGTTAAAGCAGTTCGTAAACTTCAGAAAACCCTGATTCATTCCTGGTCAGCAAAATGTATTGCGGTACGTAAAGTGTCACAAGATAACCAAGGTAAAAATACTGCTGGTGTGGATGGCGTTAAATCGTTAACCCCAAAGCAACGTATTAACTTGGCTAGGCGTTTGAGACTCACGGGCAAGGCAAAAGCCACTCGTAGGGTGATGATTCCAAAACCCGGAAAAGATGAAGAACGACCACTAGGAATACCAACGATTGACGACCGCGTACTACAAGCGCTGGTAAAATTAGCGCTAGAACCGGAGTGGGAGGCAAAATTTGAGCCTAACTCCTACGGTTTCAGACCAGGGCGTTCCTGTCACGATGCGATTGAGGCAATATATGTCGGTATCAATCAAAAGGCTAAGTATGTCTTGGACGCTGATATCGCTAAATGCTACGACCACATAGACCACAAAGCATTACTCTCCAAAATAAACACATACCCCACTCTAAGCCGACAAATTAAAGCATGGCTAAAAGCGGGGTTCTGTGTAGGAAAAGAATTATTCCCTACTAATGAGGGTACACCACAAGGCGGGGTAATTTCTCCCCTACTTGCGAATATTGCCTTACACGGTATGGAAGAAAGAGTTAAACAGTATGCGGAAACACTAAAAGGGGCCAAATGGACTAACCGTCAGGCCCTCAGCCTAATCCGCTATGCTGATGATTTCGTAATCCTCCATGAGGATTTAAACGTAGTCAAGAAATGTCAGGAGATAATCACAGAATGGTTAAGTGATATGGGATTGGAATTAAAACCGAGTAAGACAAAACTAACCCACACCCTCATTGAGATTGAAGGATGGGATTATCAAGGAGCCGTGTGAAGCGAAAGTTTCATGCACGGTTCTGAAGGAGAGGTAGGAGTGGCAACGCTCCTATCGACTCTAACACCTTACCGAGATGTAAACACTTTACCGATAGATCGCCTAAGAAATCTTGCAGGAAAACCCATGTCTAGTATGCAAAACCAATTCACGGTTCACTTCTGGGGCGTTAGAGGCAGCATCGCCTCTCCAGGGGCAGAAACAGTGCGCTACGGCGGTAATACACCCTGTGTAGAAATGCGCGTGGGGACTCACCGCCTGATTTTTGACGGCGGTACGGGATTGCGGGTTCTGGGGCAAAGTCTCCTGTCCCAAATGCCTGTAGAAGCTTATATGTTCTTCACTCACTCCCATTGGGATCACATCCAGGGGTTTCCGTTTTTCGTCCCTGCTTTTGTCAAATGCAATTCTTTTCGCATTCACGGAGCTATAGCTCCCAATGGGGCTACTATTCAGCAGCGGCTTAATGACCAAATGCTTCACCCCAATTTTCCCGTACCGTTGCAAATTATGGGGGCTGACCTCAAGTTCAACGATATCGAAATTGGCCAGCCAGTAGAAATCGGCGATATTAAAGTCGAAAATGCTCTGTTAAACCATCCTGGGGAAGCTGTTGGCTACCGCGTTAACTGGCAAGGATATGCAGTAGCTTATGTCACGGATACAGAACATTTTCCCGATCGCTTGGATGAAAATGTGTTGTTCCTGGCCCGCAATGCTGACGTGCTAATCTACGACGCTACTTATACGGATGAAGAATATTACTCCGAGAAGTCTCCAAAAGTCGGCTGGGGACACTCGACTTGGCAAGAAGCAGTGAAGGTTGCTAAGGCCGCAAATGTCAAAAAGCTGGTGATTTTCCACCACGATCCTTTACATAATGACGATTTTCTCGATCGCATCGGAGAGCAAGTTGCTCAAAAGTTCCCTGATAGCCTAATGGCACGAGAAGGTTTGTCTATCCAGTTAGTGCCTCCAACTAATGGTGCTGTTGAGGAGTCTGTACAATCGGAAGTTAAGGTATCTGCATAGCGGATTTTAAATTTTAAATCGGGTGTCACAGCCAAAATCCGCTGCTCAAAAATCTAAATTCAGCAAGGGCGATCGCGCAACGGCTAAATGTGTCAAAATGTTAAGCGTGTGGGTAACTTATTCTTCTGCCGCTGCTTTGACTCCGACTGCCGTTGCCTTGGGAAATTTTGACGGTTTACATCTGGGACACCAACAAGTTGTGCTGCCCATTTTAAATCGAGCTGAAATCCTCGCTCCTCTGGTTATTCCCCCACGAGGGTCAGAGGGACGATCTAGCCATGACCTAGATGTTGCCTTAGCGCCGATTTTAGAGCTGGCTGAGCCCTTTTATCGAAGGCTTGATGATGATAATTTAGGTATTTCACCCTCCATAGTTGAAATCAACAACAAAGGCTACAAATCCAATCTACTAGAACCAGCTTGTGCAACGGTGGTAACATTCAGCCCCCACCCACAAGAGTTTTTTAGCGGTCAACCGAGAAAAATGTTAACGCCGCTAAAAGAAAAATTAGCCCTACTCAAGTCAATGGGTGTGGAAAAATTGGTATTGTTGCCCTTTGATAGAGAGTTGGCTGCATTGACTCCAAAACAGTTTGTTGAAGAAATTTTAGTGCGGCAATTGCAAGCAACACGAATTAGTGTAGGATTGGATTTTCGCTTCGGGCGAGGACGAGCCGGGACAGCTACAGATTTGGCCGCGATCGCTGCAAATTACGGCATTGACACTACTCTAGTACCACTTTACACTTACGCAGGAGAAAGGATCAGCAGTTCTGCAATCCGCGAAGCTCTCCAAAATGGCAATCTCCTGAAAGCAAACCAATTATTAGGTCGCCCTTATAGTTTGTGTGGAGTAGTTGTTGAGGGTCAAAAAATTGGCAGAACTATTGGATTTCCGACTGCTAACCTTCTGTCACCCCCAGAAAAGTTTTTGCCCCGTTTTGGCGTGTACGCCGTGCGAGTTGTTATCGAAGAAGAAACGGAGGAAGAGTTTTCAGGAAAAGGAGAATTTAAGCTCAGACCTGAGACAATGAACCTAATGCCTAAAAGTTTCCATCCTCCAGTATTAGGGGTGATGAATATTGGCTGCCGTCCTACTGTGGAAGGTGTTAGTCCGACTGTGGAAGTTCACCTGTTAGATTATTCAGGGGATTTGTATGGCAAAACTTTAAATGTAAGCCTGGAAAATTTTTTGAGGCCTGAACAAAAGTTTCCTTCTCTGGAAGCCCTAAAGGCTCAAATTCAGTCAGACTGTGCATTTGCCAGAAAGTTGCTGTATAGTAACCAACAAGGTGATTAAGAGGTTTTGAATTGCTTAGGACTTACGCAAAAATACCCGTAACGCCGCCATCTTGGCGGTTCTTTTACCGCCAAGATGGCGGCGTTACGTAAGGCCTGCTTAACTCCTATTCCTGAAACCTTGACTGAAAATTGCCTATTCCTTCTTCCTTATCTTCCCTTCTTCCCTTCTTCCCCTAACCTCTAGCCCCTATAATCATTTGCAGTCTAGGGTGCATAAGTTTAGATGAATGAGCAATAAAAATTAGCAATTAGCAATTAGCAATTATGAAAGATCGTATTGAACGGCTCAAGCAAAATCTGAGTCAAACTATTGTCGGTAAAGCGGATAGTATTCGGTTAGTATTGGTGGCGATGCTTTCCGGGGGTCATGCTTTGTTAGAAGATGTTCCCGGTGTCGGTAAAACTCTATTAGCTAAGTCTTTGGCGCGATCGATTGCTGGCAAGTTTCAGCGCATTCAGTGTACTCCAGATTTATTGCCGACGGATATAACTGGGACTAATATTTGGAATCCTCGCAGCGGGGAGTTTGAATTTTTGCCGGGGCCGGTATTTGCAAACGTGCTGTTAGCGGATGAAATTAACCGCGCTACGCCACGAACCCAGTCTGCTTTGCTAGAAGTGATGGAAGAGCGGCAGGTAACGGTAGATGGAGTTTCTCGCGCTGTTCCTAGCCCGTTTTTTGTAATTGCTACTCAGAACCCGATTGAGTATCAAGGGACTTTTCCTCTGCCAGAGGCGCAGATGGATCGGTTTATGCTGTCTTTGACTTTGGGCTATCCTTCAGGAGGGGAAGAGTTGCAAATGCTACAACGGCTTTCTGATGCTGTTGCGGTTGAGGAGTTACAACCTTGTCTTGGCTTGGATGAAATTCTAGAGTTACGCCGCTTATGCGCGAGTGTGAAGGTTGAGGATTCGTTGAAGGAGTATATTGTCAATTTGGTGCGATCGACGCGGGAAGATGAGGAAATTACTTTAGGTGTGAGTCCTCGCGGTGCTGTGGCTTTGCATCGGGCGGTACAAGCTTTGGCGTTTCTATCGGGACGGGACTATGTTATTCCTGACGATGTGAAGGAACTCGCGCCCCACGTACTTTCTCATCGCTTGATTCCGGCAGGTGGGCGGCGTTCTAAGACTATTATCGATCGCCTTTTACACTCTGTGCCAATTCCTTAGATGATAACAGTTTTGAATTCGATCTGAAATATAACCTTTTGTAGGGTGGGCAATGCTCACCTTACTTGTCTGTTGAGCGTAATTCAAATGTTTAGTTTATCAAAAGTATTACCAAGCTCGATATACCATTCCTTGAACTGTTCAAGCATCATCGACTCCTTGGCGGAACGGTAACAACTCAGCCTGAATTGTTCCATCGGGTAATACTGTAACGCCTGTAAAGAGATAGCCATTGCTAAGCAGAGGGAAACCTTTACAGGCATTCCTAACAGTTATATGAAAATTTCCCTGCTCACATAGTAAAGATGTAGCGGAGAAATACAATTATTTAGGACAACAATATAAGCGCTGGCAGTGGCCGTTATCCAGCCATTGCCACCATTTATACAAGCCGTACACTTTCAGGGGTGATGAGGAAAGTTTTAGATGATGAAGCTTAGACCGCTTCTTCTTCTTCTCGATCGATTTGCCGCAGGTGAATATGCTTACGTCCCAAAGAGATTTCAAATTCATCTCCAGGTTGAAGTTCCATCTGTTTGGTATAAGCTGCGCCAATCAGTAAGTTACCGTTAGACTGAACGCTGATTCGATAGCTAGCAGAACGTCCACCACGTCCATTACCGTTTTGCTTGCCGTCAAGCTGGATACCCTCTGCATCAATGAGAGCATTGAGGAACTTCATCATGTTAACCCGTTCTACGCCATTTTTGGTAACGGTGTAGTAACCACAGGCTCTCGCCTTTTCTTCCTTAGTAAGGTTCTCTAGCTCTTTAACTTTCTTGATGAGAGCTTCGCCTTCTAGGGGCTCGATACTTTTCTTTTTAGCCATCTTCTGTTCCGAAATAGTCAACTACAGGTGTACGATTTTTTTCTTGGCTTACTTTTGCTATGACCAAGAAACTTTAGCTTTATAGCTGGTCGTAAAACTATATTACACTGATTTGCTAAATAGTTAACCACTTGATTAAAAATATTTTAGATAAATCGAGTCTTTCTTAAGGAGTAGCTGCCGAGTGGAAGCAATCTCTCAACTGGAGCATCCCAGTTTTGTAGAGGGGAAGCATTCTGGCAGATAAGTTATTGGAAAGATTGCACGAGATTTACTGCCGGAATGCTTCTGAGTGCAAGATATATTTACTCTGTAGCGTAAGCTATGAGCTATCAGCTAGCTAAATATTTGCCCCAGATCTGACTGTCGATGAAGTTAACCACTCGCGGACACTATAGTGTAAAGGCGTTACTCGATCTGAGCTCACAACCTGGTTATGGGCCGGCTTCTGTAAAAGCGATCGCAAGCCGACAAGAGTTGCCTGCACCTTATCTAGAAAAGTTGTTGATTGAGATGCGGCGTTCTGGTTTAGTTCTATCAGTTCGTGGCACTCAAGGAGGATATCAATTGGCAAGACGACCTGCTTCGATCTCTCTCGGACAAATCTTAGAGGCTGTAGGTGAAACAATTGAACCTTTGGCCGGTCATTCCCCAGATGGTACGCTTGCAGAGGATTGGGTGACATTCTCTCTGTGGAACCGTTTGCACAAAAAAATTACCGAAGCTCTTTACAGTATTTCGCTTGAAGACTTATACTATGACGTTCGCAGTTGGCAAGCGGCGCAAGGGGAAGAAACGAGCTTTATCATTTAAGCGATCGCTTATAAAAAGGGTTAAAGATTCTTAATACCGGCAATGAAGATTGAGGACAAATTTATTGATGTTGGTGTCTGATGCTGTGCCTGCTGCTGTTTTACTTCTGGCTGCTATCTTGGATTATTTGATTGGCGATCCTTGGGGTTGGCCGCACCCGGTACGGGTGATGGGTTGGCTAATCGATCGCTACACTCAAGTTGTCTTTAATATATGGAATAATCCCACAGATAAGATGTCTGTGCGGTCGCTACGGTTGGTAGGTTCAATAGGTGCGATCGCCCTGGTTATTGGTAGCGGATATTTGGTTTGGTTGGCGGTGCAAGTTGCTAACTGGGTTGACCCTATTTTGGCGATCGCACTAGAAAGTATCCTTTTAGCAAGCTGTTTTGCTGGTAGAAGTTTGAGAGCAGCCGCTGAAGACGTGCTACATCCTTTAAATAGTGGAGATTTAGTCAAGGCGCGGGAAAGGTTAAGCTTTTATGTGGGCAGGGATACAGAAAATTTATCTGGGTCGGAAATTCTGCGGGCGGTACTAGAAACTGTAACGGAAAATGCTGTCGATGGAGTGATGGCTCCGCTATTTTATGGGGTGGTTGGGGTTGTTGCAAGTCAGATATTATTATCTGTTAGCGGTGGGATGTTTTCTGCTGATGGAGGGTGGCTCTGTTTGGGGGTTTCTTTTGCGATCGCCTATAAAGCAGCGAGCACATTAGACTCGATGGTGGGCTATAAAGAAGCGCCTTATACTGATTTAGGGTGGTTCAGTGCCAAACTTGATGATGTGCTGACCTGGCTACCTTGTCGGTTAACTGTAATTACTTTAGCTTTGATCTCTGGCAAGCCTTGCTATATTTGGCGGATATGTCAAAGAGATGCCATTAAAGATGCTAGTCCTAACTCTGGTTGGAGTGAATGTGCTTATGCGGCAACTTTGGGAGTGCAGGTGGGAGGTACTAATTCCTATCGAGGGATGCTCAAAGATAAGCCGTTTTTAGGTGAACCGATTCATCCAATTACGCCGGAAAAAATCAATCAAGCTTTACAATTGACCAGATATTGCTTTCTGATCTGGTTGGGATTATCATTTTTGCTTTATACTTTCTTTTTTGTGTTTTGACTGCTGGCCAGTTTTGCACTCAATAGCCAACTCCCAGTAAACAATGACTAAAATCGTTGAAATTTTATCGTCGGAAGAACTGCGTCGTACTGTCACCCGCCTAGCTTCCCAAATTGTTGAAAAGTCTGGCAATCCCAGAGATTTGGCATTGTTAGGAATTTATACTAGAGGTGTTGCTCTAGCGCAGATGTTGGCGAATCAGATTGAGGTGCTTGAACAAGTGCAGGTGCTTGTGGGAGCTCTGGATATTACTTTTTACCGGGATGACTTGGATCAGATTGCAATCCGAACCCCGGCCAAAACTGAGATTCCTTTCGATCTCAGTGGCAAAATTGTGGTGTTGGTTGATGACGTTATATATAAAGGTAGGACGATTCGAGCGGCTTTGAATGCTGTTAATGAGTACGGTCGGCCGGAAACAATTTGGTTAGCGGTGTTGGTCGATCGCGGTCATCGGGAGTTACCGATTCACCCTGATTTTACAGGTAAAAAGTTGCCGACTGCTAAGGAGGAACAGGTGAAGGTTTATGTTCAAGATGTGGATGGTCGCGATGGAGTGGAATTGATTAAGGGTTAATTTGTAACGCCGCCCTCTGGGCGGTTTATTTACCGCCCGGAGGGCGGCGTTACGAAGGGTGATGTTAACTGTTAAAGAGCGATCGATCGCACCCAGGAACCGATCAAAGCGTTTACCTGTTCTGGTACTTCGTCGTGGGGACAGTGACCGGCACGGATAAAATGTTCTGTTAACTGAGGATAATGTTGGCGAAACTTGGCGCTTCTTTCTGCTGCATTCATCCAAGGGTCAGCTTCTCCCCATAGCATTAGTAAGGGACAGCTCATTTGACTGAGCAATACATCTATTTTTTCCCCTTGGGGTGTCCTAAAGACAGAAGCAAATACTTTGACTGCGCCGCGATCGCAGGAAGGAAGATAAATCTCTTCAACTAACCGATCTGTGACTGCACTTTGGTCGAGATAAACTTTTTCTAGGGTTTTCCGAATTACCGATCGCTGCCTAATATACTGAAATAATAGAAAACTCGCCCAATCTTGTTGAAATAAGACCTTAGCTACGGAGGAAAAGGCTGTTTGTAACAGAGGTGCGTCGGGAGCAGGTTGTGGTTCGCTAAACGGCCCCGCACTGTTAATTAAAACCAATCCTGCGGCTGAGGCTGGACGTTGAGCGGCGACACACAAAGCTGCATAACCTCCTAGGGAGTTCCCAGCTAATACTACTGGTTGACCGATAACATTAGTGATGAAATCATCAAGTTGGTCGCGCCAAAGATCGCCGCTATACTGCCATTCTGGTTTAGCTGAACGCCCAAATCCTAAAAGGTCGATCGCCCAAACTTCAAAATCCTTGCTCAGTTCGGTGATGTTTTTCCGCCAGTGGTCGCAAGATGCGCCAAACCCGTGAATTAATAGTAGCGGAGGGCGTTGGGGCTGCGTTTCTCCGGCACGCACGTAGTAGATTGACTGTCCCCGCCACTGCCAGTGAGTGCCAGGTATAGATGTTGTGGTGATGGCTGGGGTTGCCTGCATGATGTAAAGATTTAATAATTTATTTTAACTATTGTATCGGAAAATTAGGAGGGGGATGGCGATCGCCCAAGGTTCAGTCTGGTGAAGAATATTTTCCGAAACTATTCACTTTTGTTAAGTATTTTGATAATCTAGGAATATAAGTAGAATTGCAATGTTCAGTTAAGTGGGCATATTCAATAGTAGGGGAGCCAACTATGCAGGGCGTGAATGTTATCCACCTGACAGTTAGGGAGTTTTCTGAGTGATTGCTTTATCTCCGCGTCCCGTAGGGCGCAAGTGGGTTACGGTTAGATTCGCTTCTACCCTCTACCTTTGTCCTATTTTGGATCTGCTTTTAGCAGAGGTTCCGACTCCGTGGAAAGCGGAACTCCGGTTAGGGCTTCAAGAAGCTTTGGTGAATGCTGCTAAGCATGGGAACAAATTAGATCCCAGCAAAACAGTTGCAGTACGTTTTTCCTTTATGCCAAATCAATTGTTGTGGGTGATATCAGATGAGGGCTCAGGCTTTTGCGCCCCTTGTGAGTGTAGTATCCCCCCATCTATGTGCGATCCACATACAGATAACTGTCCCCCCCCCCATGTTGAACAAGAATGTGGGAGGGGGTTATTTATTCTTTATCAAATTTTCGATCGGGTGGAGTGGAACTCTCAGGGTACAGAGTTAACTCTGTGCAAAGAAGTTGACCACCGTTCTCGGTTGCCTTATGTGCGTTAGTTTAATCAATTTTGAGTTGTAGGGGTGGTGTCCCCGTGCCAGCCCTTTGAGTTAATAAAGAAGTTTATTAGCTCAAAGCTGAAGGTGAGCGATCGCCTACTTTTATACTCCTACAATCTCACAATTCGGAACTATTTACCATGTCCGTGAGTGGGACAAGGGGGAGCAGAGATTGACTTATCTAACCAGCCTACTGCTTGACTGAGGCGGGGTAGAGCTTCGTCTGCTTGGTTTTTGAGCAAAAATACTAAGGCGGCGGCGGCTTGTTCGCTGGCGCGGGCTGGGCGGTTAGCTTTGAGTCTGTGCCAATCTTTTTCGGAGATGGCTAGGCGCTGGGCTAGTGCTTGGGCGAGTTCGATTGTGCTAAGTTCGTTGAGGTTAACGTTTTGGGTTGATTGGGTAGTTTTTAGCATAGTTAATAGGGAGATAGTTTGGTTTATATCGCCGATCGGGATTTAAAATTAATTCACTTAAGCTTTTTAGTATAACGCAGAGACAGAGTAATAAGTAATTTGCCGATATTTTTTCTTAATTATTGTCAGGGTATTAAGGATGAAAACTTCTCAAGAGTCGTCGGGTGATAGTGAAGCAGAATTTGAACAAGCATTGCAGGAAGTGGAAAGAGTGCTTGCGGATATTAAGGAACGTTACGAACAGGTGAAGCGCGATCGCGATCGACAAGTTGAACTGGGACATCGACGGGAAGATATTCGTCAGCAGCAACGTCGAAATCCTTTACCTGAGTTTAAGGCAGAATTGCGACAAATTCAGCAGGAATTGGAAAGTATAGAGCTTAATTTGGAAAGTAGTCTATTTAGTTGGGGAAGTTTGAAACAACCATTTTGGCAAGCTGTGCGGTTTGGGGGAGTGGGAATTATTATTGGTTGGATGTTGAAGTCTTTGGTGGGGTAGGTGCGATCGTATTGGTGTCAACTTAAGCTGAAACCCGCCAGGGGTTAAAACCCCTGTCTAATAACTAAAGTCCTCTGAAGAGGACTAATTAAATTTCAAAGTCTTCTTAGTCCTCTTCAGAGGACTTGATCTTTGAGACAGGGGTTTTAACCCCTGATGGACTAAGGGTTTGACGTTAAGTTGACACCAATGGTGCGATCGCACCCCAGAGGCCAAGAGTTTGAGTTTGCTATTCTCCATTTGTCGATGTACCACATTATTTGTCTGTAGTGATACATTAGACTTATTGGGTAATTCGGATAACTATCAAGGTAATAACATAGTATGCAAAGTCAGAATAGGGATAAGCAACTTTTGTCAGAAATAAAAGACGGAGGAAAAGGTGTGATAATAGTTCAGGAAACTAGGAAAGAATTGGCGATCGCTGATTTGGGATGGTCGGAAGAAGAGACTAAAGAGACTTACTATCGGTTGCTAAGTTTTAAAGAAGATTGGGAAGCACCAGGGATGGAAGCTTACGATGAGTTATAAGCGTGGTGATGTTATTTTGGTGCGGTTTCCTAATTCGGATTTTAAGACTTTCAAAAAGCGTCCAGTTTTGGTGGTTCAAGCTGATGACGTGGAAACACGATTACGCCAAAGACTTGTAGCAGTGATTACCTCTAATTTGAATAGAACAGGATCAACGCGAGTCTTAATTGTGAAAGATAGTCCTGAAGGTCAACAAATGGGATTAGTAGCAGATTCGGTGGTGGTAGGTGATAATTTAGCTACAGTGTTGGATCGGGAAGTGGATAGAGTAATTGGTACTTGTCCGGTGATGGATCGAGTAGATGCTGCTTTGAGGATAGCTTTGGGATTGTGAAGTTAGAGGTAAGGTTGAAGGCTCCTTTTTGACAGGCTGTACGGTTTGGGGGGATTGGGAATTGCGATCTGGTGGATGTTGAAGTCTTTGGTGGGGTAGGTGCGATCGCATCGATCGACTAGACTAGAATCAATATAGGCTCTTTCGGCATCCTGTGGTAAAATGTATCAGATACTACATTTTACTAGGTTGCGACCAATGGATCTTCACTTAGATATTTTATTAAATTTACCGAATGTAAGTGTTTTTACTTGTTATGATC
>NZ_JARFTR010000176.1 GCF_029167235.1 Kamptonema sp. UHCC 0994 | reverse complement strand
GGTCAAGAAACCGCCCAGAGGGCGGCGTTACTTTAAGAAGGAACTGTCAAAGATGCACCGTTATATGAAGATTTTAACTGAAGTAAAAAAGGCACTGCTTTTTCTACCCATTCTTCTACCGATGTATAATTTGCCGCCTCTTCACCGTAGCAAATATCCAGCATTTCAGTGTGAATAATGCCAGGATTTAGGGGAATTGCTGCCATGCCTTCGGGCAATTCTTGAGCTAATGAGCGAGTAAGTCCTTCAATTGCCCATTTAGAAGCACAATAAGGGGCAACTTCTGGCGAAGTAGAGCGCCCCCAACCGGAACTAAAGTTGACAATAATGCCACTTTTTACTAAGAGCATAGCTGGAACAAAGTAGCGAATTACGTTAGCTACACCTTTAATATTAACATCAATCAAATTGGAAAACTCCTCATTACTTACCCGCCAAAGAGGTGCGAGAGGATTGATGATCGCGGCATTGTTAATCAGCAAATCGGGAGGCGGACAATTTGCCAGTAATTGTTCTGCCCAAGATTTTACTTGAGATTCATTCGCTACATCTACGGCAGTGAAATGGTGAGGCGAATCGTATTTTGCCTTGAGTTTTTCTACTGCTTCTGGAGAACGAGCGCACCCGCAAACAGTATGACCTAATTCGACAAACTTTTCGGTCATGGCAAGACCAAGACCCCGACTTACACCTGTAATTACGATTATTTTTGTCATAATAATTATTTGCTATTTGGACATTTAGTTATAGAATACAGAATAGTAGGTAAATTAGCAAGCAATGAGGATATATTTTGGTGAACTACTGTATTAATCCTAAGTGTCAAAATCGCCAAAACTCCGATGCAGTTAAACTCTGCCAAGCTTGCGGTACAGCTTTGCTAATTAACGATCGCTACCGCATTCTCAAACCATTACGATCGTTACACTTAGGACATCCTACAGAAATATTTGAGGTAGAAGATTGGGGCACTGGCGAACAAGAATGGGGAACTCACAAAGTCCTAAAAGTCCTGAAATATACAAATAATTCTGATTTAGTTTGGTTATTTAAACAAGAAGCACGGGTTTTGATATGGCTGAGGTATCCAGGTATTCCTAAAGTAGAACCTGATGATTATTTTAGGATTTTACCTAACAGTAGCTCTCAGTATTTGCACTGTTTAGTAATGGAAAAAATTTCCGGTAAAAAATTAGATAAATATTTAGAAGAAGAACATCATCTATCTCAATCAATAATTGTTGATTGGCTAAAACAACTAATAAAAATCTTAGACGTAATTCACAGTCAAAATCTTATCCATCGCGACATTAAGCCATCTAATATTATACTCAAGCCTGATGGAAAATTGGCATTGATTGACTTTGGTAGCGTCAAAATAGAAGCAGGCGAAAGTTTGCCAATTGGTTCCTTGGGATACGCCCCACCCGAACAACTTGCAGGCCAAGCTATACAACAATCTGATTTTTTTGCTTTGGGGCGTACCTTGGTTTATTTACTAACAGGTAAAGCGCCTCTAGAATTTATTACAAATGATACAGAAAAAATTATTTGGAGAAATAGTGCTATTAAAATTGAAAGCTACTTAGCAGATTTAATTGATGAAATGATGAATATTAAACCTGAAAATCGACCTCAAAATACGCAATTGCTACTTAACAAATTAAAGGTATTTGTAACGCCGCCCTCTGGGCGGTATCTTTACCGCCCAGAGGGCGGCGTTACGTAAGTATTAGAGTGTAGCCAGCCGCGCCGCCAGTGCCTCAATATACTGTTCGCTATTATGCTCTTTGAGTACCAATTCATAACCGCATTTTGCTTGTGCTTCCGCCTCCTGGGGATTATTTAATAGCTTGATAATTGCATTCCGCAAACCTTCAACATCCCCTGGATTAACCACTGTCGCGATACCAGGAGGCGCAAGGTAATCAGCTAACCCTTGAGTTTTCGTCACCACCACCGGCCGCCGAGTTGCGATCGCCTCTAGAAAAACTTGAATACCAGCAGCATACTTATTTTCTCTCAAAGTAACTGCCACTATATCTGCATCGCGGTAGAGTTGCACTAATTCAGGCCAAGAGTAGAATTTGCGAGACATATTCTCCGGCATAATTTCAGGAAAAGCCTGCTTTAATGCGATCGCATCCTTAGAGAAACCGCTGATTTTCACATCCACATCTAAATTAGAAGTAGCTTCAGCAAGCAGCCTATAATCCCGCTTTTCTAAACCGACACTAGCGATCGTTCTACGCCCCTTATCAGCCCTTGGGGGGCCCGGCGTGAAAAATCTTGTATCTGTCTGATCTAGGAGCACCCAGCACCGGGATTCAGGCAAATTCAAGTAGCGGCGGAGGAAATTAGCTTGAGGACTAGCACAAGCAATAAACAGATTTATCCGGTTTTCCAAGCCAAACAATTTCAGAGCCAAACGGCCGCGCGGTCGATCTATATTGTGAAAAAATACAGCTATTTTAGGTCGGTTACGCTTAGCCCCACACAGTGTTGCAATGGGGATACCCACATCCTCCCCCGTACACAAAATCGTATCATTACTATCAAGTTGTTCAGACAGGTTGCGGGCTAAGGCCCAATGTTCTGGCCGACTAGAAACTTTAGATCGGATCTGGTCAAAAAATGATGGGGAATACTCCTCTGGTTGATGGATAGTCGCCCCTAACCGCTGGCTGAGTCCCCACATCAGATGACGCGGACAAATGCCAACTTCAGCATCTTTAGCGATACTCTCAAGGTCAATCGGGCGGCTTAATGCTAAGTGGTACTTCAAAGCTTTCTCCTTATTGCTTTATGCGTAATACTAAATCCTCTACGATCGCCCCTTTTATACTCTTCTCTCTACGCCTGTACTAATTTTAGATAATTATTATTGTAGTAAGCTGTTTCAAAACTCGTGAACCTACATTGATTTTCATAAGTTTTTCCCTCTAACTGCTAGATTCTAAACTGTAGTCTTCAGAGCGAACCTGTGAGTTTATACGTAGATCCAAACCAAGACCAAAAAATTCGCGATCTCATGCGCGAATGCGGTCAACAGGCTCAAAAATTGGCACGCTTGCCCTTTGAGGTTTCCCAAAAAGGGCCAGGCGACTATGTAACAAATATAGACCAGTTCTTAGATCGGCAACTCTCCGCCGAATTTCACCAGCTTTTTCCTGAAGATGGCACAATTACCGAGGAAAATCCTCTTTCTAGAGCAGCTTTTCACGCAAATTACCGCCGACTATGGTGTATAGATCCTCTGGATGGCACAGAGGAGTTCATTCACAAAAAACTTTACTACGCAGTAATGATCGGTTTACTCTCAGAGAGCGAACCAGTAGCAGGCTGGATTTATGCCCCCGCTTTTGACATTATGTATTGGGGAGGCAAAGATTGGGGACTGTTTCAAGCAGAGGGAGAAAATAAGCCGCAGCCCTTAGTAGTTGCCAAACCTCCCGCGCCTAGCTGCGAGAATTGTAAAATTATTTTGGGGGACAGAGACCAAAAAAACTTTGGTAGTGCGATCGCCCAACTTATTCCGGGAATTGAATTCTATTCCCTCGGTAGCTTCGGCCTCAAAGTGATAGAAGTTATACAAGGTAGAGCAGGGCTATATCTCTACTTCAACGGTAGAGTCAAACTCTGGGATACCGTCGGCCCCTTAGCCTTAGCCAAAGCCGCAGGATTAGTCTGCTGCGACTTAGATGGGGAACCCCTTGCATGGACAGCCGACGCTTTAGACCCCTTAACACTGGCCCACAAACAAGCGATCGCCGTTGGTTGGCCGGAGTACATAGAAACTTTTGGCGATCGCATTCGCCAAGCAGTACGGACAAAATCGCGATCGTCGTAACGCCGCCGTCTCGGCGGTAAAGAAACCGCCCAGAAGGCGGCGTTACACATAAAAACCAAGAGAGGAGTTTTTGCCACTAGAGCCGCCTACGATCGCCGGATTTGGTGATGCAAATAGCCATAATATGGCTATGATTACAGTTAAGTAAGCACAACCTCGGATTCGGGCGAGTGTCTAGAGGCTTTTTGACTAAGCCATTGCGCGTTAGGCGGTAGTTGAGCATCTTGCTCTGAGCGTAAGCCGAAGAGAAGTCGAAACTTCACCTAACCCTCAAAAATCCCATCCCCTTTTAGGCTTGGGAGTGTCAACAATAATTAAGGAGCAAAAAGTTCTTTTTGCCGAGCAACCTTAGTTCCCCAACTGCCGGCTGTAGCATATTAAAATTTCCCCATTACCGCGAGTTTTCATGGAGACAGAAGCTTTTAGTGAGCTTTTCCCCCTCTTAAAGGGAGCCAACCCACAGACCTTGGAAAGTCTGATGTCTGTTGCCGTTAAGCACGAATATCCACCAGGCAGAGCTGTCTTGATGGAAGATGCTTGGGGCAACGCCATCTATTTTGTGGTGTCAGGCTGGGTCAAAGTCCGCCGTCTCTCTGGAGATAATGTCGTTACTTTGGCTATTTTGGGGCGCGGCAACTTCTTTGGCGAAATGGCCATTTTGGACGAGTCCCCCCGCTCCAATGATGTGATTGCCCTTTCAGCAGTACGGCTGATTAGCGTCACCGCTCAACGATTTATTCAAATCCTATTTAAAGACCAGCAGTTGCACCACCGAATGTTGCAATTGATGGTAAGACGGCTGCGCCAAACCAACCTTCGCTATCAAATCCGTAACCGGCCGCCAGCCGTTAAACTAGCCAATACTTTAGTCGAACTAGCAGAAAATTATGGTCAAAAAACCGAATACGGTACTGACATCTTTAACATCCCTTACAAAGACTTGGCGGACGTAACAGATATCAGCCTAGAGGAAACTAGCAAAATTATGGAAAAACTGGATAGCAAAGGTTGGATCAAAATCGATCCTGACCGTCAAGCAATCCATTTGACCAACATCAAGCACTTGAAGAATTTAGCAAATCAATGACTGATGCCACCATCTCTCGCCCGTTACCAGCCAGCGGAATGCCTACCCCAAAGCAGATAGTGCCAGGGATTCAATACTGGGTAGCAATGTCCCAGCCAGAAACCCACCTGTTTGAAGTGACTTTGCGCGTGCAAGCTTGGCACGAATCTATTCTGGATTTAAAAATCCCGGTTTGGACTCCGGGATCTTACTTAGTTAGAGAGTACGCTAAGCACCTCCAAAATTTCCGCGTGTACGCAGAAGAAAATCGGCCCTTGCCTTGGCGTAAAATCAGCAAAAATCACTGGCAAATTGATACGGAAAATGTCTCGGAAGTGACGGTGCAATATTGCATTTTTGCTAATGAATTGACAGTGCGGACTAATCATTTAGACTCTTCTCATGGCTATTTTAATGGGGCTGCACTCTTTTTTTATATCCCTGGGTTTGAGCGTAATTCTTACACGGTGACTATCGTGCCACCGAAACCTTCTTGGCAGGTTACGACTACTTTGCCTGCGATTTCAGGGCAATCTAATACTTTCCTCGCTGCGAATTTTGATATTTTGGTAGACAGCCCCTTTGAGATTGGCTCTCACCAACTTTATGAGTTTGAAGTCAGAGGAAAATCTCATTCCTTGGCAATTTGGGGCAAAGGGAATCTGGAACCGAAGCGTATAATTCGGGATATGCAGAAAATCATTGAGGTGGAAGCTGAACTATTTGGCGATTTGCCTTACGATCGCTATTTATTTCTGCTGCATTTATCAGGTTCAGGTTTTGGGGGTTTAGAACACAAGTTTAGCTGTTCTCTGAACTATCCTCGCTTTGGTTTTCGCCGTCAGGAAAAGTACGATCGCTTCATGCAGCTAGTCGCTCATGAATTTTTCCACCTGTGGAATGTCAAGCGCATCCGCCCTAAAGCTTTAGAAGTTTTTGACTATGATGGGGAGAATTATACTCCTTCTCTTTGGTTTTCGGAAGGTACGACTAGCTATTACGATCTAGCGATTCCATTCCGAGCCGGAATTTATGATATTAAGGGTTTTTTCCAAAGTTTGGCTAAGGAAATTACTCGCTTTCAGACAACTCCTGGCCGTCACGTACAACCTCTAAATGAGTCGAGTTGGGATGCTTGGATTAAGCTTTACAGGCGAGATGCTAACAGTGATAACAGCCAAATTTCTTATTATTTGAAAGGGGAAATGGTCTCGTTATTGTTGGATTTGCTGATTCGGGCGCGTCATGGTAATAAGCGATCGCTCGATGATGTAATGCGAATTATGTGGGAGAAATTCGGTAAAGGGACTGCTAATTCCCCAAATCAGCAACAGCCACATTTTAACGAAATCGGAACAGAA
Organism: Kamptonema sp. UHCC 0994; assembly: GCF_029167235.1. Taxonomy (GTDB): domain Bacteria; phylum Cyanobacteriota; class Cyanobacteriia; order Cyanobacteriales; family Microcoleaceae; genus Kamptonema. The sequence continues at coordinate 11,906 of NZ_JARFTR010000176.1, read as the reverse complement.
ATTGGCTTTACTTCCGAGCAGTTACAAAGTGTAATTGAGTCAGTAGCAGGGATAGATTTAAGTGACTTTTTTCAGCGTTATCTTGATAGCACTGAAGAATTGCCCTTTAACGAATACCTCGAACCCTTTGGAATTCAGTTAGTAGGTGACGATCCTACTGGTTCGCCTCATATCGGTTTGACCGCAGGGGTAGAGCATGGACGGGAGATGATAAAATTTGTGGAAGCAGGGGGGCCCGCACAGTTAGGGGGTATTGATGCTGGGGACGAATTGCTAGCCGTTGACGGTTTTCGGGTAACTGCTGAACATTTGAGCGATCGCCTTAAAGATTATAAACCCGGAGATGCGATCGCCGTGAGTGTCTTCCACCAAGACGAACTGCGGACTTGTCAAGTTACTCTCGTTAAACCCCGCCCCAACCGCTATCAGATTGTAACATTAGAGCAGCCAACGCCAATTCAGAAACAAAACTTTGCAGGATGGCTCGGAGTGCCTTTATCTAAATTTGTGACATGATATACAGTTAACTGTTAACTGTTAACTGTTAACTGTTAACTGTTAACTGTTAACAAATTACAAGAGTTTAAGGGTAATGCTTACTTTATTAGTTAGCAATTAGCCATTAGCCATTAGCAATTAGCCATTAGCCATTACCAATTACCAATTACCAATTTTTATTATGCAACCACCACCACCACCATCCATTAATCCCCGTCAAATGAACCTGCTAAGGATTGTTGCTTCTATGGCATGGTCTGATGGGGAACTCGCAACAGAAGAAGTGGATTTAATGCTAAACCGCTTCAGTCGTTTATTTGCCCCAGGTGACAATCAACAACAAGTGCAACAAGTGCAACAAGAATTGCGGGATTACTTGATGCAAAATCTCCCCTTAGATGAATTGATTCCACAATTAGAAAGTCAGGAAGAACGCGAACTGGTGTTGCAGCTAGGTTATGAAGTGATTTCTTCTAGTGCTCGCACGCCTGACGAACCCAAAATTAATGCCGATGAAGCAGCAGCCTATCAAAAATTAGTGCAGTTGCTAAACCTTCCAGAAGATGTAGTCAAGCGCACCGAAGCAGAAGCGGCGGCTGATGAAAACGAGGAAGGAATCATTGATAAAATGGTTCGCAAGCTCCAGAAATTTATCCAAAACTAACAGTTAATAGTTAACAGTTAACAGTTAACGGTTAACAGTTAACCGTTAATAAACGTAAGGTGGGCGCTCGCCGCAACAATCTTGTAACTAATGGCTAATATGGTTTCGGCGAGCGCCCACCCTACAAGTTATATCTGTTAACTATTACCGAGTTGCAATCATTCCGGTGAGGCGAGCGTAGTCAAAAAGTCCTCCGGCATCAATTACCGGGCCCACATCCCCCAAAGGCTTGAGTTCGTAAGTTTTGCCCAGAGTATGATTAATAATTTGATTGTGTTCAGAGTCGATAGTAACTTCTTGGCCTGTAGCAAATAAATCGCATAGCCGTTCGACAGATTCCCAAGGGTACAATTCACCTGTAGCGGAGCAATTGCGAAAGAAAATCCGGGCGTAAGATTGAGCGACTACTGCTTCAACACCAGCAGCTCCCAAGGCGATAGGAGCGTGTTCCCGTGAAGAGCCGCAGCCAAAATTTTCTCCTGCAACAATAATCGGGTAGCGCGTTTTGATTTCTGGGGGTTGTATGAACTTGCCGTAACGATTGGGCAACCCTACTAGAGCATAGCTTCCTAGTTTCTCATACTCGTCTGGCTTCGAGGGAACTAGGGTGAGATATTCAGCAGGAATGATTTGATCGGTATCGATATTATCGTCTAAAACAAAAATTTGACCGCGAATTACTTTGCTCATAGTTAATTTTTCGGTTCGGTTGAGGTGATGCAGGAGTTTTCATGTATGGCGATCGCTACATTCTAACTTAGAAGTGGCTTAAGAGTGGAAAGAGTTCCTGAAGTGCGATCGCTCAAGCTGAAGCAACACTCAAGCCATGTTGTCTCTTAACTCTACCCATTACTCTCCTTAACTGATAGTCTTAATGAAAAATCACATAAATACATTCGGACTGAACTATAAATTCATTCTTGAACCGAAAATGGTAGATCGGATTGATGACATAGCCATACAAGCTCGTCAGGGTAGTGTTGCAGCGATTATTCAAGTGCTCAACGAAAAGTTAGCAGAAGTCGGTGTCAGAACTAGAGCTGTGTTTGCAGATGGTGTCTTGCAACTACTTTGTGAGGCCGCAAAAGTCGATCAGCTCGAAGAGTCTACCTTGGTAGAGCGCATTCGACAGATTCTCGAAGGAATTTCTCCGCGCTACATTCGCCGAGTCAATATTAACAGCCGGATTGTCCGAGAACAGCAGTTGCTCTGGCTAGAAGAAATTAGCCGAGATCCAGAAAATCAATTGCTATGGTCAAAACAAATTATCCTAGCAAGACCCAACTTTTTTAAGCAATTCTTCGAGGATATTAGCCATATCAGCGGCTGGCTTCGTCCAGGTAAAACTCAACTTCTGAAGCCAGCTTTACTCAAAAATTCCTCATCATCTCTGTTGCGCGATCGGCGACAATTTGAGCGAGGTGTAGTCGGTGGAGTCAGCCTGAGCTTATTCTTGCTGATGCTGGGTTTGGTACTGCACAATTGGCTTAATTCTCAAGATTCCGAGACTATTCAAGCCAGACCTCAATCCGTACCCTACAATATTCCCCCAAGTCCAGTTCCGAAAACACCAAAACCTGTAAGTGTTGCTCAATCTCAAGATGGTTTCGCACAAGCTGTGCGGCTAGCCCAGCAAGCCGCAGACGACGGTAAAAAGGCTCAAACTCGCGAGGATTGGTTAGTAATAGCTGCTAAGTGGCAGCAAGCATCCGAGCTGATGAGGGCAGTAGCGCCCACTCATCCCCGTTACGATACGGCTGTAAACAGAGCCGCGCTTTACCGCCAATACAGTGATAACGCGCAACAGGAAGCACAGAAGTATTAGGGGCTAGGGTGCTCCGATGCTCCGATGCTCAGGGAAGAAGGCAATAGAATCAATGGTTTTAGGAACTCAGAACGCCTTAACTGCCAAGAAGGTTGCTATATCAAAAATGATATTAGTTAACCATTAAAATCAGACGCAGAGGATCAAACCGCACATACCAAGGCAACGGATGATTCTTGATTGCTTCCCACTTTTCTTTAAAAATTTCCGCTTGCAGATGATAATCCTGTGGATTTTCAGGAGTAGCATTCAACTTGAAAAAAAGCGTCATTCGGTGTGGTGTTTCACTGGTTGCTGCTAACCAGCACGGAAACGTATTATTCAGACTTGAATTAGGATTGGGCATAATACTGATTTGATGGGCACGGATTCCTACATCTGCCAAGTCATTAGGAATCGCTTCCACGACTTGCAAGGTAACGCCCCAATCGCTTGCTTCAATCGTATTCGAGTTGACTACAGTAGCGCGAGAAAAGTTTTTGCATCCCGTTAGTTGAGCGACACGAATGGTGCGAGGATGTTCAAAAATTCGATGTTTAAAATCAAAAGCGATCGCTTTTCCCCCCGACATTACCATCAATTTCTCACAGACTCGATAGGCTTCCTCCAGATTATGTGTCACAAATAAAGTGACACCAGCATAAGTAGATAAAGTTTCCACTAATTGACGCTCAACTTGAGCGCGGAGATAGGTATCTAGCGCCGAAAACGGTTCATCCAGTAGTAAAACTTCCGGTTCAGTTGCTAGTGCTCTTGCCAGTGCAACCCGCTGCTGTTGTCCACCGGATAATTGATGGGGATAGCGATCGCCCAATCCCTGTAATTGTAGTAACATAAGCTGTTGATTCACCCGTTGCGATCGCGTTTTCGGCGATAAATGTTGCAAGCCAAAGGCAATATTTTGGAAAACAGTTATATGCGGAAATAGTGCATAGTTTTGAAATACTAAACTCACTTTTCGCTGATGACTAGGTACATTAATCCGCTTTTCTGAATCAAATAAAGTTTGACCATTCAGAACAATTCGCCCTTGACTGGGGGTTTCTACTCCTGCAATACAGCGAAGTGTCATACTCTTACCAGAACCAGATCCACCTAGTAAACCTAATGTTTCTTGATGAACGCTAAAAGCATTATTAAGAGTAAAGTTTGCCAGTTTTTTCTCAATATTAACTAGCAGCCCTTTTTCCCGATGAAATAACTTAGGTGAAGCAGGATTTAGGGAATCGAGACTTGGGCGCAGAGCAGAAATTTCTGCTCTTTCCCTAGTACCTAGTCCCCAGTCCCTAGCGCCTTTTTCTTCTCTACGATGTACAGGTTCATTGGCTTCAACTACACCAAATTGTTTACCTTTAATTTTGCGTTCATATTGTTTCTGCCATATATTAACTACAATAATACCTGATAATGAGATTGTTATAATCACAGTCACCCACAGCCAAGCTTCATTCATTGCTCCTGCTTCCACTGCAAAGTAAATTGCCATAGGAATAGTTTGAGTTTGACCGGGAATATTCCCCGCTAACATCAAAGTTGCCCCAAATTCTCCTAAAGCTCGCGCAAATGTTAGAATTGTTCCGGCTACGATACCGGGGACAGAAAGCGGAAGTAACACCCGCCAGAAAATTCTTACCTTTGATGCGCCGAGAGTTTGGGCGACTTGTAGCAAACTGCGATCGACTTGTTCAAATGCTCCTAATGCAGTTTTATACATTAGAGGAAAAGCTACAACCGTCGCCGCGATCGCGGCCGCATACCAGGTAAAAACAATGGTGAAATTAAACCGATCCATTAACTGCCCCAAGGGGCCATTTTTGCCAAATAATAGCAGCAGCACAAAGCCCACAACTGTCGGCGGTAGAATTAACGGTGATACAAAAATGCCCTCAATCACAGATTTCCATCGCCCCCGATAATTCAACATCCAGTAAGCAATGGGAATCGCTGTAAAGAATGTAGCAATGGTGGCAAGTCCTGCGGTTTTAAGAGAAATCAACAATGGAGAAAAGTCAGCAATCATAGCAGTTTATGAGTTAGTTTCTAGGTACGTAGTTGCGCTTCAGCGCTCTGGGGATATGAAAGAGCGCTGAAGCGCAACTACATACCAAAGCCATATTTCTTGAAGATGGCTTGAGCTTTTTGACTGGTGAGAAATTGGGTGTAAATACGAGCATTTGACTGATTTTTACTAGCTTTAATAACTGCCATTGGATAAACAATTGGAGAGTGCAAATTACTGGCAGCAGTTGCCACTTGTTTTACTTTGTTTGAAATTTTGGCATCAGTTGCATAGACAATTCCTGCATCGGCGTTACCACTTTCGATAGTTCCTAAAACATTACGAACTGAGTTGCCATAGACAAATTTAGACTTTAGTTGATCCAAAATTCCCAGATTCTTAAACACTTCTTCTGCGTATTGTCCAGCCGGGACACTGCGCGGTTCTCCGACCGAAATTCTTTTGACGTTGGAATTAGTTAATTGCTTGAAGTTTGTTAGTCCTAGCTTGGAGTTACTCGGTACTACCAAAACTAGACTGTTAGTGAGTATATTGTGCCTAGTATCAGTCAGAATCAAATTTTTTTTCTGCAAAGCATCCATTTGTCGAGTTGCAGCAGAAATGAATAGATCGACGGGTGCGCCCTGCTCAATTTGCTGTTGAAGTGTCCCCGATGCCGCAAAGTTGTAGTTGACTGTAATCCCTGGATGGGCAGATTTAAAGAGTGGATCGACTTCTTTCAGGGCTTCTTGTAAACTAGCTGCGGCGGCAATTAGCAGCGTGGGAGACTGAGCGTTGGCGGGGGTAGGCAGGGCTAGTTTGAAGCCGATCGCTAGCAGTAGAGTTGCCAGTAATCCGCTTACAAAGGCGAGAATGTGTCTTCTTTTCATAAGACTTGAGTTGGGTTGGTATAGTTAGCTCAAAGCGATCTGACGACCGATTTACCGCTAGAACTGTCACAAAATTATTTAAAATAGATCGCATAATCTTACGATTAATATCACATTATATTTTATAATATTAGCTTAAGAATAACCCTAGTGAGTTAGTGAAGTTAAATATTTGACCGGGTATGTATAGAGTTGACATTGAATGTTACGTAATTTCTCGGAGGGGCAATAGCGTCTATTCAATCTCCGAAATTTTTCGCCATTTTATTATCAGTAGGCAGGCATAGTTAAAGGTAGAGTCGGCGAAGTGGATTTACTTAGCACAATTCAGCGGAGGATAGCCTGCGCTATAATAATGTTTATTTTACTTACGACTACCTACTTATAAACAGGGTTTGCCTATTAGCTGTAGAGTAAAATTTTGCGGCATACAGGTTAAAACATTTACAAATAACGGCTTTGCAATCATGATAAATGCTCAGGGAAATCAAGGCTTTGCTAAAGAACACTCGCCCATGACAAAGCCTTTGACATTGCATCTACACCGCTTGACAGAACCAGTATTACTTCAAAAATTTATGGGTCGTCTCATGCAGAACCAGACCGATCCTGCTCAACTGGGGCAGCAAATTTCCCAAATTCTTCTGGCAAACCTAGCTCCAGAAACACTGCTGCCAAAAATCGCGGAGGTGTTGGGGGCTGCTTGCCAGGGGGATTGTTGTCTGGTTGCTGCTGTTAAGGGCGATCGCACAACAATTCAGAGTGGTTATTGGGAAACAGATCGTACTGTGGATTCTACGGAGATGTCCCAATTCCCAAAAACAACTCCAGTTAACAAGTTCTTAGTGTCGCTGACAGAGCATCCTGCCTTTGGCAGAATGCTCTTAAGCGGGGGTTCTGTCGCTATTTCTGACATTCAGACGAACCCAGCGACTCGCACTCTGAAAGTAGAATCGCTTCCTTTTCGAGGAATTTTGGCGATCGCAACACGCTTAGGAGGGGCAGTAAACGGCACGATCGTTGTAGGTTCCCTGCAACCTCGCCTCTGGTCAACATTAGACTTGGAACGACTAGAAGCCATAGCAACAATGGCTGCGATCGCCATCTCTCAACTTGAAAAGACCCAAGAGATTGCGACTTTACAGCAAGTAGTCCACCGTCAATCCCAATACCAAACCCTGCTCAGTTGGCTGACTTGCATAATTGACACCCCTCTCGAACTCAACCAAATTCTACAACTAGCTATCGAGGGCACCGCCGATACCCTACAAGTAGATCGCGGTCTAATCCTGCTATTGAAATACGCAGATCCCCTATTTAAAACTCACTCTCCTAACCAAATTCCCAAAGCTAAAGTCACAATAGTTTGCGAATGGTTTAAGGGCAAAGGGGTAGGGAAGTGGAGAGATGCGGGAGATAGGGAAATTAAATCTTCCCTATCCTCCCCATCCTCCCGATCTTCTTTCTGGCTATCGGAGTCTTCCTTGTGTCAAGAGGCTTTTAGTCGCGCTCGTAAGCTATTGGCGATCGCAGATACCAACGAGTTACCAAACCAATCCCTTGATTACGCCGCTGAAATCTTGAAGCCCCCCGGCATCAGAGCCTTATTGCTAGTTCCCCTAGTAGGGGCAACCCAAGGCACTATTTTAGGCTTCCTAGTATTGCAGCACTCCTTACCTCGCCTCTGGCAGCCAGAAGAATTAGAACTCGTAGAATTAGTCGCAGCCCAAATCAGTGCAGCAATTCTTCAAACTCAGACACTACAGCAAGTGCAAGCCCTTGTCGAAGATCGTACTGCCCAGTTGCAGCGAAGTCTCGACGTGCAAGCGAAATTGTACGAACAAACTCGTCGGCAAGTTGACCAACTGCGACTTCTAAATCAGCTCAAAGACGAATTTCTTAGCACCGTCAGCCATGAATTACGAACACCTCTGACAAGTATGACCCTTGCCATTCGGATGTTACGTCAGTCCGACCTCCCCCCGGAGCGCCGCGCCGTTTATCTTGATATTCTCGATCGGCAATGCTCTCAGGAAACCAATCTGATCAACGATTTACTAGCCCTACAGCAGTTAGAATCCCAGCCAGACTCTATCGAACCCGAAAAAATTGACCTCAAGCTTTTAATTGCAGATTTAGCCCAAGATTTTGAGCAAAAATGGGCGAGTAAGAGTTTAACTCTAGCGGTGGAAATACCAGGCCGACCCTTACCCCTACAAACCGAACCCAAAAGTCTAAGGCGTATCCTGCTGGAACTATTGACAAATGCTGGTAAATACTCTGCTGCTAGCAGTACCGTCGTCTTAGCGGCCTATTTTGCCGCAGGTGAAATTGTAATCAGCGTCTCTAACATCGGGCGCGGCATTTCCAGCGAAGACTTACCCCATATTTTTGAGAAGTTTCGGCGTGGAGCCGGTATTACCGAACAAGCTATTCCCGGTACGGGTTTAGGCTTAGCTCTGGTAAAGTCCTTAGTAAAGCACTTACGCGGCACTATTGCCGCCTTTAGCTCTGGGCCAGCAGAAAATCCTGAAACTAATGAGTTGTGGCGTACTAGCTTCACCCTAACCTTGCCCCTGTTTCCAGGGCAAAACGCAAGTCTGGAGGAATAATTAGTAATGGCTAATCGCTAATGGCTAATTGCTAATTGCTAATTGCTAATTGCTAATTGGTAATTGCTAATGGCTAATTGCTAATGGCTAATTGCTAATTGGGGAAAAAGCCTCCCCCGCTCCCTCGCTCCCCTGCTCCCCTGCTCCCCCGCTCTTCCCCTAGCCCCTAGTCCCTAGCCCCTAGCCCCTATATTTATGCTCACAAAAAGTGTCCCTAAGCCCCTTCGCTGGCAAAAGTCTCAATCTTCACCTTTAACTAGACAGATAGATGTTTTTACCGCCGCAGGACAGTTTATGTTCTATCTGTGGTCGGATCGGCTATTTCAAAATAACTCGCCTCAGACAAGAGCCATCCGCGCTGAATGGTTACTCAAAACTTTACTAAATTTAGGCCCAACTTTTATTAAAATTGGTCAGGCTCTCTCGACTCGTGCAGATATACTCCCTTTAGAGTATGTTAATGAATTACAAAAATTACAAGATAAAGTACCTGAGTTTAATTCGGAAGAAGCGATTGCTTTGATTGAATCTGAACTTGGCAAAGAAGTTTATGCTTTGTATCGAGATTTCGATCATTTTCCGATTGCGGCTGCCAGCTTGGGACAGGTACACAAAGCTCGGCTACATACTGGAGAAGATGTAGTTGTAAAGGTGCAACGTCCCGGATTGCAAAAGTTATTTGATTTGGATGTTAAAGCTATTTACAAAATCATACATTTTTGCCAGCGATATTTGCCTTGGACTCGAAAATATAATTTAGATGCAATTTATGATGAATTTTTCACAATTCTTTATCAAGAGATTGACTACATACAAGAGGGTAAAAATGCCGAGCGATTTGCTAATAATTTTAGGGGTTATCCTGGTATTCTTGTACCCAAAATATATTGGAGATATACGACAAAAAAGGTATTGACTGTCGAGTATTTACCTGGGATAAAGGTTGACGATCGACAAAGTTTAGAAGCTAAAGGAATAGACTTAAAATGTCTCAATCAGTTAGGGATTTCTTGTTACTTGAAACAATTGTTGCAAGACGGGTTTTTTCAAGCAGATCCCCATCCGGGAAACATGGCAGTTAATTCAGATGGTTCTCTGATTTTTTATGATTTTGGAATGATGGCAGAGGTAAAGTCTCTGGCTAAAGAACAGATGATTAGAACTTTTTTTGGAGTGTTGAGAAAAGACAGTGATGAGGTTTTAGAAACCTTGATTTTGATGGGTTTAATTGAACCTGTGCCGGATATGATGCCAGTGCGGAGAATGGTTACGTTTCTATTGGAAAAGTTTACTGAAAAGCCGATTGATTTTCAAGCTTTTAATGAAATCAAAGATGAATTGTACATCATGTTTGAGCAACAGCCATTTCGATTGCCGGGACAAATGATGTTCATTCTCAAAGCGTTGACGACTCTTGACGGTATTGCTCGCACTTTAGATCCTCAATACAACCCTGTTGCTTGTGCTAAACCTTTTGTGAAAAGCCTAACTACAGTCTCCCAAAAAGAGCGAGTAAATTTGGTGGGAGAGCTGGCAAAACAAGCTAGAAATTATGTTAGATTTAAGTTGCAGCAACCGAGTAGAGCAGAAGTTTTAATCCGACATTTAGAAAAGCGGATTGAAGACGGGGAGTTACAAGTGCGGGTGAGGACAATCGAGAGCGATCGCGCTCTGAAAAAAGTTAATATGGCTGTTAAGACTCTAATTTATGCTTGCTTGACTGGGTTTGCCTTTCTATCGGGTGCGGTGCTACTAATTGGGGGATATAAAGGAGGTGCGATCGCGGTTTTTTCTCTATCAGCATTTGCGGCTTGGTTTTTGGTGCGATCTCTATTCAATTTGTGGGCTAGAGAAAAGCTCGATAAATTGGCAGAAAAATAAATATTTTTATTTATAGCAGTCGCCAAGGCGATTAGGACGTTCTGAGTTCCTGAAACTCGCTGATTCTATTCCCTTCTTCCCCTAGCCCCTAGCCCCTAGCCCCTAGCCCCTAACCGCTGAAAGCGGTTGCTATACCTTTAACGAAACAGTGTAGCAGCAGGAAGTCCAAGTCCCAAAGCTAAGCGAATGCCGATCGCAACTGCTAACAAGGCCAAAAACAGTCCAGTAGTCTGAATATCTTGCTTAGCAGCGCTTAACTCCTCGCGTTCCAAACCATAAACTATAGCTGCATAAAATGGTAAGTCATTGAGTGCAACTACTGCGATCGCTCCCAACATACCCCCAAAATAAAACCCCGTCGGTAGTCCAACCACCATAAAAATAAACTTTAAAACACAGCCGTAAGCAGGATAGTAACTCTTGCCGATCGCAAACAATACCTGATCGATCGTCTGCGTCAAAATCCGAGGCCATATTCCCAAAGCCAAAACCGGTAACATCCAGGCAGCATTCGAGTACCTATTATCATAGAGTGCGAGAATTAAAAAATCCCCAAAGCTAACTAATAGCGTTACGCCTAATGCTACTGCCATCAAAATTGGCTGACGGTTTTTAAGAATTTTAGCGCGAAAAGTTGCGCGGGGGAGGTCAGCAAGCTGCGAAAAAGCGGGAAAAAGCACTTTGCTACTGACAGCTAAAACAACCTGACGAGGTATATCAGCAATGATAAAAGCAATGCCATAAACGCCTAACAACTCAAAGGAAATCATTTTTCCTAGCATTAGGCGATCGCTTTGTTCCGCCAGAAATGTTACCGCCGTCGAAACAAAAATCCACTTACCAAAAGAAAATATTGCCCCAGCCGCCTCTCGATCCCATACCAAGCGGTTAGGCGCGGTCAAATTCAACCAGTGACTCCAGATTAACTGAATTAAACTACCAACCAGCGTCCCAACTACCAAAGCCCAAATACTTTTATTGAACCACGCCCAGGTAATCATTGCTGCAATGGAAACCGCTTGACCCCCCAGCTCAAAAATTGCTAACTTTGCGATCGCCATCTGGCGATTGAGGGTATACAAAGAAGTCGAGTTAAACCCAGAAATAACTGTACTTAAACCCACCACAGGTAGCAGCCAAAAAAGCTGCGGTTCTCCGTATAGTAAAGAAATCGGCTTTGCCAGCAGCAAACAACAAAACCACAGCGTACAACCCCGAACGATCTGCAAAGTCCAGGCTGTGTTTAGAAAATCCGGGTCGTTCCCGCGCCGATTCTGGATAATGCTTGGCCCGATGCCAATATCTGAAAATAGGTGAAGACCGAGGATAAAAATATTTACTAAGGCCATCAGACCGAATAGTTCTGGGTAGAGCAGACGAGCTAGGATGATATTGCTACCAAACCGCAAAATCTGGCTCATTCCATACCCAGCAATTGTCCAAGCTGCACCCCGAAGAGCAAGTTTTTTTAACGATGACATGATTAAGGAAGAAGGGGTTAGGGGCTAGGGGTTAGGGGCTAGGGGAAGAGAGGGGG
>NZ_JARFTR010000023.1 GCF_029167235.1 Kamptonema sp. UHCC 0994 | reverse complement strand
GTTTTGGTGCACACAAGAGGGGTGTGCCCGGACAACACCAAAAGGTCTTTCCCTGGCCCCGGGTCCCAACCTAGAGGGTGGGGGGGGGGGGGGGGGGGGGCGGGGGGGCGGGGGAGGGGGGGAGATGGAAGATGGAAATCTCCCCTCTGCCCCTCTGCCCCTCTGCTCCCCTGCCCCTCTGCTCCCCGACAAGGCAAATAAGTTACATTACCAATGCCGCCTAGATTTTGAATACAGCGATTATAGGTAGGATGGCTGAGTAAACAGGCATCAACAATGGGTACTAGAGGTGCTCCTTGACCACCAACGGCAATATCAGCGGCTCGGAAGTTACTCACTGTAGGGAGACCTGTTAGATGGGCAATTACTGCTCCTCGACCTAGTTGAAGGCTATAACCAAGAGTATTTTGAGCTTTGAGTCTTACATCGGAGGAATTTTTTCCCCAACTACCCTTTTCTTCTTCTTTCTCTCTGTCCTCGCTTCGCCGTTCCTTTGGTGGTCGATGGTAGACTGTTTGACCGTGAGAACCGATCAGGTCTGCTATACCATATTTATCTTGAATTGTCAATGCTGCTTGAGAAAATTCTATGGCGATCGCGTCATCTAATTCAGCTAGTTCTGCCATACTTAGGACACTCCCGCCGCATACTGCCAAAATTTGCGATCGCAAATCAGCAGGATAGGGATAAATAGCAGAGCCCAGAAGTTCCACCTTTAAATCGCTTTCCGAACCAGAAATATCCACCAAAGCAGCATCAATGCCATCTACCGAAGTGCCACTAATTAAACCGATAACGCGAGTCATGGAATTGTTAATTGTTAGTTGTTGGTTGTTGATTGTTAGTTGTTACGTAAGGAATAAATTTGTTATTTGGAATGGGAGGAATATGTTGATGAATTCATATACAAATTAAATGTGTAAAAGCTTAACCGTTAACCGTTAACCGTTAACAACTAACAACTAACAACTAACAACTAACCAATTAGTTATTTAAGCATATCAATTGCTACAATTACCACCGTAATATTATCACGACCTCCCTTATCCTTCGCCGCATTCACCAGAGCCGTTGCTGCCTTTTCACAAGCACGAATCGATTTGAGAGGCGAAGCGATCAAAGAGTCCGAAAGTTCCTCAGTCAAACCATCACTGCATAGCAACAAGCGATCTCCTGGCTGCACATCCATAGGCGAAATCTCAATTTCACCCAAATCTTCCCGTCCCAAACACTGTGACAAAACGTGCCGCCAAGGGTGACTCCGAGCTTGATCTGGAGTCAAAGCCTTTCTTTTCACAGCCTGCGCTACCCAAGTTTGATCTTCAGTAATTTGTTGAAGTTCCGATCCCCGCAGCCGATAGAGGCGAGAATCGCCAATATTAGCGAACCAAGGTTCTCCCTCTTGGCGAAAAATTACTGCTACCGCAGTAGTCCCCATATCCGAGCGTTCTATATGCTTTTGTTGATCTTGCAAAATTGCCTGATTAGCTGCTAAAAAAGCTTTTTCCAGTAATTCTGAAGACTCCTGCGGGCTGTTCCAGTGTTCGTTGAGATAAGACTGTATCGCCTGGGTAGCGATCCGGCTAGCCTCTTGGCCGCCTGCGTGTCCTCCCATACCATCCGCCACTATGAAAAATCGCCCCTCCGGGTCGATGTGGTAAGAATCTTGGTTGACGGAACGAACCAGCCCTGTGTCTGTCTTACCTGCGAAAGAGCGTTTCATATTGGCGGTTGAATTCATCAAACTTGCAAAGGTAAATGGCAGGTATTTTTTTTAAGGTCTGCCTAACTTATTTTGCTAGTATCGCATATCTGTTGTTATTTTAGGCAAGAATCTTGGTCGTGTGAACTTTGTTTTGCTGAGCTGAAACTCAACTAGAACAATACTCACGCTTGAGGCTTAAGTCTCACGACGATCCATGCGGTCAATGCGGCGGAGTTGCCGCCACAGGGCAAATCCCATGATGGAGGCCAGAATAATCACCACCACTGCTAACCATACCCGATCGTTGACAAACAAGATCGTAGCCGACAAAGTAAAAGCGCTGAACAGCAGGGCGTAGTTAGTTCCCATCTGAACAATGCTGATGCGTCGCAGCAGACGGTCAGTTTCCGCAGCACGGACGCGGACGCGAATATCTCCCTGCTCTAACTTATCAATGGTTTCTTCAATCCGGCGAGGCAAGCCCAAGGCACTCGAACTTACCTGGGCAGCTTGACGGCCAATCTCATTAAAAATGCTGCTAGTTGTATCTTGAGCGCTTCCACTTTTCATAAGGTCTATGGCAAACGGCTGTGCCACCTCCATAAAATTGAACTTAGGATCTAAACCTCTGCCTACCCCATCAATTGTCGAAAAAGCCCGCATCACGAAAGTGAAAGTTGCGGGAAAGCGAAAAGGTTGGTCGTAGGCAATTTCGTAGAGGTCATCAGTAATTTTGGTAACGGATTGGGCCTCAAAGGGCTTGTCCATAAAGTTGTCCAGCATAAACTGGATCGATCGCCGCACTGGCCCCATATCCCCTGTAGGAACCAATGCTCCCAAATTAACTAAGGAGTTGATGATGCGCTGGCCATCTTTGGAAGCAATGCCGTAGAGAGTTTCCATCAGTCCTTCGCGGACGTTGGCTTCGATCACCCCCATCATGCCAAAATCGTAGAAAATTAGCCCTCCTTCGGGGCTAACAGCGATATTTCCGGGGTGGGGGTCAGCGTGGAAAAAGCCATCATTAAGTAATTGTTGAAGATAAGCTTTAGCTCCCATTTGTGCGATCGCGGCACGATCGAGCCCCGCAGCTTCCAACGCCTCATAGTTACTGATTTTAATCCCCGGCAGATATTCCAAAGTCAGCACTCGTGGAGCCGCATATTGCCAGTAAACTCGCGGCACTCGCACCCAGTCAGACTTGCGAAAATTGCGGCGAAAAGTATCAGCATTCCGACCTTCGTTGAGATAATCAATTTCCAGCCATAGAATCCGACAACACTCTTCGTAAATGCCCATCCAATCCCGGCCGCGTCCCCATTTGGGATGGTTTTGAAAGTAGCGGGCAATTCCCTTAAGAATCTGCAAGTCAATCTCGAACAGCTTCCGCAACCCCGGCCGCTGTACCTTGACGACTACTTCTTGACCGGAATGGATTTGAGCTTTGTGTACTTGACCCAAACTGGCTGCTGCCAGAGGTATAGGGTCAAAGTTCTGGTAGAGTTCCTGAATTGGCTTGCCGAAGTCCTGCTCGATAATGATTTCTACCTGCTCGTAACTGAAGGCAGGAACTCTATCTTGCAGTTTAGAAAGCTCTTCTACGTACTCCCCAGGAAACAAATCCGCTCGTGTGGAGAATAGCTGCCCTACTTTAATGAAAGTAGGCCCCAGATCCAGAAGTGTTTCTCGCACCCAGGCTGCCTGTATTCTGCGTCTAGCATTCTTCTTTTCTTCAGTAACGCCTCCCAGGTAGCTCCAATCTTTACTGTCTAGCCACAGCCAAGCCAGCCAGGTTAAAACAAAGGCCCAAATGTCAATAAACCGCCGATGGCGGGAGTAATTATCCCGATTCCAGCGGTACGATTTTTGCCGATAGGATTTGCCAGCAATTTTTGGCTGTAAGGAACTGCCAGTAAGCTTCGTATTTCGCTTACGGTTAACGGAATCATCAAGGAGAGCAGACACTGGGGTTCCCAAATAGGTTGTATAAAAGCACTTACTGCAAACGGCTACGGTAGCGTTGCAGCTCAGACCTCACAAGGGCAACTTCTGCCCGCAGCTCGTCAATGGTCGCTTGTAGGTCTGAGGCTGGTTGGGAGTCTATCTGCACGATCGCAGTCGTCTCCCGTGCTTGCATCGCTGCTTGGGCCTCTCTATTAGCTCGTTCCTCGACTGATTCATAGAAATGCCGCAAGCGTTCCCGCTGCTCGGCATCAAATTTACCAAGTTCGGAGAGAGCGCTGGTTAGTACACTCTCAAGCTGTTCGTAGAGTGCTTCGGCAACGGCTCTGCCGACAAAAAAGGCATGAACTGGGGGTTTACTCATGGATTTATTTTTGCGCTCGTCCGCAAAGAATTATAACTTGCTTGTCTGTATTGCTGCCGGATTCTACAGAAATACGTTGTTTTTGCGTAAGTCCTATACATAAAAAGCCCACTCTCTTGAGAGGTAATTAAGGTTGCTCTCTGTTTCATCAATGAAAATCAAATATTTTTAGCTTAACATATCGGAGCGTATTGCTGTCCTGATTTAGGATGCCATTAAGTAAACTTTTGGCAACTATTCTGATTCTAAATATAGCACTAAATCCTGAAAGCTTCGCCTAATCTCTAACTCTTTTGATCGGCAATCGCAAATTTCTTGGGCGCTTGTACTGGGCAAAAGAGAGTTAATAATTATTCTCGGTAATATGCAGGCAACTTTGTCGTGGATAAGCCGAGTCATGCTGATGCCCTGAGTTGCTATACTTATGAAGTAGGTTCTTTTAGTTTAGCGGGATGATGTTCGCTTGACTGTGAGTCGATTGAACCTAAGTTGTATTGCTAAATAAATCGCAGCTTTGCTCCTATGAAGCCTGAAAATCCAAACAAGTCTTTCCAAAATGCTGTTCCTACTTTAACGGAGCCTCATCCGGCTTCGCGCCGTCATGTAGGTTTTCCAAGTAGTCTCTTAAAGAAGCTTGCACAGAAGTTTAGGAACCTCAGCATTCGCAGCAAGATTCGCGGCGGCTATGCAGTTGCTCTTGGCGTTGCTGTTGGGGGAATAATAATAGGGCTGACAGCAGGCAATTATTACTATCAAAAAGCGGCGCTGCAAGTTGATATTGATGAGGAAAATCGCCACTTGAGGGATTTGCAAACGGCTTTGCTGCGGACGCAAATTTACCAGCAGCGCTTAGTTTATTGGCTACAGCAGCCAGAATTGTTCGATCAAAAATATAAGCAGCTACAAAAAAACGCTGACAGATTGAAGAAACTGTTATCTGAACTTCAATCTGAGGCAGATATAGCACAGGTAGAAGGTGTCAAGCCTTTTATACAAAATTACGAGCAATCGCTAGAAGTTTATATCCAAAAGCTAGATAAAATTATTGAGCAAATTGCAGTTTTGAAAAAGAGCAAGACTGGGGTAGCTAAGGCTGACAAATTACTATCGGATTTTGTTAAGGATAAAATTGGATTTAAGCTAGATAATCTAGCAGATGAGTTAGCAGAACTCATGGAGGCGGCAGACAAGCAAGAAGATTTGGCGCGGGTAGCTTCATTTCAGGCAGAGGTATTGCGATCGCACATACTTGTTTCCAGTATGCTACTATCAGTTTTGATAGCGTTACTGTTAGCTAACTACACCAGCTATGCGATCGCACGTCCTCTGAAGTCAGTAACTAAAATCGCTCAACAAGCAACTGAAGAATCTAATTTTGACTTGCAAGCACCTGTTACTTCGGAAGATGAAGTGGGAGTTTTGACAATTTCGCTCAATCAATTAATTCTTAAGGTAAAGCATCTATTGGCAGAATTACAAGCTGAAAAAGAATCTCAACTAATTCAGAGCGAGAAAATGGCAAGTCTGGGGCGAATGTTGGCAGGTGTGGCTCACGAAGTTAATAATCCTATCAACTTTATCTATGGTAATATAGACCCGGCTAAAGATTATATTGATGATCTGTTATCACTGCTAGCAACCTACGAAGCGGAAACTCCCAACCCATCTTCAGCACTTACAGAACAAGCTGATAAAATTGACATCGATTTTTTGAAAGAAGATTTGCCCAAAATATTGCAGTCGATGAAAGTAGGTGCGGAAAGGGCTAAGGCTATTATCTTAAGTTTGAAAGACTTTTCTCGTCTGGATCAGGCAATGCCTCACCCCGTCGATATTCACGCTTGTATTGAAAGTACGCTGCTAATTCTTAACAGCCGGGTTAAAAAAGGGATTAAAATTATTCGTAGTTATGGCGAAATTCCCAATGTTGAAGGGTATATGGGTTTGCTTTACCAGGTATTTATGAATATCTTAAGCAATGCCCTTGATGCTTTAGAAGAAGCGGAAGAAAGAGATAAAGCTAATTCAGGTAATGGTGCTAATACAATTAAAAACATAGAAGAAATGAGTAATAAAATGAGCTTTTCACCTACAATTACAATCGCTACAGAATTCCTGGATCTAGATTTTGTGCTGATAAAGATTGCAGATAATGGTACGGGTATTGCAGCGGTAACTCAAGAGAAGATGTTTCAAACTTTTTTCACAACGAAACCTAGAGGTGTGGGAACTGGGTTAGGTTTGGCAATTAGCCGAAATATTATAGTAGAGAAACACGGGGGGACAATTAATTTTTGGTCAGAAGTGGGAACGGGAACAGAGTTTATAATTGCTTTACCTGTTAAACATTAATTGGTAATTGGTAATTGGTAATTGGTAATTGGTAATTGGTAATTGGTAATTGCTAATTGCTGATAACTACTAAGTACTAACCATTAACTATTACGCAATCCTCATTATAATGATTTATAATAGTAAAGGGTTTAATGAGTAAAGAATCTAGAGTTTAGCAATGGCACAGTGAGGTTACAATTATGGGCTTATTTGACCAAATTTTGGGCGCGATCGAGAATCCAAATCAGCAGGCTAGTCCAAATCAGTTGGATAATATTGTCGGTACTGTCCAACAACTGGGCAATAACTACGGTGTAGATCTGGGAACTGCTCAAATGGCAGTGTCAATGTTAGGCGGTTATGTGCGATCGGCTTTGCAAGATGTGCGATCGCAATCTGGTAACTCACAAGCCGAAGCAATTGTCAATCAATACAGTGGCACAACTCCCAATATTCAAGCCGTTCAGAGTTTATTTAATCCTAACCAGGTAACACAAATTGCTCAGGCGATCGCTCAAAGAACTGGTATAGATGAGGGCACAATTCAAGCTATGATTCCTGTTTTGATTCCTCTGGTACTTAATTTACTGCAAATGGGAAGTAATGCTCAAAATCCACAGTCTGGGCAAAATTCGCTGTTGAGTTCCTTTTTAGATGCAGATGGCGATAATGATGTCGATATTGGAGATGCGATGATGTTGGCGGGACGTTTTTTAAATCAACCGCGTTAGATGATATAGCAACCGTCACAACGGTTAGGACACTCGCTTATGGCTGACACTATTGACTCTCTTCCCCTCTTTCCCTTCTTTCCCTAGTCCCTAGCCCCTAGCCCCTAGCCCCTCTAAAAAATTATGAGTTCTGAGTTTTGGATTCTGAGTTAACAAAAACTCAAACCTCAAAACTCAAAACTCAAAATCCAGAAAGTCAAATCTGATAGATTCAGTTAGCTTTCTAGCGCTCTGGAATCGGCTAAGAGAGCAAATTTTATCGGCGGCGATAAGGAACCGTAGTCTCGATATTGAGATTTGCCAAAGGCACTCGCGAGGGCGGAGTTGCGGGTACTGGCATCTGCCGCGCCATATTCAAATACTGCGACGGATCGCCAGCCTTTGCCTGTTGTTCTTGAGGAACAAAACGGCGCACGCTTGTCTGCCAAATCATTTGCGGGAAGCCCAACTGCGAGCGGTGGTATGCACCGTAGCGAGGGGTTTTCAGATTAAAAGGTGTTTCCCCTTCTTTCCGTTGGGGTAAAATCCGCCGTTGCTGATAAGGCACTTTATCGTAGCCAAATGCGCTTAGGTACTCTTCGCTGTTGAGGAGCTCATCGATAAACCCTTGGGGCCCTTTGTTAACAACCACAATCGACCAAGCGATCTTTTCGCGGTTGCTGTAAACATCGCGGCCTAAAATGCGCTGTACGCACATTTCTACAAAGCGATAGTTACTGTTGGTTTGGTAATTCCGCCGTAGGAAGGGATCGGAAGTCGCTAAACCGCGAATGAAGTCCCGTACAGTAATTTGGCCGCACTTGAGTTGCGATTCCAAAGATACCTGACGGTTGCTCTTCAGGATTTGGTGTTCGCTGTAAATCTGGCGATAGGCGGCCCAAATTAAACCTTCGATGTCCCCTGAACTCAGGACATTTTCAGTTGTAAAAACTCTAGGCTGCTCGTCGCCCCCGGTTTCAAAATTAGAAACACGCTGGTTTTGGCTCTTAGGGCCGTAGCTTAATAAAGGAAGCGCCACGTTACAATCTCCGTAATCTTAATTTTCAGAAGTTGTTGACACTTTGACTCTCCCCGCTCTGAAGACACGGGGATTCATTTCGACTTAGAGAGTTGCTCTAGCTAGGGATGTCAAAGTCCCTTTACTGAACTTACTCTACTTAGGTAAGAGCCTAAGTTCGCCGCTATTTTATCAACAGCTAGTGTATTGCTTTGACACTCCCCGGTCTGTCATACGCGGGGATTCTTAAGGACAAAATTTGGGGGATGAATCCGCCCAAATTTGGGTTCTTAAAGGGTAAGTCAGATACCCACTACCCACTCGCTCATGTTAGAGTCTATGGCTACTTGTTTTACTTACGGTTTGCGACTGTCGGGTTTTTCACCAACCTTCGTTCGTTGCCCCAAAATAACAAGCCTAAATCAGTTTGTCAAGACGAGTGGGCAGGATAAATCCTGCAACGCCCTTTCATCCCTGGACTAAAGTCGAGCGAGTTTTCAGGGTATTTTTTATAACTAGCCATCATTACAGAGTAGGGGATTCCAGCAATCTAAATCTGATTTTTCTGAAATTACGCAACAATCTTTAACATTTGTTGACGACTGCTGTGACTAAATCCTCCCTTTCCTCCTCTCCCTACCAACCGAGAGCTGAGTAAAATTGGTCTGGTGCTAGTTCCTCCTGTACAGGAGTATCATTCTCTGAGTCTGGTTCTACACGGATTTCTGTACAGAAAGTAGAGGTGCTGAAACCGCCAAAGCGCTTGACTGAACTTGTCCGCATCCGCACGTTGGGGTTAGCGAACCAGAAGCGCTCGATCGAACTCATGGTTTCGTATTCTGTAATTAATACCAATCCATCCTCAGCATCCATCTCATAGCGTCCAGCTACGGGGACGATTTCCGCATAGCCACGCTCTCGTAGCATTAGGCCTTGTCTGGGATTTTCTGCATCGGGTACGATCGCGAACACCGTAGACCCCTTGTGATTCTCATCTTCTTTGTCCCAGGCCATCGAGCCGTGCCAAGTCACAAAAGCACCACCCGCTGCCTGACTGGGTTCAATTTCGTGCATCTGGCAAATTTCAGCGACTCGCGGATCGTCCGCCGCCAAGGCTGTCACCTCAATATTTGAATCTCCCAGTTCCGCTTGTCGGAAGGCTAGGTGATGGATGCTGCGCTGCGATCGCCACAGGCCAGCACTTCTTTGAAAAAACTCCATTGCGTCCATTAGACTAGCTCCTTTGGCTCATCCTGCCTGCTTTTCACCCTTTTATGATAGGGCCATACCCACTTAGATGTACTTTTGCTACATAGATAAGTACGAAAATGTTTACTTTGGACAGATTGTCAATACTATGTAACTATAATTTACAATTAAGGGGATACAAAGAACCCAAGCCAACGTCGTTCTTAAAATATCTCCCTTATAGATTTGGAGGAGTGAATTATGGAAATGCCCACAGGTCTTAGCTTAGAACAACAATTCAAACTGCAAGTTTTGCGCGATGAAGTCAAGCACCTGAGTCTTGAACAAGCTCAAGAGTATCTCGTCGAGGTGCTGAGGCAAAGTATGGTTAAAGAAAACTTGTACAAGAATTGGCTGAAAAGCGCGTGATCGACTTGACACTGACTTTAAGGCCGTCAGCATCAGATATCATGCGATTTCCAATCGCGGCTGTTCAAAGAATCATTACCCGCGCGATTGGAAATTGTGGCTACACAAAAAACTATTGTCCACTTAAAAATGACTTAGTTTTACCCGCGTTTGCGGGTTTTGTGTGTTTAGGTGTGTTTTTAAGAGTGCGCCAGAAACTCTACTGATTATATTATTTAGAACTTACTCTGACACACTCTACAAGTCTTAGCGTAAACTTTGGCAAAGCCCAACAATCCTCAAATTTAACCAAAACGTCCGCTCACATATTCCAGCGTCGCCTCTTCTTTCGGACTTTGGAAAATAACTTCAGTCTTATCACACTCAACGAGATAGCCAAAACGCTTGCCATCTTCGGAGAGTTTAGCATTAAAAAATGCAGTCATATCGGAAACTCTGGAGGCTTGCTGCATATTATGGGTAACGATAACAATCGTGTACTGCTCTTTAAGTTCTCGCATTAACTCTTCAATTTTGAGAGTTGAAATCGGGTCAAGAGAAGCACAGGGTTCATCCATTAATACCACGTCAGGATTAATGGCGATCGCACGGGCGATACAAAGGCGTTGCTGCTGACCCCCAGACAGCGAGAAACCGCTTTGTTTAAGCTTATTTTTCACCTCATCCCATAGATAAGCTTGACGGAGCGATCGCTCCACCAACTCATCCATATCTCCCTTATAATTATTCACCCTTGCCCCATAAGCGATATTATCGTAAATCGACTTCGGAAAAGGGTTAGGTTTTTGGAAAACCATACCAATTTTACGGCGTACTTCTACTGGATCTACATCAGCATCGTAGAGATTTTGGTTGTGGTAATAAATTTGTCCTTTTAGGCGAAAACCGTAAACCAAATCATTAAGGCGATTAAAACATCGCAGGATCGTACTTTTGCCGCAACCAGAAGGCCCAATAAAAGCAGTAATTTCATTTTTAGCAATACTGAGAGAAGCATCCTTAACGGCTAAAAAATTACCGTAATAGATATTGATATTGTCTGTTTGTAAAACAATTTCCGGTTCTTTTTCCAAGTGCATAAAAGCATTCTCCAATCAATTTTTACTCAATAGATAGCGATCGAACTTAAGTTTTAACCTAGACACGATCGGGCTTGCATACCCAATATTCAGAGAGGCTTAATAGACTTTCTGACGAGTTGCCAAACGAGACAGCACACTTGTCAGCAAAACTAAAAACACCAAAATCAAAGAAGCGGCCCAAGCCAACTCCTGCTGTGCTTTAAAAGGAACTGTCGCAAAGTTGTAAACCAAAACAGACAGAGATGGAGTTGGTTCCAATAATCCTTTTGGCCAAAAAGGCGAATTAAGCGCAGTAAAAATTAAAGGCGCAGTTTCACCAGCAGCACGAGCAATTGCCAGCGTTACCCCTGTTAAAATAGCCGGAATTGCTGCCGGCAGAACTACTCTTAAGACAGTTTGGTAATTAGAAGCCCCCACGCCAACAGAGGCCCATCTAATATCTTGAGGGACGATTTGTAACGCTTCATCAGTTGTCCGTACTATAGTTGGCAACATCAGCACTGCTAGGGCCACACCGCCGGCAAGTGCTGAGAAATTACCTAGAGTTACTACCAGCAACCCGTAAGCAAATAAGCCAGCCATAATTGAAGGAACACCACTAAGAACGTTAGTCGCAAAACGAATCCAACGGGCCCACTGACCTTTGCTAAACTCAGACAAATAAACTGCGGCTAAAACACCAAAAGGAACGGCAATTAAAGTCCCAATTCCTACAGTCATCAAAGTTCCGAGAATTGCATTAGCTATGCCACCTCCCGAGAGTCCGGGAGCCGGAGGCAGTTTAATAAGCAAGTCCAAGTTTAGGCGGTTTATACCTTTGGCAGCGACGTATAACAGCACTGCAAATAAAGGCAAAATCGCAATTGTCAGACAAGTTCCTGCCAGGATAGTCATGCCAATATTGAAAATCGATCGCGGACTGCTTTGAGACTTTTTTAAACTAAAGGAACCGGAGCCAAAAGAGTTGGGATCTTCAACGCTAGTAGACATAAAGTAAGACTCTAAACGGATGGGCAGATTTCTAGTTGTACTTCGCTCTGACGCGAGAGACAATCAACTCAGCAAAGATATTAACTATCAGCGTTAAAGCAAATAGAATTAACCCTGCGTACATTAAAGCTGCTACTTGCAAGCCAGAGGCTTCAGCAAATTGATTCGCTAGCAAAGAGGCAATAGTATTACCAGGAGCTAGGAGAGAAAGGCTTAACTGATTGGAATTTCCAATTAACAGCGTAGCAGCCATTGTTTCTCCCATCGCGCGACCTAGACCTAGCATAATTCCGCCGACAATTCCAGAGAAAGCAGCGGGTACTAACACTCTAAAAATCGTAGTCCACCGGCTGGCTCCCAAACCCAGAGATGCTTGACGCAATTCAGGAGGAAGACTAGCTAGAGAATCGCGAGAAATTGCTGTAATAATTGGCAAAGTCATAATTGCCAAAACTATTCCCGCAGGTAGCATTCCAGGGCCCACTGGAGGAGTGCTGAAAAATGGTAGCCAGCCGAAATAGCCGTTTAGGAATTGTCCTACAGGCTTGATCAGGGGAATTAAAACGTAAATTCCCCATAAGCCATAGACGACGCTGGGGATAGCGGCTAAAAGCTCTACCAAAAAAACCAGCGTTGTGCGTATCGGCGGGGGCAGAAAATCCTCGCTTAGGAAAATAGCGGTTCCTACACCTAATGGTACTGCTAAAAACAGCGCGATCGCAGAGCTGACGATCGTTCCGTAAATCATCGGTAGCGCCCCGTACTCGTCTTTAACGGGGTTCCAGCTACTTGAAAACAGAAATCCTAGGCCATATTTTCCAATCGCGGGTAAGGCTCTAATTGCAACTGTAATCGCGATGATTAGCAATATTACGGCAATTCCCACTCCTAAAATGCGAGTTAGCCAGATAAAGGCATTATCTAGTGACTTTTCTGCGTGAGAGCGGGAGCGATCGCCTATACCGCCTTCGTTAGCTTGTGGAATCATACAAGAAAGTAAAATGATAGTTTCGTTTCGACCTAGTTTGGTAATGGCTAATGGCTAATAGCTAATGGCTAATGGCTAATGGCTAATGGCTAATGGCTAATGGCTAATGGCTAATTGCTAATGGCTAATTGCTAATGGCTAATTGCTATAGCAAAGGGCAAGAATGTTAGGAATTGAACCCCTGATGCAACCTACTAATTGTGTCATTAGCCATTAGCGATTAGCCATTACCAATTACCAATTACTTATTTGACTTCGATCTTGTAATCGGCACTAATTCCATCAGCGGCGGCGGCCACTTTCTCTTTAACATTTTCGGGGAGAGGAACATAGCCCAATTCCGCACTCACCTTTTGACCTTCATTTAAGCCGTATTCGATCATGGCTTCTATAGCTTTGGCTTTGTTAGGATCGGTAACTTTCTTGGGAATTAGCATCCAAGTGTAGCTAACAATAGGATAGGAGTCAGCCCCTTCTGGATCGGGAATAAACGCCCGGAGATTCTCAGGTAGCGTCACTGCTGCAAGGGTTTTTTCTCCTGCTTCATCGTTGTAGACAACAAAGTTGCCTGCTTTGTTTTGCAAGGCAGCAAACTTAACATTATTACTCTTGGCGTAGCCATACTCAATGTAGCCGATCGCGCCAACGGTTTGTTGAATAGAAGCAGTGACACCTTCATTGCCCTTGCCACCAACATTACCAGCCGAGGGCCACTCTACTGTCTTGCCTTCCCCTACTTTTTCTTTCCATTCTGGACTGATGGCGCTGAGGTGTTTTGTGAAAACTCCTGTGGTACCGCTGCCGTCAGAACGGTGCACAACTGTGATATTTTGGTCTGGTAGCTTAGCACCTGGATTAGCAGCAACAATCTTGGGGTCGTTCCACTTGGTAATTTTACCCAAGAAGATATCTACATAAACATCTCTGGGCAATTTCAGTTCAGTTACGTCTGGCAGGTTATAAGCAATTACGATACTGCCTGCTGACATCGGCAGCAATAGCACGCCTTTATCTGCTGGTACTTTGGCGATTTCTTCATCTTTCATGGCGGTGTCGCTAGCTCCAAAGTCTACAGTACCTTTGGTAAACTGCTCTACCCCTGCGCCACTACCCACCGACTGATAATTAATCTGTAATTTCGGATTTGCGGTGTTGAAATCTTGGAACCAGCGCTGGTAAAGCGGTGCAGGAAATGACGCGCCAGCGCCTGTCAAACCTACGTCGGTAGCGAGGGCGAGTTTGGTATTGGCGGCATTGGTGGAAGTCGCAACAGGAGAAGCGCTGGGAGAGGCGTTGTCAGTTGCGGCATTGTTTGTACTACCGCCGCCACAAGCTGCTAGGCTCGCGGTGAGGGCTAAGGCGGAAATTGATGCACCCAAACGGTTGGGATTGATGAGATTGATGCGAAAAAGCATGATTATAAAAGCTTGAGCCTTTGTAAAGAATATCCCATAAGAGGATAGCGCTTATAAGTAAAGATCAGGTTAAGAAATTGAAATTTTTATAAAGTATTTATCTATATTCATTTAGCAAGAGGGAACTGGATAAATATATCATATCGCTAATTCACGTAAAATAAGTGTATTTAATGTAGGATGACGCGCCGCCTTGGCAAATCTATGTTTTGAGGCTATTAAGTTGATATTTGCGGCAGATCGGAAATTTTTGCTCTGATTTTGTTAAAGTAGTCAAAGTTAGCGTATAATTATTTCTTCTCTAAATTTACCCTTTAAGCGCACAAGCGCAACAATGTGCCTAAAAATCAATCCCGATCTGCGTGACATTTGCATAATTCCTAGTAAAATTAAAAGTTTAAAATTAAAGATGAATTCTTCTCATTTTTAATTTTCAATTTTTAATTTTCAATTCTCATCATGCCTGCTCCCATTGAATTACTCTGGGCCGTTGTCGGTTTGCTCCTTACGATTGGCGGCACTTTTTTAGAAGCCTTCGTTGCCAATCCCGCCTTAATTTGGGAGCATGGACTTCAGCCACGATCGCTCGGAGTCACCTATCAGATTGGAGCCGTCTTACTGGTAGGTTGTATGGGAGGTAAAACTGCCGCTGTCCTTTCTCAAATTGCCTATTTAGCGTTAGGCTTAACCTTACTGCCAGTCTTTTCTCAAGGGGGCGGTTTTGGTTATCTGCAAGAGCCAACTTTTGGTTATCTGCTAGGTTTTATCCCCGGTGCGTGGCTATGCGGCAGATTTGCTTTTAAAATGCCGCCACGATTAGAATCTCTAGCTTTTAGTTGTTTGTGCGGTTTACTAAGCGTTCATGCTATAGGCTTAAGTTATCTGGTTGCGGTACACTTCCTGCAATTGACAACTGTAAAAGCCTTGCCTCTAATGCCAGCAATTCTGAAATACTCGGTTTATCCTCTACCCGGTCAACTAGCATTAGTTTGTGCTGTTACAGTGTTAGCATTCTTTCTCAGATGCTTAATGTTTTATTGATTTAACTAACCATTTCATGCGTTTCAAAAAAAATCCCCTATTCTGGGTTGCTGCTCCTATAAGCCTAATTTTAGATCACCTAAGTAAACTTTGGGTAGTGCAAACTTTTGCTCTGAAAGTCCCTCCCGAAACACTGGCGTTGTGGCCGGGAGTATTTCACTTTACTTACGTTACTAATACTGGCGCTGCTTTTAGTTTGTTTAGCAACGGTGGTGTAAATTGGTTACGGTGGCTTTCTTTAGCAGTGAGTGTAGGTTTAATGATATTAGCTTGGTTTGGGCCGAGGCTAAATCGCTGGGAACAGGTTGGCTACGGCTTAATTTTGGGGGGAGCACTCGGTAATGGGATCGATCGCTTTGTCTCAGGTGCAGTGGTGGATTTTCTGGATTTTCGGCTGATTCGATTTCCAGTATTCAACTTGGCTGATGTATTTATCAATGCAGGAATTATTTGTTTGCTGATGGCAGTTTTCAGAAATTCGCCGCCGCCAAGAAACAATTCTCAAGAGGAGTCGGGATGAAACTTGGAGAAGAGAAAGCAAAGAATAATTGAAAATTAAAAATTAAAAATTAAAAATTAGTAGAGAACGTAAGTCCTAACTTAGCCTCTCAGGAATGCTTTACAGCGTTCTTGGAGTTGCGAGTAGAATAAGCGATAGCTGATATGCTCAAAGCTGATAGCTAAACATGACACCACCCCAGCCGCCTCGGAAACCTCAAACCATCTTGGGTGCGATTACCCAAGTAGTCCAGACGATCGCCAATGTTAATTTTAAGCAGTTGGCGCTTAAACCCAATGCAAAAGTGCCTGAACTTTGGGTTCAGGATGCGGGTGCACCTGATGCGGAGAAATTTCCGCTGTTAGGCGATCGCTACTTATTGGGTCGATCTTCCAAATCCTGCGATATTGTGATTCGCAATCCCGTAGTCAGTCAAGTTCACCTGTCTCTGTCGCGGGACTCTGTACGGCGATCGCCCTTCGTGCTCCGAGATGAAGACTCCACCAACGGTATCTATCGCGGTAAACGCCGAATTAAAAGCATTTCCCTGCGTCACGGCGATATCTTCACCCTAGGGCCGCCAGAATTGGCCGCTGCTGTGACAATTCAGTATGTAAACCCGCCTGCGTGGTACGTGAAAGCTGTTCGCTACGGTTTTTATGGCTTTACAGGACTAAGTGCGATCGCGGCGACACTTGTAGGTATCGAGTGGACAAAATTCAATGTTAGACCAATGCCAAGGACAGTCACGGGGCCTGTAATCGTCTACGCTCGTGATGGACAAACACCCCTGCGGCCGCCAAATAACAACGCTCACTTGGAATTAAAGCGATTACGAGAGTTTTCGCCTTATTTACCAAAAGCAGTAATTGCCTCTGAAGATTCGCGCTATAACTGGCATTTGGGTGTCGATCCGTTAGGGATTTTGCGAGCTGTGCTCACAAATGTGCGAGGCGGTGGTATTCGGGAAGGCGCGAGTACGATCACTCAGCAATTAGCAAGGAGTTTATTTCGAGATTACGTCGGTACTCAAGATTCTGCCGGCCGCAAATTACGGGAAGCGGTAGTGGCTCTGAAGATGGAGACATTTTACAGTAAAGATGAGCTGTTACAGACTTATTTAAACCGAGTGTTTTTAGGTATTGACCTTTACGGGTTTGAGGATGCGGCTCGATTTTATTTTGGTAAGTCAGCGAAGGATTTAAGTTTGTCAGAGGCGGCGACGCTGGTGGGGATTTTGCCTGCGCCAAATAGTTTTAATCCGATTCAGAATTATCAGTTGGCGGTGGAGTATCGCGATCGCGTGTTGGAGAGGATGCGGGCAATGGGAATGATTTCCCAGGATGAGGCGGATCGAGCGAGGCGATCGCGCATTGAAATTAACCCGAAGGCGCGAGAATTTCTACAAAGTACGATCGCGCCTTATTTCTACAGTTATGTTTTTAGCGAATTGGAGTTTTTATTAGGGGAACAGTTAGCCAGAGAAGGCAATTTTATTGTCGAAACAGGTTTAAATCCCACCATCCAAAAAGCGGCTGAAAATTCGCTACGGAATACTGTTAATAATTCAGGATCGGCAGCGGGATTTTCCCAAGGTGCAGTCGTTACTCTTAACTCTAGCACAGGGGAAATTTTAGCCTTAGCGGGGGGCGTAGATTATTTACAAAGTCAATTTAATCGAGCTACGCAAGCCCTAAGACAACCGGGATCGACGTTTAAAATTTTTACTTATACATCGGCAATTGAACAAGGAATATCCCCTAGCAAGGTTTATTCTTGTGCTCCCCTAAATTGGGGAGGTCAAACTTTTGATGGTTGCGAACGCAGTGGTGGTAGTGCGGATATATATCGGGGTTTAGCCCAGTCTGAAAATGTAATTGCTTTGAGGGTTGCTCAGGATGTGGGTTTAGATAATGTGGTGCAAATGGCTAGGCGTTTCGGTATTAAATCTAAACTCAATTCTGTCCCTGGTTTAGTATTGGGACAGAGTGAAGTAACTGTGTTAGAAATGACTGGTGCTTTTGGGGTTTTAGCTAATCGTGGTGTGGGGAATCGTCCCCATGCCATTAAGCGAATTATTGATAGTAGCGATTGTAAAGATCGGGATAATGTTGATAGTTGTCGGGTGATTTATGAATATCAAAACGATCCGGCGCGTAATCAGGAAGTCGTATCGGCTCAAGTCGCCGATACGATGACTGAATTGTTGCAAAATGTGGTAAGAGAAGGTACAGGGAGAAATGCTTTTTTAGGATTAGGAGAGGCGGGGAAGACTGGAACTACTAATGATAATGTTGATTTATGGTTTATTGGTTATATTCCCAGTCAAGAATTGGTGACGGGAGTTTGGTTAGGTAATGATGATAATACTCCCACAGGTGGAGGTAGCGCTAATGCGGCACAATTGTGGGGAGATTATATGGAGAAAGTTGTGCGGTAAAATGTGGGTTTGATTAAGCACGCTTCGTTCACACGATTTACGTAACGCCGCCATCCTGGCGGTGACTTTA
>NZ_JARFTR010000162.1 GCF_029167235.1 Kamptonema sp. UHCC 0994 | reverse complement strand
AGCGTTTTGGCAAAGTTTTTTTGACTTTTTTTTGAAGCTTGCCCTGTAAGGGTTCTGCCTGCTGAGCTGACTGGGATTTGAACTAAGCAATCTCTGCATTTCTGCTTTTTTACCCTTTAACCAGACTCTACTTAAATTCTGATTAATCATTTGACCCTGGCTAGGTAAAATTGCGAGATACATATATATGTTTTACCGCCAGCTTATGAGACAACCTACTGCTCGTCCCTTTACCTTGTTCGTTACCTGCGCTTCGCTGCTAATCGCCTGCGGTCAGACCAACACTACCCAAACGCCGACAGCATCTTCCACGACTTCGCCATCTAGCGCCGCTTCACCTACAGCTTCGTCTGCGGGGACTTTAGCCGCTATTCCCATTGGGATTGGGGTGGCCCAAACCAGTAACGTCGCTTTACTGGGTCAGGAGGAAGTTGCTGGGGCGAAAATTGCCGAAAAGTATTTCAATGACAAGGGTGGGATTGATGGGACACCAATTAAATTGGTCTTCCAAGACACGGGCGGCGATGAACAGGGGGCAATCAATGCTTTTCAAACCCTAATCAACCAGGATAAAGTGGTGGGTATTGTCGGCCCAACCCTTTCCCAACAAGCTTTTAGCGCTGATCCAATTGCTGAACGCGCTAAGGTGCCAGTGTTAGCCCCCTCGAATACAGCCAAAGGTATTCCCCAAATTGGTGAATATATAGCTCGCGTATCCGCACCTGTGGCGGTGGTGGCTCCAAATGCTGTTGAGGCAGCTATGAAGCAAAATCCCAAGATTAAAAAAGTAGCTGTGTTTTTTGCTCAGAATGATGCTTTTAGTAAGTCGGAGACGGAAACTTTTCAGAAGACTGTCAAAGATAAAGGCCTAGAATTGGCAACGGTGCAAAAATTCTTGACTACTGATACTGACTTCCAATCTCAAGCGACTAATGCGATTAATATACAACCGGATTTAATTATTATTTCTGGGTTGGCTGCTGATGGTGGAAATTTGATTAAACAGTTGAGAGAATTGGGTTACAAAGGCATTATTATTGGTGGTAATGGTTTAAATACTTCCAATGTGTTGTCAGTATGTAAGGCGCTTTGTGATGGTGTTTTGATTGCTCAAGCTTATAGCCCTGAGCATGAAAATGAAGTTAACAAGGCGTTTCGTGAGGCTTATCGTGGCCAATTCAAGAAAGAACCGCCTCAATTTAGTGCTCAAGCTTTTACGGGAGTTATGGTTTTTGTTGAGGCATTAAAGGCGGTAAATGCTAAGTCAAAGGTTACTACTCAGCCTTTAGCCGATTTACGTACCAACTTAAATTCACAGTTGTTGATTGGCAAGTATGACACGCCTTTGGGTGAAATTTCTTTCACGCCTGAAGGTGAAATTAATCAGAAAGCTTTTTACGTGGCACAGATTAAAATGGATGCGGATGGAGTTAATGGGAAGTTCGTATTCTTGAAGTAAGCAAAGAGGACACAATCAAGGAATAAAAAGTATGACTGATAAGGTACTAGAGCGAATTAAGGAATTTAATAAAGGACGCAACCCAGAGCGTTTATTATTGAAATACACAGCAATGGGTGCCAATAGTTTTGTCTTTTTTCGTGGAACTTGTCATTTATTCTACGAAGATTGGCCTATAAATTCCCCGCTGAATGATGCGCCGCCGGTCTGGGTATGTGGTGATTTGCATCTAGAAAATTTTGGCAGCTACAAGGGTGATAATCGCTTAGTTTATTTCGATGTCAACGATTTTGATGAAGGAGCTTTGGCTCCTGCTACTTGGGAAATAGCTCGTTTTCTTACTAGCATTTTAGTCGGTGCGGATACATTAGGAGTTAATCAATCGGATGCCATTGCTTTGTGCCATTGTTTTCTAAAAGCTTACACTGGTGCTTTGGCATTAGGAACTGCTCGCACTGTCGAGGCGGCAACTGCTGAGGGTATGGTTGCAGATTTATTAGAGAGTTTGAAACTACGCCGTAGGAAAGATTTTTTGGATCGGCGAACGGAAGAGAAAAAAGGCAAACGTCGTTTTATTATTGATAATAAACGTACTGCTGCTGTATCCTCAAAGGAGGAATCATCAGTTCAATCTCTGATAAAAAATTGGGCGGCTAAGCAGAACAATCCAGATTTTTTTAAGGTGTTAGATGTCGGAACACGAATTGCTGGGACTGGCAGTTTGGGGGTAAAGCGTTATGTAATTTTAGTTGAAGGCAAGGGTTCTCCTGATGGTAATTATTTACTGGATATAAAACAAGCAACCCCGTCTTCTCTTGCACCTTATTTGAATCTGTCACAACCTAAATGGGCTAATGATGCTGAGAGAATTGTCGCTATCCAAAAGCGAATGGAAGCCATGCCTCAAGCTTGGGTTTCAGCAGTGGAAATGGAGGGTGAACCATTTGTTTTGCGGGGGTTACAGCCTACTCAAGATAAGGTAAGTTTGGATCGGTGGAATGGGAAGTTAAGGCGGTTAGAAAAGGTATTGAAAACTATGGGAGAAATTACTGCTTGGAATCAGTTACGCAGTAGCGGCCGTCAAGGTTCTGCGATTGCAGATGAGCTAATTTATTGGGCGGAAAATGCTTCTCAATGGCATAGCTCTTTGTTGGATTATGCTCAAGCATATTTTAACAAAGTAGAAGCAGATTATCAAGAATTTTCTGCGGCAATTACTAAATAAAAATCTGCGATGTAAAAGAGGGAATGTGGACATCACCCAATTTATTCAACAATTCCTCAACGGTTTGTCGATTGGCAGCGTGTATGCTATTTTTGCTTTGGGCTACACGCTGGTTTTTTCTATTCTAGGAATTATCAATTTTGCTCACGGTGCTGTATTTACGCTGGGGGCATATTTTACATATACTTTAATGGGCGGTACTTTTGGTTTTAATGGGTTATTAGCTAATGCGAAAGCACCTATCCAATTACCTTTTTTTGCGGCTTTAATGGTTGGTAGTATTATGGCGGGTTTGGTTGGGGTGATGATTGAACGGGTGGCTTTTCAACCGTTACGCCGGCGACAATCTGACCCGCTGTTGACGGTGGTTTCTAGTTTGGGGGTGGCTGTCGCCATTTCTAATATTATTCAATATCTAGTTGGGGCTGAGATTTACACTTTTCCTGCTAATATTTATGGTAGTTTACCAGTAGCAATTAATTTTGGTACGCTTGATAAACCAATTCCAATTCGCACCGTGCAAGTGGTGATTTTTGGGGTTTGTATGGTGATTGTGGCTATTTTGACTTATCTGATAAATTTTACTAAGTTTGGTAAAGCGATGCAGGCTGTGGCTGAAGATGCTACTACTGCTAGTTTATTGGGGATTGATACTGATAGGTATATTGTTTTGACATTTTTTGTGAGTAGTTTTTTGGCTGGTTTAGCTGGGAGTTTGGTGGGTTCTAGTGTGAGTATTGCGGGGCCATATTTTGGGATTGTTTTTGGTTTGAAGGGTTTGGCGGTAATTGTGCTTGGGGGGTTAGGGAGTATTCCAGG
Organism: Kamptonema sp. UHCC 0994; assembly: GCF_029167235.1. GTDB lineage: Bacteria > Cyanobacteriota > Cyanobacteriia > Cyanobacteriales > Microcoleaceae > Kamptonema. The sequence goes on along the minus strand of NZ_JARFTR010000162.1, from coordinate 14,890 downwards.
GGCGGTTTTAGGGGGTTTTGTGATTGGTTTGGTGGAGGCTTTTGTGCCTGCGGATTTTTCTGCTTATAAGGATGCTGCGGCTTTTGCTATATTGTTTGTTATGCTTTTGGTGAGGCCGCAGGGTTTGTTGGGGCGGCGGTTTATTCAGAAGGTTTAGAGAAGGAAGAAGGAAGAAGGAAGAGGGAAGAGGGAAGAGGGAAGAAGGAAGAAGGAAGAAGGAAGTTTGATCAAAATCACCAGTTAACAGTTAATAAATAACAGTTAACAAATAACAAATAACAAATACATTATAAATGGCTAATTTTTTTGCTACTTACGGGTTTTTAATTGTTTCAATGCTGTTAGGGGCAATGCTTGGGTTGTCGCTGTATTTGCCGCTGATGACTGGGCAATTGTCTTTAGCTAGTCCTGGTTTTTATGCTTTAGGTGGTTATATTTCAGCCATTCTTTCTACTACGGTTTTTAAGCAGAAAGGTGATTTATTTCCTTTGCCATTGCTATTTTTAGAAATGTTAATTGCGGGAATTGTTACTGGTTTATTGGGGATTGTTGTCGGGGTTCCCGCGTTGCGATTACGGGGAATTTATTTGGCAATTGCGACGATTGCTTTTGTGGAAATTCTGCGGGTTTTATCGCTAAATTTGGATATAACTGGGGGTGCGGTGGGGATTTTTGGGATTCCTCAACCTTTTAGCACGCCGATTGAGTATTTGTGGGTTGCAGTGCCTTTACTGTTAGTAAGTATGTCGCTGCTTTATCGCCTCGAACGTATCCGTGTTGGGCGTGCTTTTGCAGCTATTCGTGCTGATGAATTGGTGGCTGATGCGATTGGGATTAATCCGACTTTTTATAAGGTTTTAGCTTTTACTTTGGGGGCAATTTTGGCGGGGATGGTAGGCGCGATTAGTGCTCATTTTCTGAATACTTGGAATGCTCGTCAAGGTACTTTTGATGCTAGTATTATTTATTTAACTTCGGTGTTAATTGGTGGAAATAGAACGTTTTTAGGGCCTGTGTTGGGGGGGATGGTGTTTACGGCTTTGCCGGAGGTTTTGAGGGCGCTGGCGGCTACAGCGGGTTTACCTATTTGGTTGGCGCAATTTTTGCGGGATGGGCGGTTAATTATTTTTGGGTTGTTGATTGTTTTGGGGACGATTTTTTTTCCTCAAGGGTTGGTTACGCCGGAGTTGTTTAAGCGGTGGAGGAGGGGCGATCGCGGTTCTGTTTAAAATTTAATTTTTCAGAAAGTAACTAAATTAGGCTGCTTATGGAAATAAACCTAAACGAATCCATAATTGTCGCGCTATTAACTGTGCCTGAGAGTTCATTTCCAAACTTGCAACTGTTACTCTACCTGTAGGTGTTATTCCGATAATTGTACCAAATTCGGTTTCCACTTGAAAATGCTCATCCCACCTATCTTGTCTGGGGTGAAAAAGGGAAACTTCTGTGTTAGAGGTAGAATCAAGTCCACTGATGTTAGTACCTTTACGGAGGTTACAAGAGCGACAAGCTAATGCGAGGTTTGACATTTGAGCATTGCCACCTCGATAAAGTGGAACGATATGTTCAACCTCAAAAGGGAAGTTAAATACAATTTCAGGAGCGCGACAATATTCGCAGCAATGAGCAGCGCGATCGGCTACTAGAGTGTAGTAAGGGTTCATTAACTTAATTGTTTTACCAGCGCCGATGTCCGAACTGTAGCAGCTTTAAGTTCAGCTTCGACAAGACTTTCTAATTCTGCTTTTTGTGTGGAAGAAAGGGTTTGTCCGCGATCGCGTGCTGCACGCCACAAGTTCATTAATTCCGATAATTGTTTTTGTTGTTCGGTAGTAAATAATTCGTCAGGGTTAAAGCTTTGAATGATTAGTAAGGCGCTGAAGTTTGTTTCGCCTAACAAAGTAGTCAAACCATCTAAAGCTTGACCCGCTGTTTTGCCAACAAACTGCCGATCGCCGGCAATAGCACGATAAGATTTATCACCGTTGGCATTAAATACAGGTAGGATAGCTACTGTAGTCATATCTGGTTCACAGTTAATTACTTAATTAATTATAACCTTGACTGGCGATACTGTTTTCCTAACGATATTATGCTACAACATCTACCTGATGTGTTTCTACGGTAAGCGGGAAACCCCGTTCTGCACGAACTTGGAGACAAGCCGCGATCGCATCTTTAATATTCAAGAGTGCCTCTTCTTTGGTCTGACCTTGACTGACACAGCCAGGTATACTAGGATATTCAACAATCCACACCTCTTATCGCTCGCCTATCGATAAAAAAGTAAGGGGCGCTCGCCTCCACCCCCTGATCTCCTGTTGTCTGGTAAGGAGATAAATAGGTGACGAAGTGCGATCGCTCTAGTGAGCAATAGCGTCTTCACCGTTAGAACTTCCATAAAGGTGGGCAACCTATCGGATAGGTCTACCGTCTGGGATGCTCGCCAAAGCCGGACAAGATATAGGTGTTACCGCTTTTAGAACAAAGTTACGTTCAAAAGCTTTTGGACCTGCAATCCACCGTCGTTTTCCTTCATCAATCCAGTAGACTTTATTATTATTAGGATGCGCGAGTAGTAAGCCATTCAGATCTGAGCGATTAACTAGAGCTTGAGCATCATTAATAAATCCAAGAGTAAAAACTTGGGGTAACGTAGCCGCAGCAAGGCACATTGTAAATTTCAGTAATTTATTCATCTTGTCACCTAAACATTCGCATCTATCCATTTATAGACCGATCGCTCAAAACTGCAAAGGGAAAAAAGACGGATAAAGACGGGTATTTCTAAAATTGGGATGAAAAGCGGATAAAGACGGATAAAGACCGATAAAGTCGGCTATACTAATTATAGTTCTCTGACAACGCTACTGATGACCACTCCCGATATCTTGCAATTTGTTGATGAAGTAGTCTGCGCGAAGACAGGCAAACATCTCAATGACTTGCAGCGTAAAATTATCGAGGGAATACTAAAGCGACAAAAATATTCTGATATTGCAGATACTTACGGTTGCAGTGCAGGTCACGCTAAGGATATAGGTTACAAGCTTTTGCAAATGTTATCTGATGTTTTTGATGAACCAGTGGATAAATATAATCTTAAATCTGTCCTAGAACGGCAATTAAATCTGAATATAAATTTGGGCGATCGCAACAATACTAATTTTGGTCATAGCAACACAACTAACTATATCAATGCTTGCTCAGAAATACCCAATACTACCTCAGATAAAAGTCAGCCTCCGACTCCTGACTACCAGGACGGCACTAATCAAGTTAAAATTGAAATGGTTGGTAAATTACGGCAGTTGGGCTTGAGCGATGAGCAAATTTCAGAGGTAGTAGGGTTAGCATTGGAGACAGTTAGGCAGATAGATTAATAAATAGCTTTTTAGTGATTGAAAACGCATATAATCAGTCAGGAGGTATAAATTTCATGTTCGCAATCATCGCCCCAGAAAAAATCCACTTACCACCCGGAACAGTTGTAAAATTACCGGGAAACTGGCAAGATTACCAAACACTCGTACAACAATTAGGAGATCGTTCAATTCCACGCATCAAATATCGACCAGGAGAAATTCTATTAATGTCCCCTTTACCCGTACATGGAAAACAAGCTCATATTATTGCAATAGTAGCAATAGTTTTGCTAGATTTATTAGGGCGAGATTATGAAGCATTTACCCCAATTACAATTGATTTGCCAAAGGTAAGAGGAATTGAACCAGACTATTGTTTTTATATTGATAATTGCGCCGCAATTATGGGCAAAGATCGAATTGCTTGGGGTATTGAACCGCCGCCAGATTTAGTAATCGAAGTCGATGTAACTAGCTACACCGATGTAAATGATTATTTACCTTATCAAATCCCTGAAGTGTGGCTATTTAAAAAGAATAGGTTAATAATTTACTCCTGGCAAGATGACCGATACATCGAAAGTTTAACCAGCCGTTATTTCCCCAATTTTAATGTATCAGAAATTGTAGAAGAATGCTGGCAAATGTCACGCGATCGCAGTACAAGTATGGTAATTCGAGAATTACGACAAAAATTAGAGAAAGATAATTAAATTACTTCTACCATCCCATCAATCACACCGCCAAAGCTTAATTGTCTTATCACTACTCCCACTCGCCAAATATTCCCCATCAGGACTAAAAGCCACAGAATAAACTGAATTAGCATGGCCATTCAAATTACAAACTTCTTGACCATCTTTCACCCGCCAAATCTTAATAACCTGATTACTACTACTCGCTAAAAATTCTCCATCGGGGTTAAAAGCAATAGAATCAATATACCAAGAATGCCCACTAATTGTCAATACTTCCTGCCAATCTTTCACCCACCAAAGCTTAATAGTATTATCATGGCTACCACTAGCAAAAAACTCGCCATTAGGACTAAAAGCCACGCAGCGCACACAATCTTTATGACTGGTAATAGTGCGAAGTAGCTTCCCATCTTTCACTTGCCAAATTTTAATGGTTTTATCCCAACTACTACTAGCAATTAACTCCCCATCGGGGCTAAAAACCACAGAATAAACTAAATTAGTATGACCCGTTAAAGTACGAATTTCTTGACCATCTTTCACCCGCCAAATTTTTACGCTTCTATCCCAACTACTACTAGCAATTAACTCCCCATTAAGGCTAAAAACTACTGAGTAAACTGAATTAGTATGACCCGTGAAAGTACAAATTTCTTGACCGTTGTTAACTTGCCAAAGTCTAATCGTTTTATCGTGGCTACTACTAGCAATATTTTTACCATCAGGACTAAAAGCCACACAGTAAACTGAGTTATTGTGCCCATTAAGAGTGCAAATTTCTTGCCCATCTTTTAATTGCCAAAGCTTAATAGTCTTGTCATCGCTACCACTGGCGATAATATCTTCATCTGGACTAAAAGCCACAGAATAAACTAAGTTTTTATGGCCGACAAGGGTGTGAGTACATTTCCATTTTTGTATTTTTGGCTGATTTTGAGTGATAACTTTATCCTCTGTAATTTGTTTAGTAATTACTTGCGAATTAGTAATTAATTGTGGAGTTTTTAACTTAGTTGCAGCTTGAGGATTCAAGTCTTTTAATACTTCGGCGGCGGATTGATAGCGGTGATTAGTCGCATTTTTAATCATTTTATCGAGAATTTTTCCTAGTTCATCGGTGATTTCATTATTTACTAAATATTGTCTCCAAATCCAGGTATTTTCACCAGGATCAAAAAGATCGAAGGGCGAAACTTGAGTTAATAAATAAATACAAGTTACTCCTAAACTATATAAATCACTAGCAAAAACTGTCTTACCTCTCGCTTGTTCCGGGGCAATATATTCGGGGCTGCCAATACTTGTTCCTGTTTTCAATAAGGCTGTACCTGTGGCAAATTTAGCTGCACCAAAATCGACTAAAACTAATTCTCCATTTTGGCGACGAATAATATTTTCTGGCTTAATATCTCGATGAATAACATTATGACTATGGATAAAATGAAGCAGAGGTAATAAACTATTTAGTAAGTTGCGAATCTGAGTCTCATTGAATGTTCCTTCTGTTTGTATGACTTGAGCTAAATTATAGCCGTCTATAAATTCCTGTACTAAATACTGGCGATTGTTTTGAGTAGTATAAGCGAGAAGTTCTGGGATTTGAGAATGTTTTCCTAATTGATCGAGGCGTTTTGATTCTTGTTCAAATAGTTCTGATGCTTTCTTGGAATTATTTCCACTAACGTGGTTTTCTACTGGTAAAAACTGTTTGATTACGCAGCGAGGTTTAGATGGTTTGTCTTCGTCAATTGCTAAAAAAGTTCTGCCAAAACCACCTTGTCCAATGGGTTTGAGGGCGCGATATCTGTCTTTTAGTAGTAGTTTCGATCGGCAAGTTTGGCAAAGTTTAACTTTGGTGGGATTTTGTGGCTTCTGGCAATCAGGATTTAAACAGTAACTCATAGGATTATTGATTATATTTTACTTTGTAACGCCGCCCTCTGGGCAGTTCAAATACCGCCCAGAGGGCGGCGTTACGATTAAAATTCCCACATAACGGGGTTTTCATCCAAACGATCGGTGACAGTTAGACCAATTGTGTCAATTTCTTTGAGTTCTTCTACACTCAATGTAATCTCAGCAGCCTTGGCATTTTCTACTGATTGTTCAACATTTCTCGCACCGACAATTGCATTAGTTTGAGGTTGGGCAATTAACCAGGCTAAAGCCAAATTCCCCAAGCTTACTTGATGTCTTTCCGCGATTGGGCGTAATTGATTTAGTGCTAACTGTACCCGCGCATAATTTTCTGGCTTAAATAGCTTACTTTTCGCTCTATGATCGCCTTCTTCAAACTTATGATCTGCTCCAAATTTCCCTGTCAATATCCCCTGAGCTAGAGAAGAATAAGCAATTATGGTGATATTATTTTCCACACAGTAGGGCATTGTTTCTTTTTCAACCCATCGCCAGAATAGAGAATAAGGAGGCTGTAAACTATCAATACGTCCATACTTTGCAGCTTCTTCGATTTGAACACTGTCAAAATTAGAAACACCGATCGCTCTAATTTTACCTTGTTCTTTTAATTTGTTAAGGGCGCTCATAGTTTCTTCTATGGGAACTAATTCACTATTCCAGTTACCCGATGGCCAATGGATTTGATAAAGGTCGATATAATCAGTATTGAGGTTTTTGAGAGAGCGATCGCACGCTTCTATTACTTGGTCATATTTCAGATGGTTAGCAAAAACTTTCGTCGCATATACGGCGCGATCGCGTACATCAGACAAGGCTTGCGCTACAATTTGCTCAGAATGTCCTTCACCGTAAACCTCAGCCGTGTCAATGGTGGTAATCCCAGCCTCAAAAGCTGCTCGTATGGCTTTAATTGTCTCAGAATCCTCTATTCCTACCCACATCCCCTTACCAGCTTGCCAAGTCCCCATAATAATTGGAGTGATGGCAATTCCAGATGTGCCTAGTTGTCGCGTTTCCATATTGACCTCCTGAGTTTGATTGCTACCCTTACCATTACATATTATGCAACAATATTAAGATAAAAACATAACATTTTTGCATTATTGACGGTAATACCGCTATCAAATATCATCAAGATTGCGGCATTACAAATAACTTTAAAAGTCAGAGGTAAAATAGTATGGAATCAACTGCTAGCACTCTCAAAGAATGGGATGTTGCCGTTAATGCCTTAGAAAATGGCAAAACAATTGTCCTGTTGCGAAAAGGCGGTATCCGCGAACAGGGGGGACATTTCAAGGTAAATTACAAGCAGGTTTTGCTATATCCAACTTTTGAACACCAACAGCCAGATTTGCTAAAACCTGAGTATGCGAGTCAGGTGAAAGTTGTAGAATCAGGTTGGCATCCTGAAACCATTAGAATTGCTACTTGGGCTAAGATTACTGATGCTTTTTTACTTGCTTGCGAACCTGCAATCGAGGCTTTATTTCCTTATCATATTTGGAATGAAAAATTTGTCAACGATCGCCTCCAATGGAAATCTAGTCAGCCTATTTATATCTTATTACTAAGAACTTATCATTTAGCCGAACCCCAGGAAATCCTCTATCGTCATGAATATGGAGGCTGTCGCTCGTGGATTGATTTAGCTGAACCAATTGCTATTGATGATTCTAGACCTGTTTTAAGCGATCGAGAGTACATTCAAAAAGCAAATGAAATTCGCAATGCTATTGCAAATCCACAGAATTTTTTATCTTTAGAAAACTAGATTTTAATTAAGTTAAACACCCTAAGATTTTATTTGTTGATTTGCGTTTTATTGAGATATAACTCAATCCAACCCAGAGCAAAATCAGCAGCTAATGCCATCAGTGCTGCTGGAATTGCACCCGCAAAAAGTAACTGATTATTTCCCGTAGCAACACCTCTAAAAATAAATACTCCTAACCCTCCTGCGGCGATAGCAGCAGCAATTGTTGCTAAGCCAATGGCAAACACGGTGGCCACTCTAACCCCAGCTAAAATAACACCCATTGCTAAGGGAATTTCTACCTGAAATAAAAGTTCCCAATCGGTCATTCCCATGCCACGTCCAGCTTCGCGAATAGCGGGATCTACACCTACTATTCCAGTATAAGTATTGCGGATAATCGGCATTAATGAATAGAGAGTGAGAGCAATAATTGCTGTCCGTGCTCCTATCCCCCCGACAACAGGAACAGGAATTAACAAGCCAAATAATGCTAAACTAGGGATAGTTTGCATTATATTTGCAAAGCCTAAAATTGGCTGACTAAATTCAGGCTTTCGAGTGACTAAGATGCCGAGAGGAATACCAATTAATACAGCTATAAAAATTGAAGTTGACACTAAGATTAAGTGTTCGATGCTGTGCTGAATTATTTCAGCGCCATAGCGATTTATAAATTCATTCATTCATTTGGTAATTGGTAATTGGTAATTGGTAATAGCTCATTGCTAATTGCTATTAGAAGCTAATTGCAAACACTCAATAAAAGCGCGAGCTTCCGGTTGTTGGGATTTTAGAAATTCACCAGGTGCATTCAATTCTACTAAGCCTCCATCTTGCATTAAGCCAATTCTAGAAGCTAGAAAAAATGCTTCTTGAATGTCATGGGTGACAAAAATCACGGTTTTGCCTAATTGCTGTTGTAATTGGCGAAATTCTCGCTGCAATTCTAGGCGAGTAATGGGGTCTAGAGCACCAAAAGGTTCATCCATTAATAGTATAGGAGGATCGGCAGCAAGCGATCTGGCAACACCAACTCGCTGCCTTTGTCCACCGGAGAGTTGATGGGGATAGCGTTTGGCAAATAGTTGAGAGTCTAGCCCAACCAATCCTAACATTTGATGGACACGAGATAAAATGCGATCGCGTTCCCAACCTTCTAGTTTTGGCACTAAACCAATATTTTGCTCAACGGTGAAATGGGGAAACAAGCCAATTTCCTGAATTACATAACCTATTCGTCGCCTCAGTTGGATTGGGTTCCACTGTGTTGTCAGTTTTCCTAATACAATCACTTCGCCATTAGTGGGTGTCAGTAAATTGTTAATCAGTTTCATTGTAGTGGTTTTACCGCTGCCACTGCGTCCTAGCAATACTAAAATTTCTCCTTTTACTACTTTAAAGTTGAGTTTATCTACTAAAGATCGTCGGTTTAGGCGATAAGTAACATCTAGACATTCGACAGCGATCTCATTATTTGATAACATAAAAATTGTACAGGTTGTAATACTAGCCATAAATTTACTATAATTGATTTAGTTAATTTAATTTTGCAATAATTAGCTGAGTATTATAGGCAATTTCCTAAGTAGCCAAAGTAGTTTTAGTAGTCTTTGCTGAGTCAGTTGACTGCTTGTTAGTTGATACAGCGGATTCCAGGTTTATGAAGTACACCCCAGAAACCGGGTTTCTTCTCTCATTCTCGCCAGAAATCGGTTTTATTCAAGAAACCCGGTTTCTCTGTACTTCACTTACCTGGAAAGTGCTGTATAACTTGGTGCAACCTTTTGGGGTGAAATGCCAGCAAGTGTGCCGAAACTTGCTTCAGTTGGAGAGGCATCGCCTCACAACTGAGAGAAATTGACACAAAAGCTTGACGGAGTGACCGCTTAGTATGAGGATTAACGATGAGGTATTCCCCCCCCTATACCTCTCTCCCCCTATGCCTTTATTCCGTCTCCAGGCCACAACAACGATCGCTCACCCAGAAACGATCGCCTACCGTCTAAATAATTCAGCTCATACTCAAGTCTGCAAAATGCTTGCATCGCTTAGAGGTTTATACATTGTTTAATTTTTGATTGCTTGTGAGGAGATATCCGATGTACGCACAACATCTGGACAGCCAACCGCATTACAGTTCTGACATAGAATTAATTCACCTATGGGTGCAACGGAAAAATCCAGATATTCAGCGCTCTTGCTGGCTGGCGGCTAACGAATTCCGCCTGTTTGCAGGAAAACCTTTGGCACAAGTCACTCCGGGCGATATTAGAGCCTTCGCAATTTGCTTGAAAAGGAGGAAACTTCCATCCCAAAGCTGCAAGCAGAAATTATCAGCAGTCAAGTCTCTCCTCACTTATGGTAGCAAAACTGGGATGTTACCCAAAGTTCCCTGGCAAGCAGGGTCAACTCATAGGCAGAAGATGCGATCGCATTTGGCAAAATTTCTAAGTTCCCCTGTTGGTTTCGGGTGTTCGTGGAGTTTGTGCGTTGGCTTATTCTTTACCTTGGGTTTGATGACTCCACCACTCTTAGGTCAAGTTTCTCTCACCCAAGGCTCTCTTGTCAAAAAAGATGGGGAACAGCTAAAGTCAATTCATTCCTCCGATCGCAAGAAAGAAGTCGTGACAGTCAATTCATCTGTGAAAACAGGATCTCCCCTTTATCTTGACCGCACTAAAGCTTTTCTACACACTATAGCTGTAGCAGAAGGTACAAACAGCCCCAATGGCTACCGAACTCAGTATACAGGTACTCAATTTTCTAGTTTCCGCGACCATCCCAGACAAGTGAAATGCAGTCGTAGTTACGGAAAAAAACTTTGTTCAGACGCTGCGGGCCGATATCAGTTTCTCAGCCCAACATGGGATCGCTTTGCCAAAAAACTTGGCATCAGGGATTTCACTCCCGCTAATCAAAACCGCGTGGCTTTAGAATTAATTCGCGAAAAAGGTGCTTTACAGGATGTTAAGGCGGGTAGATTTGAGGTAGCCGCGACCAAAGTTACTCCTGTGTGGCCGTCTTTGCGGCGTTTCGGTAACGGTTCTCTGGAAAAGTCGATGCCTAAACTCAAACAAGTTTATCAGGATAGGTTGGAAAGTTCTCAACTATCCTTCGGCGATTGAAATCGCTACTACAAAAACGAAGTCCGCCTGCGCGGACTAAGAAATAACGGGGATATTTTACTCAGATTTGGTATTACCAGTTAACAGTTAACAGTTAACAGTTAACAATTAACAATTATTAAAACTTCAACCTCTGCCGATGATTTGCCACAGATTCCACCAGTCCCAGAGCAATAAAATTACTTAGTAGTGCCGCATTTCCATAACTGAGAAAAGGCAGCGGAATCCCAGTAACAGGAGCTAAACCGATGTTCATACCAATATTTACAAACACCTGAAAGACTAACATTGCCAGCATTCCAATCGCCAACAAAGAACCAAAGTTGTCTTTGGCAGTTTGAGCAATAATCACCAAACGCAAGCAAATAAACCAGAAAAGCCCTAATACAAAAATACAACCAATAAAGCCAAGTTCTTCACCAATAGCTGAGAAAATGAAGTCTGTATGTTGTTCGGGAATGAAGTTAAGTTGAGTTTGAGTTCCATGAAACAGTCCCCGCCCGTGTACTCCCCCGGAACCAATAGCAATACGAGATTGGATCAGGTGATATCCACTGCCCAAAGGGTCTTTCTCTGGGTCTAAAAATCCCGTCAGTCTAGTTTTTTGATAGTCTTTTAACAGATTCCAATAGAAGTGTCCGACCTGACCAGAAATCACATTTACCGCTACAGCAGTAGGTGCTGTTAACCAATGCCAGGGTAATGTCCGCCAAGCGATCAAACCCATGCCAACTACCCAGAATAACCAAGTGGGTAAAAATATGTTGTTGAGGAGGGCGGAGATAATCGGAGATACTAGCAAGATTAGCCAGCCGGGATTCACATTACCCCAATAAAGCATTCCCATTGCGATCGCACCGAATACCAGCGAAGTTCCTAAATTAGGTTCCGACAACACCAACGCCCAAGGTACAGAAACTACTGCTAGCATCTTCAACATATCCCCAAGAGATGGGGAAGGTCGCGCTTGCAGAAGGGCTGCTAAGGTGATAATCACCCCTACTTTGGCAAATTCTGAGGGTTGAACGTGAAAGCCACCAATGTTAATCCACCTCTGTGCCCCCAAAGCTGTGATACCGATCGCACGCACTGCGATTAGTGAAAAATTAATGAAGGCATAAATGATCCATTTCCACTGAATCAGCATCTCGTACCGGCAGCGGGCGATTAAAATTGCCAGTACCAAACCCACGCCGCCGGTGGCCCAGTGCCGCCACCAGTCGATGCGCCCTTGGTTTAATTCGACGCTGTGAATCATTATCCCCCCGAACACGGTCAAACCGATACAGGCTAAGAATAGTGATAGGTCTACTTCCTGCCAAGGCTGGATGATGGATTTCCAGCGATTTCTAACCAGTAGTTTGTTCAACATGAAGATTTTAGATTTTAGATTTTAGATTTTAGATTATTAGGCGCTTTGGTTAATTTGAAAGTTTTTGAGTACCGCCAACTATCCTCAATCTAGACGATTGTAGATTTTAGTTTAAATTATTCAGACTTGGGCGCGGTGGTTCCGGCTGGCCTGGGGAATCGGATTTTTGGTTTGCGGGAGTTTCTGCCAATAAGAATATATAACAGTCACCAAGACCATTAGGACATATATCCGTAACGCCGCCTTCTAGGCGGTATTCTAACCGCCCAGAGGGCGGCGTTACGAAGCTACCGCCCAGTAAGTCTTAACCGCCCAGAGGGCGGCGTTACGTAAGTCTTAACCGACGAAAGGTGCACCTGCTAAAACCCTCTTTGATTGCCTCTGCCTCCTGCCCTCTGCCATATTGTAAAGTTTTGAGACAAGCACTCACGTTATCCCTAAAAAATCTGTATCATAAATTACAGAATTAATTTTCTGCGCCTTCACTTTGTGTTGAAGCCTACAACCTCACCTTGGCGCAGCCCGTTCGCCCCATAAGGATTAATTATGAAACTTCAATCAGATATTCGCGCTTGGCAACCGCCAGCAAGTATTGCAAACGCAGGCGTGTGGGATAAATTTTGCGATCGCTCTACCTCAGCTTCACCAAAGTTTGCTCCTTCCACCTGGGTCAAATTATTTAACCCTCCGACAGCCTTCAGCTTTGATGAAGCTTGGCTTCTGTGCCAATATTCTGAGGATAAATGGCTAGCTTGGATTCCTGACTATGGCGAAATTCTACTTGGCATCAATGAATTTTGTACTCCGATCTAGATTCAGTGTCAAAGTAAGAAACAAAATTATTTGTAGGATGGATAGAGCGCTTTGTGAAACCCATCAAACTCTTGTGATTTGTTAACAGTTAACGGTTAACGGTTAACAGTTAACCGTTAACAATTAAAATAACAGAGGCATTAATAAATCCTTTAGCCGATGCCTCGCACGCCTACCTTAACATTCGATCGCGGTACTCTACTCCTGCATCCACCACCCAGAGGCAAAGCCTGGGTGGACTTTGCCACATGGGACGATCGCGTAGAAAAATTTCGGATTCCGGCTATTCACTACCGCCCTCTGCTAGAAGCGTTGCAAGCCGAACGACTTAACTACACTGACGACGCAAAGGGCTATCAACAACTAGAACTCGTCCCCAGCGTTGAAATGCCGCCCTATCAGCATCAAGAAGAAGCCTTAGCAGCTTGGCAACAAGCGGGTAGTAAAGGCGTTGTGGTACTTCCTACGGCATCGGGCAAAACTTATCTCGCACAATTAGCGATGCAAGCAACTGGTCGCAGTAGCTTAATTGTAGTGCCAACTCTGGATTTAATGCACCAGTGGTATGCTAATTTAAGGTCAGCTTTTCCCGATATTGAAATCGGATTGCTCGGTGGTGGTTCGCGGGATAAAACACCAATTCTTGTCGCAACTTATGACAGTGCAACCATTCACGCTGAAACTTTGGGTAATAAATATGGTTTGCTAGTTTTTGATGAGTGTCATCACTTACCGACTGACTTTTATCGAGCGATCGCTGAGTATGCGATCGCACCCTTCCGCCTTGGGTTAACAGCAACGCCCGATCGTTCCGATGGCCGTCACAGCGACCTCAACGCCCTGATCGGCCCTACAGTTTTCAGTCGCACGCCCGAACAACTCGCAGGGGGCGCTTTAGCTGAACATAAGATAGTTCAGATCATGGTCAAATTATCAAAGGAAGAGGGCGATCGCTACCAAGAACTGATTAAAATTCGTAACGAATTCTTAAAACAATCAAATATTAAGCTATCCAGCCTTGAAGGTTGGAAAAACTTTGTGATGATGAGTGCGCGATCGCCTCTTGGTCGTCGAGCCATGTTAGCACACCGCGAAGCTAAAGAAATCTCTCTTTGTACAGATGGAAAAATCAGAGTTTTGGCCGGCTTACTTGCCCAACATTACCCCCATCGCACTCTAATTTTTACCGCTGATAACGCCACTGTTTACCGCGTTTCCCAAGAATTTTTAATCCCCAGTATTACCCATCAAACACCAGTCAAAGAACGCCATAAAATCCTTACCCAATTTCGTAGCGGCGAATATAAAACTTTAATTGCTTCTCACGTTTTGAATGAAGGTGTTGATGTTCCAGATGCGAGAATAGCTATTATTTTATCGGGGACAGGAAGCGAACGAGAATATATACAACGTTTAGGGCGAGTCCTTCGTAAAGGAAATGATGAAAACAAGTTAGCAATTCTCTATGAAGTAGTTACAGAAAACACCAGTGAAGAAAGGACTTCTCAGCGGCGGCGGGGGGAAAGCAAACCTGAAAAACCTAAAAAATCTAAAGAAAAAGAACAAGAAAAACCAGAATATGAGCAATTAGAATTTATTAAGCCAACAATTATCTACGGTTTAAATCAACCCACTACTAAGTTAGCCGCTGAAACTCCGTCAAAATGGGGAGAAAATAATGAGGAAACTCAAGATTGAGGATTACTAATTAGTATCATCTCATGTTATAATCTTACACTTATAAGACTTACGCACGATTGTAACGCCGCCATCCTGGCGGTAAGAATACCGCCAGGATGGCGGCGTTACGGATAGTTTTGCGTAAGTCCTAACAT
>NZ_JARFTR010000156.1 GCF_029167235.1 Kamptonema sp. UHCC 0994 | reverse complement strand
AACGCCGTAGTGGGAATCTCTCTGTAGTAGGAGAACAGTACCGCGAAGGAAATCTTGCATACCCTTTATCGGGCTGCTAGGAAGCCCACATCATAGCTGTACTCAGCTTGATGTGGGAGTATGTCACTAGGTGCTATACCTCATGCAGCAGCAAATTTACAAATATCCTCGCACTCACCATATATTCATTAAAAAATGGTGACACTACCCCTTTAGACTGGATCTAAACTCACTATCTCAGGGAAACGCAATAATGCGAATTCTATTTGTCTCCGCAGAAGCAGCACCCCTCGCCAAAGTTGGCGGTATGGGCGATGTCGTCGGAGCACTCCCGAAATTCCTGCGCCGAATGGGTCACGATGTTCGCATTTTTATGCCCTACTACGGCTTCCTGCCCGACAAGATTGACATCTCCAAAACCCCTGTCTGGTCAGGTGCAGCCATGTTCCAAAACTTCAGCGTCTACGAAACCGTGCTGCCCGGAACCGATGTCCCCTTATATTTATTCGGACATCCTGCCTTCATGCCCCGCCGCATCTACTCTGGTGATGACGAAGACTGGCGGTTTACCTTCTTTGCCAACGGGGCCGCAGAATTTGCCTGGAACTACTGGAAACCCCAAATTATCCACTGTCACGACTGGCACGCAGGCATGATCCCCGTCTGGATGCACCAAGACCCAGACATCAGCACCGTTTTCACCATTCACAACCTCGCATATCAAGGGCCTTGGCGCTGGCGTTTAGAAAAGATGACATGGTGTCCCTGGTATATGCAAGGTCACGATACAATGGCCGCCGCCGTCCAATTTGCTGACAGAGTGACAACTGTTTCTCCTACCTACGCCGAACAGATTAAAACCCCTGCCTACGGTGAAACTTTAGAAGGATTAATGTCATTTATCAGCGGCAAATTGTCCGGCATTCTCAACGGTATTGATACTGAATCTTACAACCCGGCTACTGACAGGTATCTCCTCGAAAACTTCAGCGCCGATACTATCGAAAAACGCCCTCCCAACAAAATCGCCCTCCAAGAGGAAGTCGGCTTAGAAGTGAACAAGAATGCTTTTTTAATAGGCATGGTAACGCGCTTAGTCGAACAAAAAGGTATCGATCTAGTGATTCAAATTCTAGATAGGTTCATGGCCTATACTGATGCTCAATTTATTGTATTGGGAACAGGCGATCGCTACTACGAAACCCAACTCTGGCAAATGGCCTCCCGTTACCCCGGTCGCATGGCCACCCAACTGTTATACAATGAGGCTCTTTCGCGGCGCGTTTACGCAGGTAGCGATGCTTTCCTAATGCCATCCCGCTTTGAGCCCTGCGGCATCAGTCAAATGCTTTCTATGCGCTACGGCTGCGTTCCCATTGTCCGCCGCACAGGTGGTTTAGTTGATACCGTCTCTCACCACGACCCAATTAATAATGTTGGTACAGGTTACTGTTTCGATCGCTACGAACCCCTAGATTTGTTTACCTGTATGATCCGCGCCTGGGAAGGTTTCCGCTATAAAGATAAATGGAAAGAACTACAACAGCGCGGCATGAGAGAAGATTTTGGCTGGGATCTTTCTGCCAAAGATTATGTCAAACTCTACAGCAATCTCCTGGGATTACCGGAGGATGAACAAATGATGGAACAACAACCAGAATTAGTTAAGTAATAGTTAGTTGTTAGTTGTTAATAGTTAGTTGTTAGTTGTTGTTCGTTGTTGTTGGTTGTTGGTTTAGTTATCTTTTCTAACTAACAACTAACTATTAACTATTAACTATCAACAAATAAATTGAGCGGTAAATGTCCGTAAGTACCGTTAATACCTCCTGCTTCAGAAGATTGGCAAGACACCAGTACGCCGCGATAGGTTCCATTGTAGCCATCAACATAATACGAGCCTTTCAAAGTATTGAATTTCATGTAAACAGGCCCGGCAACTGACACTACGGCATTAGAGTCAAGATTTGCCTCATAGCCTAAAGCTTTTAAATAGGTTCCTAGAGCTAAAAATCCTTCCGTTGTTGAATCAGCACAAACTCCTAGCATCTGGTAATCTGACAAACTGGCTAGTAGCAAAATAGCCTGACGGAGCGCATCTTTTTCTAAATCCGAATTAACAGATTTCATATTCAAGCAGGTGAAATCTTGAATGATTTTTTGGGCTTCTTCAACAGTTAAGATAGTGGAGTTTTGAGTAGACATAGATTGCTTTTTTATTTCAAAAAAACGTTTGACAAGTAGAAGGAAGAAGGAAGAAGGAAGAAGGAAGAAGAAGGATTTATAGCTAAATCCAATTAAAAATTAAAAAGAAAATTAATTAAGTTTTTAATTTTACATTTTTAATTCTTGAGAGAGGCGAGCACCCACCTGTGAATGTTATAGCGTTTTTTAACTAATTATTGCTAAATTCTCCACAAATTCCAGAGGGATCGACTTGAAATTCAAACAGGGGGCTTTCTTCCCCTTTACAAGAACCTCCCTGATAAAATTTACAAACTGCACAGCAATTTTCTCCATTACTAACAGCATCTTCTATAGCCTTCTGCGATGATAAATTTTTCTGCGTAATTGGGCTCAATTTCAAATGATAGCCCTCCCAAGAAGCTTTCATTATCCCACTACTTGCCAACTGTTGCCAGCGGGGATCATTTTCCACTACTTCCAAGGGAATTTGTAACCAAGCTCCTTCTACTTCAGCTTCCACGCTTACCTCAAATTCTTGAGGTAGTTCAATCTTAGCTATTTGCGATTTAGAAATATGTTCAGGTGCTTGTCCATATTCCACTCGCTCCCCAACATTGGGAATATGAATATAATGCTTAGATTTTAAATCTCCAGAATCTGCTAGGGAGTGCAAAGCATTACCGCAACCGTGAATTAAAATCAGGTGTTTTGGACTCACTTTGTTAATCACTTGTGTCAGTCCAATCTTATCAGCATGAGCAGACAAATTGAATCTTTTAATTTGTGCCTTGACAGTAATTTTTTTTCCATCTAATTCAATTTCATCCCCCACCGCTAAATTCTGCAAAAGTCGCCCTGGTGATTCTTCATCCGTGTATCCAGAGATAAAAATAGCTGCATTTTCTCTCTCTAACAAAGTTTTCGCATAGTATACTGATGCACCACCGCTTAACATCCCAGAACTAGCAACAATTACGCTGGGTTTCGCCATTGCTAAGGGACGTTCTTTCGTATTGCTAATGGGGATAATCGGTGGCATTCCATTCAAGTCAAAAAATGGTTCTCGATTGCATTGTTTGAGAAAATTTTTGACTGAATCAGGTAAAAGATCCAGGTTTTCTCTGAAAGTTTCAGTGACGCTACGCACTAACCCATCAACGTAGACAGGAACCTTTAAAGTGTGAAAGGTAGTGCTAGTGCGGATAGCTAATAAAATTTCTTGTGCTCTTCCCAAGGCAAAGGCAGGAATTAAGACATTTCCACCTGCTTTAATTACTTCTGCGATCGCATCAATTAAGGCTGTTTCTTGAGCTTTTCTTCCAGGGTGAGTATCCGCCCCGTAGGTAGATTCTGTAATCAAAATATCTGCTTGCGGCAAATCAGCTAACCGCAATCCAGTGGTAGTACGGCTGGAAGTGGTATTATAATCACCAGTATAAATTAGCGATCGCTCTCCGCAAGTCATGTAAATACACGCAGCACCTAAAATATGACCCGCATTAATAAATCTTACTTTTAATCCCGGTAAAGGTTCAAAATCAACTCCCACAGGTTGCGTTTCTAATCTAAATAAAGTACGTTCCAAATCTACATCGTCAAAAAGTGGTGTAGAATCTTCATTAAGAGATTGTACTTTTAAACAATCGCGTAACATGATGTGAGCAATTTCTCTAGTTCCCTGAGTGCAAATTATCCGCACACCTGGATAGCGGTTATGAAATACAGGTACAGCACCTAAATGGTCTAAATGGGCGTGAGAAACTATCAATAAATCAGGATTATTTAGATATTCTAATGCAGGCAAAGGATCGTAGCCTTTAGGACGTGAGCCACAATCTAAAACCACCTCATAAGGCCCTATTTCTATGCGAAAACATGAAGCACCAATCCCTCTAGCTGCTCCCAATGGCGTAACTACTAAGTGAGTATTCTCAGCTAGATTAGCATCGATATTAGTAATTAATGGGTACTGATAAACGCGGGGGGGTTTCTTGCCGAGAATATTAACTCTTGCCCGCTGTTGAGTAATTGGATGGATGGCATTCCATTCCCATGCTTTATTTGCACGTTGTTTCGGTGTTCCTATATTCCAATCTTCAATTTTAGTTTCTGCAATTAAGGCCGCGATCGCAACTTCAGCGGCGGGAGGAACATTGTTTTTAGAAGTAACTGGTAACTGAATATCCGCAGGATTTGAAATTAGTAAATCTGTAGATTTTGGTTCTAAAGAGATGGCAGAGATTTCAGTCTCTTCTGCAATATTTGCGATCTCTAAACCGCGATCTAACTCACTAAAATACTGATTTTCAGGTTCTAAAACAGGTGAATTTTCATCTAAGGTATTCTGCGCTTCTTCAATCATCATACCTGATTGAACGTGCAAAAATCCTCCTTGACGGACAGCAACTATCTCCCATAAATGACCAACTTTCATGCGACGATCGGGAGATAATAAGGTAATTTTTAATGTTTTTCCACCTTGGCGATTCACCTTAATCTGAGCAAAATTGTATTTTTTGCCTAGCTGTACAATTCGCCCAGATAACAAACATTTATCTTCTTGATTTTCTTTAAGGTTAATCTTCGAGAAATTTAACAAAGTTAGATTGGAAATCTGACCAGTGGAATCGGTACTGGGTATCGCTTGCCACAACACAACTTCAGAGGGATATAATGCTGGTAGCGAACTAACAGGAAATTTAATACCTTCCCGGCATACCAGATAATTCACTCCTTCACTCGACTCGATATGTCCAACGAGAGTAAAGTGAAAGTTTGAAGAAGTAGAGGAAGTAGAGAGAGTATCTGTTTGTGAAGTCATTATTTATGCGATAGAGCAAAATAGAGTTGGTGCTTTGCAGGATGCGGTACTTTAATACTATCATATTTGCAAACATTAATAAAAACAGTATTGAAATCCAGAGAATAATCAAACTGTTTCATACTGTTTCATTTAGCATCTTCAGTTTCGTAGGGACTAATTGAAGCACGGGGTTTAACTTCGTCAGGTTGGGTATATAGCCATGCCCAGTAAATAAAGACAGCTTGAAAAGGCAGTCTTAGCCAGTATAATAGTTGATTATGGGGAATTCCATCTATGGCAATGTTGTTAACTGCCATGTTGATATTGGCTGGAAATACAGCAATAAATAGAGCAATTAATCCCCATGCCGCAGCACGACTTACTGGAGGAACTAACAGTCCAATTCCTCCTAAAATCTCGAAGAAACCACTGATATAAACTAATTCTTTGGGATAGGGAAGTTGCGGCGGCATAATTCGGACAAATTGCTCCCATGATACAAAATGCAGCACTCCTATAACCGTCAAGGATACTGCTAGAATTACTCGCCATAGTTCTTTTTGGTGTTTCATTGAATTTGATACAGATTTTTACGTAATCAATTTTAACACCGATTCACACTAATCTGAACCAGCCTTAAGGCATAAAAAGTTAATAGTCAAGATTTAAAGGTTAACTGTTAACAGTTAACCCTTAACCAAACTCACGGGAATTTCAATCTTAAACTCTGCACCCTTTCCAGGGAAAGAATGGCAATTTATCTGTCCTTTGTGCTTTTCTACGATAATTTGATAACTGGTCAGCAACCCTAATCCGCTACCTTTTCCTACTGATTTAGTAGTAAAGAATGGGTCGAACAACTGAGATTTTACTTCGTCAGTAATGCCAATGCCGTTATCTTTAATTTTAATCGAAATAGTGACGGAATTAGTTGACTCTGTGGTAATCCAAATTGTGGGAACTGAAGATTGATATATATCTTCCTCATCTACTAACTCTAGAGCATCAATAGAATTATTTAACAAATTGAAAAATACCTGATTGAGCTGACTAGCATAACAAGTAACTAATGGTAAATTTCCATACTCTTTAATAACTTTAATCTTTGATGATTTGCTCTCTGGATTCAGCCGATGTTCCAACAATAATAGAGTGCTGTCAATTCCTTCGTGAATATCTACAGCTTTAATATCAGACTCGTCCAAACGTGAGAAGATGCGTAAGGCAAGAATTGTTGTGCGGATGCGCTCCGTTCCCTTCTGCATAGAATCTAAGAGTTGTTCCAAGTCTGGAACAAGAAAGTCTAAATCTATCTCATCCATCGCTTCTTGAATATTTGCTGTAGGAATGGGATAAGCTTCTTTATAAAGAGTAATCAATTTTAACAAATATAGAATATATTGACGAGCATGATTAATATTACCAGAAATAAAGTTAATTGGATTGTTGATTTCGTGAGCCATTCCTGCCGCCAATATACCCAAACCGATCATTTTTTCTTTCTGAACTAATTGTATTTGAGTGTTTTTTAGTTCTTCCAAGGCCGCTTTAAGTTGTACATTCTGCACTTGCAGTTGAGTTTGAAGAGTTTTGACTTTCAGTTGGTTTTGAATTCTCGCTAAAATTTCTTCAAGGTGAAAAGGCTTGGTAATATAGTCCACACCACCTATCTGAAAAGCTTTAACTTTATCAACCACACCATCCAAAGCACTTAAAAAAATTACAGGAACAGAGGAAGTTTTCGTATCATTTTTGAGCTGTTCGCACACTTCATAACCATTCATACCAGGCATATTAATATCTAGTAATATTAAATCCGGTAAAACAGCTTTAACTGCGGTCAATGCCATTTTTCCATTGAGTGCTTTGCGAACATTATATCCTTGTTCTACTAGCAGAGAGGATAAAAAACGAATATTATCTGGTGTATCATCAACAATTAAAATGTCAGCATTTTTAGTAGTCATATCTTACCACCGAGGAGCCGATAGAATTAAATTTCTTGCTGCTGTTGCCTCCAAAGGTTTAGAAAACAGATACCCCTGACCAAAATGGCAATTTAAACTTCTGAGTTGGGCTAACTGTTCTCTCGTTTCAATTCCTTCTGCAATTGCATTCATTCCCAAAGCCTGACTAATACTCATAATTGCTGATATCAGCCCCATATTTTCCGGTTTTCCGTCCAAACGCTGCACAAAAGAGCGGTCAATTTTTAAATTGTCAACAGGAAAGGAATGTAGGTAACTCAGGGAAGAATAACCCGTGCCGAAGTCATCGATACTCAATTGAATGTGCCGTTCTCTGAGCTTTTGGAGAATCACCGCAGCAGATTTAGCATTTTCCATAATAGCACTTTCTGTAATCTCTAATTTTAGATACTGGGGATTGAGTTGGGTTTGGGTCAAAATTTGGTCAATTTGCTCAATTAAATCCGGTTGTGCAAATTGCCGCACCGAAAGATTAACACTCATCGTTAGAGGATAGTTAGTGACTTGTTCCTGATGCCATAGGCGCAACTGACGGCAAGCTTCCTGCAAAACCCACTTGCCAATAGAATTAATTAAACCAGTTTCTTCTGCTGCGGGAATAAATAGTGCGGGAGAAACTAGACCCTGTTGGGGGTGCCGCCAGCGTACCAGCGCCTCAAAGCCAAAAATCCTGCCGCTACTGAGAGCAATAATTGGCTGATAGTAGACGATAAATTCCTGTTGGTTGACAGCTCTGCGGAGGTCATTTTCTAGCTGCAAAACTTTAAGAGCAGCATCGTGCATTGCTGGGTCAAAAATTTGATACTGACCTTTCCCTAAATTCTTTGCTCGATACATGGCGGTGTCTGCATCCCGCAACAAATGCTCTGGTTGCTCATAATTAAAATTGCCGACAGCAATCCCAATACTGGCATTAATAAACACTTCATATCTTTTAAGTTGAAACGGCAAAGCAAGTCCCTGAAGTATAAGTTCTGCTGACTTGGTGGCAGTAGCAATATTTTCAATATCTACTATCAAAACTGCAAATTCATCACCACCCAACCGAGCTAGGGTATTTTTAGGATTCAGCGATTTTTCTAAACGGCGAGCGAGGGCTATTAGCAGTTCATCGCCAACGGGATGACCAAGAGAATCATTAATAACCTTAAATCGATCGCAGTCCAGAAATAACACGGCAAACTGATAGCCTTTAACTTCCTTGGAACAGTTAAGAGCTTGTACTAAACGTTCCATAAATAACACTCTATTAGGCAAACCAGTGAGCGCATCATGGAGCGCCATTCTTAGTAATTGCTTCTCTAGTAGTTTACGTTCGCCTATCTCCCGCTTCAGTTCAGAATTAGCTGCTTGTAGTTGGTAAGTACGCTCTTTTACTCGCTCTTCCAGTTGAGAATTAAGTTGTTTTTTTTCTAATTCTGCGGCTCTAAGTGCCAGTTGATTTTGGACACGAGCTAACACTTCTCCAAGTTGAAATGGCTTTACAACATAATCTGCACCTCCTACGGCGAAGGCTTTGACTTTATCAAAAGCATCACTGAGAGCACTCAAAAAAATCACAGGAATTTCGGCTGTTTTCGGATCGGCTTTCAAATGCGTACAAACTTCATAGCCGTCCATTTCTGGCATCATAATATCAAGCAAAACTAGATCGGGGACAACAGCTTGCGCGGCTGTTAGTGCCATTTGACCGTTTAATGCCTTGCGAACGTGATAGCCCTTTTTAGTTAACATTTTAGAGAGAAGGCGCAAATTGTCTGGGTTGTCGTCAACAATTAAGATATCTTCTTGGACGATGCTAACCTGATTCCCATCCATTTTAGCTTTTCCCTACTTGCTTAGAGTTCAATTTTTAACTTTGTTAGTTTACAGTTAGTTGAGCTAATTCCATAATTTTGTCGAACCGGAAATTATCAACTAAGTCACCAAGCGCTTTGGCAATAGCAGAATTTTCTGCGGGGATTTGCTCAAGGAGCTGATAAATCAAAGAGTCGCTGCCTTGGCAGGCAGCTAGGTATAGCTGTTTCATCCACTCTTTTGGCATTACTTCTAAGGTTTCTAGCTGAAGGATCGTAGCACAATCATCTGCTTCGTTTTCTGAATTTATGTTTCTATCTTCCCGATCGTTTTCGTATAGATATTTCACTCCTAAATATTGACTCATTTTAGCTAATAGCTCTTGTTCTTTAAAAGGTTTACGTACCAGATCGTCGCATCCTGCGGATAAAATCAGTTGTTGCTCTTGTTCAAAGGCGCTGGCAGTTAAAGCAATAATTACTGTTTCCCGACTCTTTGACTTAGCTCTGATCTTTTTGGTAGCTTCATATCCGTCGATGACGGGCATTCTCATGTCCATCAAGATTAGATGAGGCTCCCAACTTTCCCACAAAGCTATGCCTTGTTGACCATTTTCGGCTTCGCGCACTTCAAAGCCTAGAGAACTGACTAACCTTACTAGGAGTAGGCGGTTAGCAGGATTGTCTTCGACAATCAGAATGCGGTATGACGGTTGGTCGGGTGCTAAACCGAGGATTTTTTTATTGATAGGCCGATCTTTCTCAATCTCAATTGTATCAACGGAACTAGCCTGAATGTCAAAGGTAAATTTAGCGCCTTGACCCACCTTGCTGCTAACGGTAAGTTCTCCACCCATCAATTGTACGAATTTTTGACTGATAGGTAAACCTAAGCCTGTACCTTGACCTGATTTCAAACCTGTTGCTGTTTGTCCGAAGGCTTCAAATAATTTATCGAAATCCTCTGGAGCAATACCAGGGCCGGTGTCTTCAACTTCAAACTGAAGGAAGAAGGAAGAAGGAATATTTGTATTTTCTTTATATTCGTTATTACTTTTTTCTCTGTCGGCAATTTTTACTCGCAGGATCGCGTTACCTTTTTCGGTAAATTTTAGCGCATTTCCCAGCAAATTTATTAAAATCTGACGCAGTTTACTTTGATCTGTTTTTACATATTGTGGCACTATTTTTTCCCGCTCAAAAGCAAGGTTCAAAGCCTTAGATTGAGCTTTGAGTTGCAGCATCTCTTCAAGACTATCGAGTAAGTTATAGAGGTCGAATTCACTTTCATGAAGTACCGTCCGCCCCGCTTCTATTTTTGACATTTCTAGAATATCATTAATTAATTCTAGCAAATGTTCGCCGCTGCGGTTGATAATATTCAGATATTCTATGTTTTCCGTTGATAGTAATCGATCGCGGTTCATCAATTGGCTAAAACCAAGAATGGCGTTGAGTGGGGTTCTCAATTCGTGGCTCATATTAGCGAGAAATTCGCTTTTGGCGCTGTTGGCGGCATCGGCAGCTTCCTTGGCTACTTTCAGCTCTGCGGCTTGTTTTTGAGTTTTAGCTAGCAATTCTGCCTGCTGTATGGCAACTCCCAATTGAGCACCAATTTGAACTACCATTTTAATTTCTGCTTCTCCCCATTCGCGAATATCTGAATTTTGATAAGTTGCCAGCAGCCCCCAAAGTTTACTACTACAAAAGATAGGAACGATGATGTAAGCCCGTGCCTGAAATTCCTCTAGGAGGTCGATATAACAGGTATTAAATCCAGCTTTGTAGATGTCGGAAACGGAGCGATAATATGTTTTTTGCAGGTAAAAGCCGCCTTGATTCTCTTGCAGGTAAGTATCTTCTATGGGTTCACCAATAATGCTTAACGTTTTGGTCGCGCAACCGTCTTTTTCTATAGTTGTTTCTGTTAGCTGGCGCTGATTTATTTCTGACTCTAAGAGCACTTTCCAGCCTGATACTACTGACTCAGCGACGAAATTTCCACTCCAGTCCGGGTTGAAACGGTAAACTCCAACGCGATCGCAGTTGATAGCTTGCCGCAGTTCAGAAGTAGCGGCGCTAAAAATCTTCTCAATTTCTAAGGTTTGGCGCATTCGCTGCATCATAAATGCGATCGCTTTCTCTCGTTCTGCTGTCTCCCGCAAGGCTAATTCTGCCCGTTTGCGATCGCGTGACTCCATTGCTAGAGAAGTCATATAAGCTAAATAACTGCTAAAATTCTGTTCTTCAATTGCCCAATTTCTGACCGTTCCTACCTGTTCTAAACAAATTACTCCGACAGTTTGCCCCTTTAAATTAATGGGAGCATCCAACATGGAGGTAATGGACAGAGGAGTTAAATATAACTCGCTAAACTCTTGAGTTCGTGGATGAGTGTGAGCGTCGTTTGCTACAATTACTCGGTCTATTTCTAAACCTTGAAAATAGTTTGGATAGTCAGCAGCAGCAAGTTTTAAGCCTTGGCTGTGCCTGTTGGGAGTAACTTCGTACAAATCCGCGCAGTAAATCTCTGATTTACCCTCGCTATAAAACCATACGCTAGCCCTTTCTATGCTCAGAGTAAGAGCTGCCACTTCGGTAATTGCACTCAAAGCTCCTTGGATATTCCCCTCATAAATACTGGGGCTTTTAGCTAATTTTAGCAATCCATTTTGTTGTTTTCGTAGGCGAATTTCACTTTCTCTCAAAGCTGATTCTGCTGCAATTTTTTCTCTAATTTCTTTCTCTAAAACTGTATTAGTTTCTACTAGCTCTGCTGTCCGTTTTTGCACCCGACTTTCTAATTCCTCATAGGCGTAACTCTTGGTAATTTCTGTATTTTTGAGAGTTGCTTCTGCTTTCTGGCGTTCAGCGATTTCGCGCTCTAATTTTTGGTTGATTTCCTCTAATTGTTCTGGAGTCTTCAGAGCCAAAAATTTGGGCAGCAGCGTTACGATTTGTATCGCCGTGTAACAGGAAACCAAGGCCGTAATCGCTTGCTCAACCATGTTCAACCAGTAAACCGGATACCATAGCGTCCAAATTTCTAGCAAGTGACCTGTGCCAGAGAGAATAAGAAATACTCCGAATAAAATAAATATCCTGAGAAACGGAATATCGCTGTGTTTGTATACGAAATAGATTAATATCGCTGGAATTGAGAAATAGGCGATCGCGATCGACAAATTCGATAAAATGTGGAGCCATACCAGTTGAGGTTGCCACAGGTAGTAGCGATCGTGAGGGATAAACTGACCTGATGAAAAGAACTCCTCGAAGATTGTCAGCATAGGTTTTTTGTTTTAAATATGCCACCTGTCAGTCAATGATAATAGCCAATTATAACCAAAGAGGCTCGAACGGACAAAAACAGACTCTTCCATATATAAAGATTGCGTCCTGTTTCTGAGTGAGAGATTATTCATGAGTTTTGGTTGAGTACAATTCAATGTTCTCAGGACTTACGTATCCTGTACCATTTTCTGTCAAAAGCAAGTGAAACGTTGGCGTAGCCTGTGCCCGTTAGGCTTAGCAATCTCAAACCCTGATGCTGTCATTACAATGCGTAAGTCCTGTGTTCTGCTACCAACTAAGTTAGAAATTAAAAATTAAAACACTTAAGTAGTCGGACATAATTAAACGTAGGGTGGGCGCTCGCCGCAAAAAACCTGTAACTCATAGAAGAAGATGGTTGCGGCGAGCGCCCACCTTACAATTTATAGCGTTTATTTATGTCCACCTACTTATCATTTTTTATGATGGTGGATCATTTTAAATTACACTATGTATTTAAAAGGATGTAAAAGGATGTATTGACGATACTGCTACAGCAGGGTGAAATCTATTAAATTCCATTGGCATGATTTGGATAAGTGATGGCTGTATAAACTAGCAGTAGATCGTAGATAAACCCATCGCCTTTTCTTTCTTTCCCTATTTTACCTTAGTCCAGTTTCAAAACTGTCTACTCTTACTCCTGTCTTTGTGAAGCTCAAACCCTATCCTCAGCGTTTTCCTCCAGAAATCAAAAGTGCGATCGCAGTGTTCGCTTTTACAAACTGTCCTTGCCACCTACTGCTTTTACTTAACAATTTATATTGTATAAGTTAATTAGCCAACAGGCAAATCATAGCCAGAGGAAATATGTCACAACCAATTGCAAAGCAGAAAGATACAGCAGCTTGGATTATTCAATGTTGGGCTTCTTTTATTCTTGCCCTTTCCGCAACTACTTTTGGCATTATTTATTTACCAGTTGATAATTGGGTAAAAGGATTTATGGGGATGGGATTAACTTTCTCCGTTGGCTCTTCTTTTACTCTCGCAAAAACTATTAGAGACAACCACGAAGCTACAAGATTAACTGCTCGTATTGATGAAGCCAGAGTTGAGAAAATTCTCGCCGATCACCATCCTCTTAAATAATATCAATTTACCAATTACCAATTACCAATTACCAATTCCTTAAGCATCTGCGGGATTCAGATTCATCATTTCCCAAGTAGTATAAGTACCAATGGGGCTCCATACTATATAAGGAAGTAGCAGCAAAGCCGCAGGAGTCGAAACTTCCCAGATGCTTAGGACTAATATAATGCTTAAAATCGCACCAGTTCCCCCAATAATAGTACCAACTTTGAGGCTGCGAAATCTACACATTACAGGCGTGTAAGCCATTGTAACTATCTCTAAAAGTAGGTATAAACCCATTCGCAGCCAAGTTGATGAGTTTCCCGGATCTCTTTCCCAGATAATAACTGCTGA
This sequence comes from Kamptonema sp. UHCC 0994, assembly GCF_029167235.1. Taxonomy (GTDB): domain Bacteria; phylum Cyanobacteriota; class Cyanobacteriia; order Cyanobacteriales; family Microcoleaceae; genus Kamptonema. The sequence continues at coordinate 60,852 of NZ_JARFTR010000156.1, read as the reverse complement.
CCACGCAGCACAAATAAAAATCACAGTCCAGATGATAGGAATTGCTTTTTCAAAAACTAACCATTTGGGTCGTTGTAGGCGGTTGAACCACTGGATGTCACGAGGTCGAATTAAGCTACTAGCTAAGGCTACTAAAAAGGCAATGCCTCCAATTACCATCCATGATTTAATCATTTACTTAACCTTTTTCAAACTATAATAACCATTTGATAAAATGGCTCTCTCTAATTATAAACGCAGATTTAGGGAAGAGTTGCCTCAGTCTATAGAGATAAATTTTAGGTGAAGAAAGGAGACTTCTCTAGGAAAATTGGAAAATATTTCCTAGAGATAACATTTAATTCTTGAAAGAAATGGGCAGCTTAGCCGAGTCGATGATTGTGCTCAAGTTCCATACTAGCTTCCTCTGTGTGCTTAGGTACAAGTAATGTATTACCGTTAGGTTGCAGCACTGCTTTAATGATTTGAACAAAGCGATTAGGTTTAGCTTGACCGTTCAGTTTTCGGCGGTCTTGTACCTTTTTAGCGAGATGTCGCATCACCGATAAATCTAGCTCGTCTACGAAATGGTCGGCAATTCTTTCACCCATCAAATCGATTGCTTCCGAGTATTGTTCGGTCAGCATTTCGATAGCATCATAAGCTTCATCAGCGACCTGATTAGCAATAGTTTTATTTGATTCGGCGGTAGGTTGAGAATGGTTGCGGCGGCGATCTAAAAGATTTTGGTAATCAGCTATACTCATTCCCAAATTGTAAATATGGTGATGAACATGATCGATTAAATCTACTTCGCTGGGATAGTAAAAACCTCGGCTGTTATTGATACCGTGAAGTTTGGCCCAACGCCGTAGGATTGCTTCATCTTCTAACTGGTATCGCTCTAACATTTGAGCTATACTTAGTTCTACTTCTGGCGTAACTTTGAAATCACTCATGGAGAAATCCTCGGTAGTAATCGGTAAATCAAACTGAAAGTTAGGCAGTGCGATCGTTTGAGTATCGCTAGTAAGCTATGGTAAATCTTTTAGGGGCTTTAGAGTATTTGTTACTGCCATTAGCTTACCCTTAATAAGGCTATACTTACTTTAAAGCAAAATGGATTCAAGGGGACATATAGCTGAATGCAGAAGGAGAATGCAATAAAAACAATGGTTTCAGCAATTAAGAGCGTCCTAATCACTTTGTCAGTTGGTATATTTTTCAGACCAGGTTCGATCCTTTAGGAAGAGCTAGCCTACCAGTGTTAATTATACGATATTGCTATCCTTATCCCTATTGTTTGCAGAATTTAGATTGCGATCGCGAGTGTGATTAGGATTACAATCTAGATGTGTGGGCAAATTGGGAGTAAACTAACCCCTAGTTTAAAATTTTGCCCTTGCAATAACGGACACACTTGAGCTAAAATAGGGGAAATTTAGTCTACAGCTAGTAATCTGAGTCATTGCGATCGAGATTGTCTTTATGCCTATCTACGATTATTTTTGTCCCATCAATAACGAACGGGTAGAAGTTTGGCACAGTATGAACCACCAAGTGACGACTTGGGGGGAACTGTGCAAGTTAGCTAAATGCGATCCGGGGGATACTCCAGAAGACGCGACTGTGCGCCGCTTGCTGAGTGCGCCAAGACTGATAATGCCGACATCAAACAATGATTATAAGAGTGCTGGGTTTAGCAAGTATGTGAAGCGGGATGAGGGTGTTTATGAGGATGTGACGGCTGTTGATTCAAAAAGTCGCCTTATTAATCGGGAGGGAAAGCCGATTCAAGGCTAAAAAATTTAAAGGAAGAGGGAAGAAGGGTTGAGTGTAAATATATCCGTAGGGATAAAGCATTAGTGCTTAAAGTTATCGCATATTTATTAATAGGATATAGGCGCGAATGCTTTGCTCATACCAACGGGATTCTCCTTCTAGGATAGAACGAAGAAAATATACACAGCCAGCTTTTAGTTAGGACTTACGCATACTTTTGCTTAAGTCCTGTTTAGCGATCGAATCATAGATAAAAGCAGCGCCCATCCTATTATTTTGTGAGAAATAGCGACAATTTCAATCGGTGCGTTTGCGATCGCGCCTCGCTTTTTGGCGTTGGCGGATTTGCGCTCGAATTACGGCATGATCCAATGGAAATCCTACCACAGGAATTACCTGATCTTGGCGCTCTTTTTCCAATTTCTTAAGTTCAGTGTAATCAACCCAGTGGATGCAATCAACGGGACAAGTATCGATCGCTTCCTGAATCAATTCTTCAGAGTCCCCATCCTGTCGTACTACGCGCGATCGCCCATAGTCCGGCTCAATATAGAATGTATTACGAGCAACGTGGGCGCAATGTTTGCAGCCAATACAGGTAATTTCATCAACATAAACCCCCTTCTGTCGCAGCATACCGCCCAATTCAGGTTCTAAACCCGAACGCTGAGGCGCATCCCGCAAAAATCCGCCCAACTCCGGCTCTAAACCAGAGCGATCGCTCATACTGTCTATTGGTATTGGAGAAAGTTCTGACATTTATCCTGTTCCAAGAAATAATAAGTCCGCCTGCGCGGACTTTAATTAGGCCTCTTACAAAAGTCTCCGAAAACTCGATCGTAGTCAGGAATAAAATTTTTTCTTACTAAACTCAAAAGTAAGAACTAAAGTCCTGACTACCAAATTTTGGCACTTTTGAAACAAGTTTCAACCTGTAAATTTTTAAGCGCACCAACGCTGCACTACCAAGCGGATTGAACCATCTTGATTTTGCTTTTGTTCCGCAACTTGAAAACCTTGCTTCGCACTCTCATTCACAACAGTATGATAAGCGTAGCGCTGAGTCACCTTATTTAAGAAACGGTCTACAGACCAAGCTTGCTGCCAAAACTGCAAATCAGCAACCAATTCGTACTCAGTACCGTTCCAGCTAAATCCAACGTCATAACCGTTTTCTTGTTCGATCGCTATTTCAGCAGTGTTAGTCAGGCCGCGATAGCCTCGTACTTCAGAAGGGCCTGCTTTCCAGTTGATACCGAGATCGGTCAAAGCAGCTTGTAATGAGGTCAGATTGCGGATTTGGGTCTTGATTTGGCTAAAGTGTGACATGGTGATATTCAAGTAATTAAAGAAGTTAACAAAACAATTTACCAATCGCTCAAAGCTACTTTAGCTGTAGCTTCCGCTGACTGATGCAGTTGGGCTGCGAAATATTCAGAGGTTGACTCCTGATTGAGGACTAAGCCAAGCTGGGCTTCGATCGCAGCCGTTACCTCAGCGCAAGATGCACCAACTATGCCAGTGACTTTTTCCTGCACGCGACCATCTGGATAAATCACAAACTCTAGTGTTTCCATAAATCCTGGCTAGTTGCTAGGTAGTTGTGGGAGTAGACACCGGCACCAGTAAGCTAGCGGCGATGCCTGCTGAAGTCGCTTCAATCAGATTGGCTGACTCGCAAACCTTTAGATTAATTGTGACTAATTGAGAGGTTGCGAGTCATAACTTAACAAAAGTTATTAATATCGGGAAGCAGTACGTCAGTTGTCTGTTAAGTTTCGCGTAGTTCGTGGCGTTAGTCAAGTCATACATAAGTCGTGAATTTTGGCAAGATATATTTGGGAGCGATCTGATGGTGGGGGGATAGGGATTCGGAAGGCGATCGGGGGTGAGGTGCGATCGCGCTTACCGACTACTTAGATAAAATCATCCGGTCTAAATACTGATTGTTGAACCTCTCAGGACTGGGATAACTGTGGTGCCCATAAACTGATTAATTCATTTAACAGCATCAGCAATAGAGATACAGACTCATTAAGTTCTGGCGTTTGAAATCCATGAACCAATCGGTTTCTTACATTTTGAAGAAGCATCGCTCGATCGTAATTTTCCATAGAAATTTCTCCTTGCGAATACATCTGCTTAATTAGAGATAAAGGTGGAAATCGTTCAATTGGGATATTAACTTGCTCAGCACGCCGACGGAGGAGTGCTTCAATTATCACCCAAAGGGATAAAAACGCACCTTCAGTTTCTCCTAATGAAATCAGGCGTTCACCCTGCGATTTTATACGAATAATTTGCTCCCAAGATAATAACTTTTCTTCCTTTGCATTATCTTTTAGTAAAGCATCTTCTCCAGTAATCAACAAGAAACGCCAGCCTGTATGTTGAGAAACTATATCGGCAATTTCTATAAATCTTTCTATAGATGTTTTCCTAGTATTAACTTTGAACTCAATTATATAACCATCATTTTCGTTCCTTTTTACCATCAAATCAGGGCGATATGTGCCTAAATCGAAAGGGATGTCTTCAGATTTAGGCTCAACAAATACTGTATATCCTTCTTTTCGGTACTTCTCAGCAATTTTAGACACTAATGTATCTGTATCGTGTATAAATTTAGTGTTCATAGATAATTCTCCAGTGCTTCTGCTTGACGTATTCTAACGTAAACACACTCACTACCCGATATTATGCCATGCAGCAACAATTGCGGACATAAAGCAACATCAAATGTACCAATAAGCGAGCGACGATGGGACTCTACATCTGTGACCAGTAAATCATTCCCCCTAACTCTTAATTATTAAACCACTACTTTCTACTTCATTTTGAGAAGTAATACTCATAGAACTATTCCTCATATATTCACAATTATACCAGTTCCCGTTGTAATTTGTCTAGATGGTTAGGGATGGCGATTCGGGGGTGAGGTGCGATCGCGATGGTAAGTTAATCTACTTTTGCTTAAAATAAACACAAATTATACAACTCTAAAAATGTAGCATTCTGTTGTCTTACATAAAATCACAAGCTCTTCTTCGCAATTAATAATATATTTATAAATAATTAAGAATTGGAGGGCATAGTTAGCCCTAAAATCGGCGCTACCCACAACCATTTACCACCAACTAATCGCTAGTTATCGGTGGACTATCAGCAGAAAAAGACTCAGATTCCTCATCCTCAATAGCCGCCTCAAAACTTTCTATTACAAACGGCAAACCCGCACCTTTCAACCCCCGCTGAATTCGTTCCGGCGTATCTTCAAACAACACAAACAGCGGATGAATCTCCTCAGCTTCCTCACTGTAAATATGCCTATAACTGTGTGACATCACCCACTCATAACCCTTATCCAGCCAAACTTGAGCCTGCCGCCAGCGGCCCAGCAATTCTGAATAATCCTCCTGATAGCGATGGATAAAAATCAAAATTTCTACCCCTGTTTTCACCTTCCACTCAGGATCGCACATCAAAATCGCCACATCACAAGGCAAGCAAATAGCCTGTCCGGGTGCTATGCTGACACCGCTAATCCCTGAATGCGAAACACCATCCCGTAAGCGCACAACTGGCAGTGGAATAGTAATTACACTCTCGTGAGCTCGGCGCATACTCGGAATCATTTCCAGATAAAGCCGATAGCGTTTTAGCAGTGCGATCGCCGCAGTTGATTCACTGTACTCCGCCAGCAAAGCTTCGTAATGTGATTGTTTAATAGGCATCTTCAAATAGTAATTGCTAATTTGTTAACAGTTAACCGTTAACAGTTAACAGTTAACAGTTAACCGTTAACCGTTAACTATTTTCTACATCTTCTGAAACACTGCGAACATCGGCAGATACATAGACAGCAGAATCGAAGCCACAATACCCCCAATCACAACAATCATCAGAGGTTCCATCATACTCGTTAATCCTTTAACCGCTTCTTCCACTTCCGTTTCATAAAAAACACCCACTTTCATCAACATTTTATCTAATTCCCCCGTCTCCTCACCAATTGCCATCATCTGAATTGCCAAGGCCGGGAAAACAGCCTGTTCTTGCAAAGCAATACTAATCATCCCCCCACCCATAATTTGATTCCTTGCATATTCAATCGCATTCGAGATCGCTTGATTTCCGGCCACATCTCTCACAATTTCCAAGGAGTTTAGAATCGGAACTCCCGATCGCGTCAGCGTCCCAAAAATGATGCAAAACCTCGCCACCGCCGATTTTTCCAGCAGATCCCCAAGCACAGGCATTTTTAACATAATTTTATCGATTTGCAGACGACCAACCGGAGTTTTGTAGTACATCTTATAGGCAAAAGAAAGACCAATTAGACTCGCAATTACTGTCACCTGCGGGATCGGAGGCCAAGTCGTACAGAATGAACTGATACTTAGCATCATTAGGGTGAATGCTGGCAAATCTGCACCAATATCTTTAAAAATCTTAGCAAAGGTTGGCAGCAGAAAAATTGTCATCGCGAAAAAAATAACGATTGCTATGAATAACACAGTCTTCGGATAAGACATAGCCGACTTAATTTCACTCTGCGTCTTATGATTTTTCTCCATCAAAACTGCTAAGCGTTCCAGCACTTCATCGAGCACACCGCCTACCTCTCCTGCACCCACCATACTTAGGAAAAGCTGATCGAAAACATCAGGAAATTTTCGCATCGCCGTCGAAAGTTCGCTCCCTTGTTCCACATCTGCACTAATGCTCGTAAGCGCATTCTTTAACTTAGGATTAGAACACTGTTCATTTAACACCGCAAGGCATCTCACCATCGCCACACCTGCGTTGAACATCGCCGCAAACTGACGAGCAAAAATAGCCAAATCCTTAATCGTAACAGTGGACATTGCCAGCTCGATTTTCTGACCGATTGTATTCAAATCAAAACCAGCTTTCGGCTTATCGCGGAGAACATTGGTAGCCATTTCTTACCTCTGAAAATTTTAGATTTTAGATATTAGATATTAGATTTAGGATGGTGAATTTCAGCTTAAATTCCCATCCCAAACCCTACTGAAATTAATGGTGCGCTCCCGCCTTTGCCCCTGCGGGTGCCGGCCCGATCAAGCGTTCGAGCTCGTCTGGTTTACCACTTTTGCTCATCCCCGCTTCCCAGCTAATCTTGCCCGCTTTAAAAAGTTCAGCTAAAGCCATTTCCATCGTCCTCATCCCCAATTTAGCCCCCATTTGGATTTGGGAGTAAATTTGAGCAGTTTTTCCTTCGCGGATCAAGTTAGCCATAGCGGGTGTATTCATCATTATTTCCATCGCGCAGCAACGACCACCACCAAGTTTCGGTACCAAGTTTTGAGATGCAATTCCCACTAGAGAACCAGACATTTGCGCTCGAATTTGTGGCTGTTGAATCGGAGGAAAAACGTCCAGCATCCGGTCTACAGTTGCCGCAGCGGAGTTAGTGTGCAGCGTTCCGAATACTAAGTGACCCGTTTCTGCGGCCGAAATTGCCAAACCAATAGTTTCCAAGTCCCGCATTTCTCCCACCAAAATACAGTCGGGATCTTCCCGCAAAGCAGCCCTCAGTGCATTCGCAAAGCTCTTAGTATCTTCACCCTTTTGCCGCTGGTGAAATAAGCTCTTAATATTAGGAAAAACGTATTCAATCGGGTCTTCAACCGTCAAAATGTGCTCCGATCGCGTCCGATTCACCAAATCCAGCAAAGCCGCCATCGTCGTAGTCTTACCAGAACCAGTTTGGCCAGTCACCAAGACTAAACCCCTTGGCCTTTCCGTCATATCCCGCAACACCTGCGGTACTCCCAGTGCATCTGCGTTAGGAATCTTGGAAGCCAAGGCCCGCAAGCAAGCAGCCCAGCAACCCCGCTCCCGGTAAACATTCACCCGGAAACGGGCCAATCCCTTCACCCCATAAGCGCAGTCTAACTCCCACTCCATCTCCAAGTGCTTGCGCTGCATATTGTTGAGCATCTGGAAGATCAGCGTTTGGACTTCCTCAGCAGCTAAAATTTCCCCAAATTGAGGCTGAGGGGTAAGTTTCCCGCTGACGCGGAAGAAGATCGGTGCGCCAGCTTGGATGTGAATGTCCGAACCGCCTTGCTCTACAAGGGACTCCAATACGTCCTCAATCATCAAACCCATAGATACGTCTCCCGAATCAGATTGATACTTACAGACCAATGTAACTCATATTCTTAGTTGGGCGGAGCTTTGCTAATAGCTAATTGTTAATAGCTAATTGCTAACTGTTTGTAACGCCGCCGTCTCGGCGGTAAAGTCACCGCCCAGAGGGCGGCGTTACGTAAGCTATAATGCCTAATTAATCTACAAAGCGTGGTGTCAAGCAGTAGGGACAATCTAACATTTCCGGCTTTAATTCAGCTCGGCAAGTTTTACAGGTGAGCCCCTGCTTGCGTTTAGCTTTCAATTCAGCCTCCAAACCAGTATCAGTAAACGTTACTCGTTCTACTTCTTCAAAAGTTGTCGCACCTTCACGCACTAATTGTAAACTGTAAGCCAGCAAGGTTTTCATCCCTTCTTCTACCGCTGCTTCCTTAATTTGTTCTGTCGGAGCACCTTGGGTAATTAGGGTTTGCAGTCGCTCTGTAACTTTCAGAAATTCATAGACACCAACCCGCCCTTTGTAACCTCCACCGCCACATTTTTTGCACAATTCTCCCCTTTCTGACAGAGCTTTCCTGTCATCTGAAGGTACTATGTTGGCTTTGTAGAAAGTGATATCTACTTCTTGAGAAGTTGACAAGCCGTAGCGACCGAGTTCTTCAGGAGCAGGGGTGTAGGGAAGACGACAATCGCTACAAACCCGCCGCATTAGCCGCTGAGCTAGTACACCCAAAAGTGCCGCCGATACCATGAAGGGTTCCACGCCCATTTCGTCCAAACGCGCGATCGCACCCGCCGCATCATTCGTGTGTAAAGTTGTTAACACTAAGTGACCCGTCAATGCCGCTTCCAGCGCCGTCTTTGCCGTTTCTTTATCCCGCGTTTCCCCCACCAGCAACACATCTGGATCTTGCCTTAAGAATGCCCGCAAAATGTTAGAAAAAGTCAAGTCTTTTTCGCGAATCACCTGACACTGAGTCAGCCCAGGCAAAGCATACTCAATTGGGTCTTCCGCCGTACTAATATTAATTCCCGGATCGTTCTTTTCTGCCAGAATTGAATACAGAGAAGTTGACTTACCCGAACCCGTCGGCCCCGTCACCAAAATCAATCCAAAAGGCCGACTCGCAGTTTCTCGAACCAAAGCCAGAGTTTCTTGGTCAGAAATTAACAAACCTAAACCTAATTGCGTGCTGGAACTATCCAAAATCCGCAGCACAATTTTCTCACCATAGCGGGAGGGCAAACTATTAACCCGGAAGTCTACTGTCCGCCCTTCAAACCGCCTTCTAATCCGTCCATCTTGAGCTTGCCTACGTTCGGCAATATCCATATTAGAAAGAATTTTGAAACGGGAAGTAATTGCGGGTACTACCTGCTTTGGAAAGCGAAAATATTCTTGCAGCACTCCATCTTTCCGCATCCGAATTCGCAGATGTTCTTCTTGGGGCTCTACGTGGATATCAGAAACTTTTTCTGACAAAGCTTTAGCCAAAATGACGTTAACAGCTTTAATCACGGGAGCTGCTTCAGCATCATCTATGGAAACAGCAATGTCCTCTACATCGCCGCTGATTTCTTCGAGTTCGACCTCAAAGTTGTCACCCCCAAACTGTAGCTTTTCTTCCTTCTCCTTAGCCGCCTTTACCGCTGCTTTCTTCGCGTCATCCTCTCGGTAGGCAGAAACGATCTCGTCAAAGTCATCTTTGGTAATTACCCGCCGTACAAAGCTCAATCCATGAGGCTGCAAAATCCGGCGTAAATCTTCTTGAGAGTTAAGGTTATCGGGATCTGCCATTGCCACTACAATTGATGGCGGCTCAGTTTCGGTCTTCTGTACAGGCAAAAACCGCCCTTGAGTGCAAGTGTCGATCGATATTTTTAACAAATCGAGGATGCCACCAAGTTGCTCAGTAGAAATCGGAGTTAACTCCGGGTCAAATGCTTCAACACCATACACCAGCTTGAGTTCAAACATCTGCTGCTTCTTGTAATGGCGCAGCAATTCTGGGGGTAGAGGTTGGCCGGTGATCGCTTCGAGTACCTCTGTCAAGCGCTTACCTGACTTGCGGCATTCAATTTGGGCTTGTTTGAGCTGGTCAGTATTGACATAACCAGCCTGAATCATTTTGTTGAGAGCCGGAGAGAAATTGCTCTGGACAACTAGGGAGGTGGAGGGTCGCCGCTCGAATGTGTTAGTCATAAGTTAATTCCGTAGATCTCCTTAATTTTTCCTACAGCTAACGTCAGCGATCGCGACCCTGAAGCCCCAATCCGCTGCAATTTTAGAGAAACCTGCCAAATTCATAAGCTTTTGAACAAAACTCAGGTCTGGAGGCTGAGCCTGCGGAGAGCCGGAATAGCTTTCCTTGATTTAATTAAAATATTAGCAGCCCCATTCAAGTCTACGTTAACGCAATTTCCCTCTTGAGTTCTTTACAATCCAGGCTTAACCAGATTTCAGAAGAATTTGTATTCTTGGCAGTTATCCGCGTTGTAGAGGCAATTGGCTTCCGTTTTGCAGAATATCCATAATACTCTGTGCAAACCTGTTATGCAGGGTTTTGATATATATTTTAATTAATATTGTGCACTCCGGCTAACTGCCAGGGCAGAATGCAGGCTTTCGCGCCGCACAGTGAATTTTTACTCGATTCCATTTTTTTATTGGCAATTAACAAGGGAGGGCGCGGCTCTTCCCACTGCTAGAATTGTGTGGGTTGTGTCGCACAGAAATTTATGATTGACGAGGAAAACCAGCAATACCACGATCCCAACTCAGCAGCAACTGCTCCAGAAGGGGTGCAAGCGGTAGACGAAACGCCGCCAGCAGACGGAAATTTGAACGAACCGCTCGACTGGGAGCTTCAAATTGCTCAAGCATATCAGAGTTCAGAGGCCTCACAACCGGCAGGAAACGCACCATCCACGTCAGGGCAGGGCAATTTCGCCGATCCAGGGCTAGCTGAGGCTCTGGAGTTTTTGAAGGAGGAATTGGCAAGCGCAACTAAGGAAAATGAGTCATTAAGAGCTCAGACACAAGCAAGTTCCGCTCAGGTAGACGATCTGAAAAATCAAAATCTCCGGCTGGCCGCAGATTTTGAGAACTTCCGCAGGCGCACTGCTAAGGAAAAGGAAGAGTTGGATTTGCAAGTGAAGTGTGCCACAATCATGGAATTGTTGCCAGTAATCGACAATTTCGAGCGGGCTAGATCCCATATTAAGCCCCAAACTGACGGCGAGATGGGGATACACAAAAGCTACCAAAGCGTTTATAAGCAAATGGTAGACTGCCTCAAACGGGTGGGAGTTTCCCCGATGCGCCCTGAAGGTCAGCCCTTTGACCCCAATCTCCACGAAGCGGTAATGCGAGAACCTACCGACCAGTATGAGGAGGGGACTGTGGCAGAGGAACTGGTGCGGGGCTATATGCTCGGCGAGCGTGTCCTGCGCCATGCAATGGTGAAAGTGGCAGCAGCTCCCGAACCCGCCTCTGAAGAAGTTGAGCCACAATAACAAAAAAGTATCGGAAAATAACTCCGACCCAAGTTAAAAATTAAAAATGTAAAGTTAAAAATTAAAAATATCTTTTCCTTTAATTTTTAATTTTACATTTTTAATTCTCTCAAGGAGCGCTATGGGAAAAGTAATTGGCATTGACCTGGGTACGACCAACAGTTGCGTAGCGGTTTTAGAGGGGGGGCAGCCCGTCGTGATCTCAAACTCAGAGGGCGGGCGCACAACTCCGAGCATTTTAGGATTTGGCAAAGGTGGCGATCGCTTAGTTGGGCAACTCGCCAAACGCCAAGCTGTCACCAATGCCGCCAATACCGTCTACAGCATCAAGCGATTCATCGGCCGTCGCTGGGAAGACACCGAAGAAGAACGCTCCCGCGTTCCCTACACCTGCATCAACGGCAAAGATAATACCGTTGATGTCCAAATTCGCGGCAAAAATTACACGCCCCAAGAAATTTCGGCAATGGTACTCCTGAAGCTCAAGCAAGATGCTGAAACTTACTTGGGAGAAACCGTTACTCAAGCTGTAATTACAGTCCCAGCCTACTTTACAGACGCTCAGCGGCAAGCAACAAAAGATGCCGGCACGATCGCGGGCTTAGAAGTCTTGCGGATCGTCAACGAACCCACAGCCGCCGCCCTTTCCTACGGGTTGGACAAGCAAGACCAAGATCAAAAAATCTTGGTCTTTGACTTGGGGGGTGGTACCTTTGACGTTTCCATCCTCCAACTAGGAGACGGGATTTTTGAAGTCAATGCCACCGCTGGCAATAACCATCTGGGCGGCGACGACTTCGACAACTGCCTAGTACAGTGGATGGTAGAAACCTTCCGTACTAGAGAAGGCACTGACCTCTCAAAAGACAAAATGGCCTTGCAGCGTCTCCGGGAAGCGGCTGAAAAAGCCAAAATTGAACTCTCCGGTAGAGATACTACCGCCATCAACTTACCCTTCATCACCGCTGACGAAAAGGGGCCCAAGCACTTAGAGATGGAACTATCTCGCAGTCAATTTGAAAAATTGGTGGCACATCTGATTCAGAGCACGATCGATCCGGTGACTCAAGCTCTCAAAGACGCAAATTTGACACCGAAAGATATTGACAAAATTATTTTAGTCGGGGGGTCAACCCGCACGCCAGCAGTCCAAGAAGCAATTAGCAAATATTTCGGCGGTGTCGCACCCGATCGCTCCGTTAATCCAGACGAAGCAGTAGCCTTGGGAGCCGCAATTCAAGCAGGTGTCTTAGGTGGTGAAGTCAAAGATTTACTACTGCTGGATATCACGCCTCTATCCCTCGGTTTGGAAACATTAGGCGGCGTATTCACCAAAGTCATCGAGCGCAACACCACTATCCCTACCAGTCGCTCCCAGATGTACTCAACGGCTGCTGATGGTCAAACTTCAGTAGAAATTCACGTCCTCCAAGGCGAACGCGCCTTGATTAAAGATAATAAAAGTCTGGGTAAATTCCTGCTCAAGGGAATACCCCCCGCCCCTCGCGGCGTACCTCAAATCGAGGTTGCCTTTGAAATTGATGCCAACGGTATCCTCAAAGTCTCAGCTCAAGATAAAGGCACCGGCAGAGAACAAAGCATCCAAATTACCAACACCGGCGGCTTGAGTGAAACAGAAGTCGAGCGGATGCGCCAAGAGGCAGAACTGTTTGCCGAAGAAGACATCAAACGCAAAGAACTCGTCGAACTCAAAAATCAAGCCGATACGCTGTTCTATAATTATGAAGCAAGCTTAAAAGCTAATTCAAAATTCATCGGCGACGAGCTTAAGGACGAAGCCCGCACAGCAGCCTCAGCTCTGCGCGAAGCGATCGCCACTCCTGACATCCCCTACGAGGAAATGAAGCAACAGATTGAATCCTTCCAGCAAGTGCTTTATTCCCTTGGCTCTGCCGTTTACGAGCAAGTCGGCAGTGAGTCTAACAATTCCGTTGCTGAGGATGAAAGTCCACAGATGGTAGACTCAGACGACGCTGCTACTACTGATAGTTTCTCCTCCCAAGAGGCGATCGCAGTAGCTCCAAGTAAACAGCCAGCAGCTCCCGAAGTTGATGAAATGAATCCCTTTGCGATTGATTCCACAACTTCCTAGCAACGCAGGGTTTGGGGAGTTTGAATTTTTGAGTTTTAAGTTAGAAGACTTAGGGGAGTTTTGAGTTGTGAGTCAAAGCAGTTGTGAGTCAAGGCAGTTGTGAGTCAAAGCAGTTGTGAGTTTTAAGAGTTAGGAAATTCTCCCTCGCTCCTCCGCTCCCTCGCTCCCCCGCTCCTCCGCTCCCTCGCTCCCCTGCCCCCCGCTCCCTCGCTCCCCTGCCCCCTGCCCCTCTGTTTTTTGCACACTATTATTTACTTCAGGCAAGTAGCTATATGGCCGGCGACTACTATGAAATACTCGGTGTTTCTCGCGATGCAGATAAAGAAGAAATTAAGCGTGCCTACCGCCGCCTAGCTCGCAAGTATCACCCCGATGTCAACAACGAAGCAGGCGCAGAAGAGCGCTTCAAAGAGATCAACCGCGCCTACGAGGTTCTCTCAGAGCCAGAAACGCGGGAGCGCTACAATCGCTTTGGCGAAGCAGGCGTTTCCGGTGCAGGAGCAGGCGGCTTTAGTCAAGACTTCGGGGATAGCTTCGCTGATATTTTTGAAAGCTTCTTCAGCGGTTTTGCTGGCGGTGCGGCCACTCAACAAGGTCGTCGCCGTACAGGGCCCGTGCGTGGCGATGATTTACGGCTTGACTTGAAGCTAGAGTTCCAAGAAGCAGTATTTGGAGGAGACAAAGAACTCCGTATTAAACATTTAGAAACCTGCGAAACTTGCAGCGGAACGGGGGCAAAACCAGGAACTAGACCCCAAACCTGCCAAACTTGCACCGGTACGGGTCAAGTTCGCCGTGCTACCCGCACTCCTTTCGGTAGTTTTACTCAAGTTTCAGTTTGTCCAACTTGCAACGGCAGTGGACAGGTTATAGAGGACAAGTGCGAAACCTGTGGTGGCAGAGGTCAAAAGGAAGTTACAAAAAAACTGAAAATTACTGTCCCCGCAGGAGTTGATAACGGTACTCGCTTGCGGGTATCGAATGAAGGGGATGCTGGGAAAATGGGCGGCCCCCCAGGGGATTTGTACGTATTTTTGTCGGTGGATGAAGACCCCGTATTTAGGCGAGAGGGCATCAACATTCACTCGGAAGTTAAAATCAGTTATCTGCAAGCAATTTTGGGCTGTCGCTTGGAGGTCGATACGGTAGATGGGCCGACGGAGTTGTTGATTCCGACGGGAACTCAGCCGAATACAGTTCTGACTTTAGATAAAAAAGGCGTTCCTCGGTTGGGAAACCCAGTTAGTCGTGGGGATCATTTGATTACGGTATCTATTGATATTCCTACCCGTGTCACAACGGAGGAACGGGATCTGTTGGTGCAATTGGCTAAACTGAAAGGCGATCGCACGGGAAAAGGCGGGATTGAAGGGTTTTTAGGGAATTTATTTCAGAAATGAGCGAGAGTGCAACTTCGATGCCAAGTTTCCAGATGGATCTACGGGGGACTCCCTGTCCGATTAATTTTGTGCGGACTAAACTCCGTTTGGAGCAAATGTCCCCTGGGGAAGTTTTGGAAGTTTGGCTAGATCCCGGCGAACCGATTGAGCAAGTACCAGATAGTCTGACAATGGAAGGCTATCAGATTCTAGATACCCAGTTTGTTAGTGCTGAGGATCGAAACTATTTTGCTCTGAAAGTGCAGCGTCCTCTTGTGAAGGAAGAAGGATGAATAAAATTAGTTAGTAAGGATGAAATGATGAGTTTTAAGCTGAGGGAAGAAGGAAGAAATCAGAAGGAAGAAGGATGAGTGTTAATTCGTCCTTACTTGTGGGTACTGTATTGGCTGTTCAGGCTAATTTTTACCAAGTACGGTTAGATCCCGAACTGGTAAATGCTGACAAGATAGATGCAGTCTCAGGTTATAGCTGTGAAAGTTCAGGTGAAGAATTTAATCCCAAACCTAACACTTTTCCTCTTCTACTTCTTTGTACCCGCAGATCGCGACTAAAAAAAATCGGTCAGCAGGTGATGGTTGGCGATCGCGTGGTAGTTGAAGAACCAGACTGGGCGGGGGGACGCGGCGCGATCGCAGAAGTATTTTCTCGTCAAACTGAACTCAATCGCCCTCCTATTGCCAATGCCGATCAAATTCTTCTAGTTTTTGCCTTGGTGGAACCCGATTTAGAACCTATAGCATTAAGTCGGTTTTTAGTCAAGGCCGAATCTACAGGTTTAGAGGTTTCTTTGTGTTTGAATAAATGCGATTTAGTAACGCCACAACAACAGCAACAGTGGCGCGATCGCCTCTCTGATTGGGGCTACGAACCCACCTTTATCAGCGTCCACACAGGTGCAGGATTGGCACTGGAGGAAGACTGGAAGAATGGGAGACTGGGAGAATGGGAGACTGGGTTCGATTTATCTCCCTCATCTTCCCAGCCCCCCCGCTCCCCAGCTCCCCCGCCCCCCAGCTCCCCCGCTCCCCCGCTTCCCACCTCCCCCTCTCTATACAGCCAACTAAGGGGTAAGATTACAGTTATTTCCGGGCCTTCGGGCGTGGGTAAATCCAGTTTGATTAACCTCTTGATCCCTAACCTCAATCTGCGAGTAGGAGCTGTTTCTGGGAAACTAGGTAGGGGAAGGCACACCACTCGCCATGTAGAACTATTTGAACTACCGGGAGGGGGACTGTTAGCAGATACCCCTGGTTTTAATCAACCAACTCTGGAGTGTGAACCACAGGAGTTAGCTCAATATTTCCCAGAAATAAAACAGCGGTTGGCTAAGGGTAGTTGCCAGTTTAGCGATTGTTCGCACCGAGATGAACCTAATTGCGTTGTGCGAGGTGATTGGGAGCGTTATCAGCATTATCTAGATTTTTTGGGAGAAGCAAGCGTGCGATCGCACGCTTTGCAGCAATTAGGCGATGCTGAATCCAGCTTTAAGTTGAAAAGCAAGTCGGATGGTAAGCAAAAGTACGAACCCAAGCTGGAATCTAAAAAATACCGCCGCCTGAACCGCAGATTTGAACACCAAACACTACAGCAAAATATGTCTCAAGATCATGATGAATATTAAGCGATCGGAGCTGGCAAATACTAATTGCTAATTGCTAATTGCTGATGGCTAATTGCTAATATAACGGATTGTAATATCGAAAAACCTATGCTCGGAAACTAGCAAGTAAGGTTTTGTAACACCAGTAGAAGTAATAATGCCACTATGACTCTCACCAAGTCAGTGTAGGTAGTTCACTAAGTTATGGAGGAGCGAAAACACCGTGAATATTCAAGAAATCATTGCAAAGGGCGGCCCCGCCATGTACCCTCTGCTGGTTTTATCCATCCTCTCTGTCAGTACAATTATCGAGCGTCTATGGTTCTGGGCCAACCTCATCAGCAAGGAAAAGCAGATAGTCAACCGAGTCCTCGAAGCTGCACGTCGCGATTGGGCGGCGGCTAATGAGATTGCTAAACAAGCACACCAGCAACCTATTGGGAGATTTCTCTATGCCCCTCTGCGACTCTACAATCCAGAACCAGAAGTTTTTCGACTGGGACTAGAAGCCGCCGCCGATGAAGAATTAGCTTCTATGCGGCGCGGTGACAAAATATTAGAAGCTGTGATTGCTCTAGCACCTTTATTAGGACTATTGGGAACAGTTTTAGGCTTGATTAACTCCCTGAGTACAATTCGCCTTGGTGATATTGGTACTTCTGCCACCGCTGGAGTGACTTTGGGGATTAGCGAAGCCCTAATCTCTACGGCTACGGGAATGGTTGTGGCGATTATCAGCTTGACTTTCTACCGCATTTTTCAAGCTTTTTTATTCAATCAAGTAAAAGTGTTTCGCAAGGCTGGGAATGAATTGGAGTTGTTATATCGCCAATACTGGTCTCAAGCTAGCAGTAATCGTTATCCCGGTTCAGAAAATAGCAATTCCTCTTTTGCTAAGGAAGGTTATCCGAAACATTCACTTAATGCTCAAGAAAGTATAGAGCATCAGAAAGAACCAAAACCTACCAGTGGTTCTGACTCCGTTGAAGATTCAAATTTTAACAATTAATAGCTAACTAACCATGAAGATTCATTTGGATACTCCTGCGGAAGAGACTCGAATTGAACTCGTTCCTTTAATTGATGTCATTTTTTGCATTCTGACATTTTTTTTGCTGGCGGCTTTACAACTAACTCGTCAGCAGGCGATTAATGTAGATTTGCCCAAGGCTCGTACAGGACAGTCGCAGATGCGAGACATGATGATCGTTAGCATTGATGATTTTGGTCAAACTTATATCGATCAAATACCGATGAATGAGAATCAACTCGATCGCGTTTTACAAGATTACCGTAAACAAAATCCTAACGGGTTAATGGTGTTGTACGCTCCGAAGGATGCGAAGTATGCTCGTGTGGTGGAGGTGTTGGATCGCCTGCGAGAGGTGGGAGGCGATCGCGTGGCCTTGGCTACTCTACCCAGTTCCTCCTCTTCACCTTCTCCAAGTCCTTCTTTTCCCTTCAATCCTAACCAACAGTATCAGTTACCTTCTACCAATCCGGGACAGCAACCGCTCCAAAACCAGTTTCAATCTGCCCCAGTTACGCCGAACCAGCAGCCAAGTGGTATTAATCTCAATCCGAGTGCTCCTGGGGCTAGTCCTGTACCGACTGTCCCCACTCCGGGAACTACTGTTCCTCAACAGTCCCCACCATCTAAAAGCCAATAACTACGATCGGTAAATTCTCCTGCCTTCTACTTAACATTCGTTACTCCAAACTCGATCGCGACCTTGTTCTTTAGCGCAGTACAGAGCGCGATCGGCAGCAGCAATCAGCCTCTCAGGAGAAAATTGTGTACCTGGAATTACAGTGGCAGTTCCTAAACTGAGAGTGACGTACCGATCTGGTGCTAAACCTTTGTGAACAATCCGCAAATCCTTGACCGCAGAACGGATAGTTTGGGCGATATCAATAGCGATAGTAGCGTCAGTATTGGGCAGAATTATGGCAAATTCTTCACCGCCATAGCGAGCCACTAAATCTGCTGAATGCTTCAGTACAGGGCGAATTGCATCAGCAACTTGTTTGAGGCATCTATCTCCTGCTTGATGTCCGCAAGCATCGTTATAGAGCTTGAAAAAGTCGATATCGCACAGGATTAAAGATAAAGGTTTTTGCTCATGGGTTAATCGCCACCACTCTTGATGTAAATATTCATCAAAGCGGCGGCGGTTTGCGATTTGAGTTAAACAGTCTACTGTTGCAAGCTGGTGCAGTTCGACATTCGCTTCTTTAAGCTGTTGGTAAAGTTGTGATTGTTGAATGCCTAGAGCTAATTGCATTGCCAATTCTTGCAATAAATTAATCTCTAATTGTTGCCATTTACGCACCCCGCTACACTGGTGAGCTATTAGTAGTCCCCACAGGAGAGAAGGATATTCTCCAGTCAGAATCGGCATGACTAACACAGCTCTGATCTCGGAGGTTTCTAGTAACTGAATGTGGCACTGCTCTAAACCAGATTTGTAGATATCTTCGATGGCACAAATTTGACGTAATTGATGCGAATCTAAAAGTTGATTGTTTGTAATCCAGGGGTTGCTGATTGCCCAATCTAAGGTTGAACCCCAACCAGGAGCTATAGATTCTGCAACTATCTGTCCGCTGCCACTAGCATTGAATCGGTGAATAATGACACGCTCAGTTTGGAGAAATTCTCTAACTTTATTAACTGTCGTATTTAAAATTTCTTCGAGGTTTAAAGACTCGCGAATATTTTGAGCGATACCTCTTACTAACCGTTCTCTTTCAGCTTGTTGTTTAAGTGTGTTTTCTAATTGCACTCGGTAGGTGATATCCCGAAAAATTGTCTGCATAACTTTGTCGCCACCTCCCCATTCAACTACTCTAGAGTTAATATCTACCCAAACTGTTTGACCTCCTTTTTGAAGTACCAGAGTATTTGGCAACCAGGCTACTCCTTTTTTGATACTTTTCATAAATTCTGTCATTACTCTTTTTCGCTCTGGGAGTGGGTGAATTTGACTGGCGTGCATTTTCACTAATTCCCCTTTTTGATACCCCAATAATTCTTCTGCATTTGTATTGGCTTCTAGGATATTTCCTTGCATATCTACTAGCATAATTGCGTCGCCAGCATCGTTCATTAATGCTCGGTATTTTGCCTCGGATTCTTGAAGAGCTACTTCGGCTTGTTTGCGATCGCTAATATCTTCAACAGCGACGATTAAATAATGCGGTTGTCCGGTGCGATTGCAAACTGCGGATAAACTCATTTTTCCCCAAACAAGAACTCCTTGTTTAGTGATGCAGCGCTTCTCTATTGAGTAATTTGAAATTTCACCGCACAAGAGGCGTTGTTTGTAAATAATATCAGTAGCGATATCATCTGGATGAGTGATATCTTGAAAATTTAAGCTTAGCATTTCTGCGTGGGTGTAACCTAATATATCACAAAGTTTTTGATTGATTCGGAAAAATTTATCATCCAGTGTCAGGGCACTCATACCGACAGCAGATTGCTCAAAAATAGCACAAAATCTGTCTTCGCTCTCTTGAATAATTGCTTCTAACAGCTTGCGATCTGTAATGTCTTCAACAATGCCAAAACCATAAAGGGTTTCTCCTTTTTGGTCGCGAATTAACTTAACGACTACGTTCACCCAAACAGATTCTTTATTTTTCTTGATAAAACATTTTTCTACTTGATAAATCGGTAATTTTTTCAGCAAATTTTGCTCATTTAAAATCCGATTTTTTTCTAGGATTTCTGGCTTGTTAATATCGGCAATATTCAAAGACAACATTTCAGATTCGGTATAACCGAGCATCTTACATACTATTGTATTGACACTGATAATGCGAGATTTACGATCGCAAATAATCATGCCAATAGGAGAATTTTCTAAGAAGTGGCGAAAATACTCTTCATTTGAGCAAAGAGCCGACTCAATTTGCTGATTTTCACTGAGTTCTCGATAGGCACTTAAAAACATATCTCTGTTTTTACAACGCACAACTGACGTAGATATTAGCAGGCTTTTTCTAATTTTATTTTTGGTGAAAATAGTGGTTTTAATGTCTGATATTTTACCTTTTTCTCTTACTTGCTCAAGTCGTTCCTGTGCTTCCCTAAATTCTTGTTCTTCAGGATGCAGCAATCTGATAAAATCACTACTATTATTAGCCTCAGCAATAGTATAGCCGGTAATTTTTTGCATCGTTGTATTAAAAATTTCAAAGCAACCTGCTGCATCGCTCAGAGTGATTCCTTCTCCAGTCATTTCAATAATTGCCTGCAATTGTTGAGTCTTTTCTTGTAGACTTTGCTCTATTTGTTTGCGTTCTGTAATGTCTTGAGCAATAACAGCTAAAACGCTATAAATATTTTGCAGTTCCTCTTTTATCTGTTTGAGTTCAGAAGATTTCTTTTCTATATCTTCCGAGAGGTGCTTTAACTCTGCTCTACGCTCTATCAATTGTTGTTCTGAAATGTGTCGAGCAACAGATTGAAATTCTACCGAACGCATCAAAGGATCGAAGATTGCTTGAATAGTCCATTGTTGCCAGTTAATTTCTCCATTAGCATCAGCAGTAGTGCCTTCGTAAGTTTTAACAGGGTTACTTGGACTTAGGGATAGGAATTGCTGTTTTACTTCTTCCCGTTCTACTTCTGGAATTAATAGTAAAAAATTTGTGCCGATTAATTCGCGGCGTGTTTTACCAAAATAGCGGCAATAGGCTCTATTAACAAATGTGAGAGTACCATCACCTAAAAACCGAGAAACTAGCTCTGTTTGCAGTTCTACAACATTTTGGTAGATGTCACTAGCTAGCGGAGGTTTTCTCTGGGTCTGTGGCTCTTGTACCTGCGATCGCTGTGCGAGATAAAAATTAACATCTGCTATATCATTAAGTTGACTGAATTGTTGATTAGAAACCATATGCTATACCATTTTTCTGATTTAAAAGAGTGTTCTATTTGCTGTTTTCAGAAGAACTAAAAGTATAAATTAATAGATTTATCGCTGGCACTACGTATTTCTATTAATTGAATTGATGAAAAATATAGATTCTAAAATTATGGATGGTTAAATGTGAAGTTTTTGTGAAGAACTTAGCTTGCCCCAGATAGGATATGCAGTAAAAATCAACCTGTGGTAAGTTTACTATATCACCTTTTGAAGAATATTCTCGATTTAAGCGAACTGAACAATAAAGGCGGATTACAACTCATAAAAATAGTTCGGTAAGTGGGAAACTCAGCGGCTTTAGCCCTGAGAGTGTCAATATAAGTAAAAAACCTGACAGGGTTTTTGCCCCGTCAGGCACTTCTATCGAAATATTACTGACCTTATCGCCAAAGGCGTTTACCAATTTGCTCCTGCAATTATCCCGTGAGGATTATTATCTACATTTGGAGAGCAAAACTAATGGGATTTTAAGACTCACGGCCAGATGACCATTTATCACGCCATTTAACTGTTCCTTCATGAGCTAAAACCCAGCGGCGGCAAACGAGATTTTCTCGCAGGGGTGACTGTCCCTCCCGTAATAAAACGTACTTGTAAGCAATTAGCTTACCAGCACTTTCATTAAAAGGAATCTCCCCAAACCAAGTATTAGTATTAATGTATTCCAGTGGGTAAGCGTTGCTAATATCCCAGTTGCCTAACTCTGGACAATCTCCAATTACCACAATCCTCTCACCAGGCTGAGTTTGAACGCTATTGAGCTGAACCCGCACAATTACTTGCCCTTTAACTCGCTCCCCGACGTGGCTGAAAATAATTACTTCCCGCGAATCGAGTTCTAAATTATGCAATATCCTGTCTTTTACTTCAAACTTGCGGCGTGATAAAACATCCGTATGTTCTCCATCTGGCAACTCAGTATCAACCGATTCAATTGTCACAGAATTGCCGCGATTCATCGCTACAAATACCACTGAATCCCGATATCTCCGCACGTAACAATAGACATCAGGAGTTAAATACTTTTGCCAGTGGCTACCCATTGAAATAGCTGGATTTAGCCGCCGCAGACCAGAGAGTAATCGCAAATCTCGGTAAATCGGCGTGTCGGTTTCCCACGCTTCCATCATCGGGCGATTGTAAGGGTCATTACCGCCATCTGTATCATCATGGAGATACTGTTCCGTGCCATAATAAATACAGGGAATACCGCGAGTTGTCATAATTAAATCAATCGCCAGCCGCAGCATTTCTGGGTCAGGATTTAATGATTGAAACCTGGGCATATCGTGATTGTCAACAAATGTAATCAACTCCGTTGCCCCGTAATAACGGTGATCTAGATTCAGAACATCCTGAATTAAATTAAATCCCTCTTCCGCACCCTGCGCCAAAGCTCCTCGAATTGCCACGCACAAACCAAAGTCCAAAATTGTCATCCCAGACTCATTGGCAAATTCCACTGAGGGGTCACTTCTAGGATCGCTATAAATCCACTCTCCAAAGATGAAAACATCAGGTCGGTGAGTTAAAATGTCAGCGTTAAATTCTTGCCAAAACCAGATTGGCATATGCTTAACTGTATCCACTCGCAAAGCATCAACGCCTCGGTCTAACCACTGTTTAATAGCTGATTTGATGTAGTTTCGGTATTCGATATTGTTTTCATTGAAAGTGGCTAAACCACTAAGCTCGCAGTTTTGTACCTGCCATTCATCTTCCCAGTTTTGAACTTCGCCGTAGTGGTGATACCAGTTATTTTTGTCGTCGTTGAAATCAGCTATTTTCACTCCGTCGTCGTAGAGTTCGCCCTTTTTGCCGCTAAAATCTGGGTTGCTGTGATTGCAGACAATATCCAGAATAAATTTCATATTCCGTTTGTGCAGTTCAGCAATTAAGCGGTCAAATGTTGTAGTTTTTGTTTCCTGGGTTTCGTTAAGAGAAGGGTTTTCACCTTTGGCAATAAAACGAGGATTGAGCCGCTTAAAATCTTTAATCCAGTAACCGTGAATAGCGGCTTGTTCGATAAATAAGGCTTCAACCTGCTCAAACAAAGGAGTTAGCCAGATTGCTGTTATTCCCAGGTTTTTTAAGTAGTCGAGTTTGTCAATAACTCCTTGTAAGTCACCACCCCAATATTTTCCCCAGTCTTTTGCTTCTGGATCGTAAAGTTCGGGGTTTGGGCCTTCGCTATTTTCTGCATCGCCGTCAAAGAAGCGGTCAACTACGATGAAATAAATGGTTTCTTGGCGAAATTCTATATCTCTGGTGTAAAGAAATTCTAAATCAATCTCGTTTTCTTGTTTAACTTCTTCTACGAGAGCTTCAACTTCTGCTTGGGGATTAGTTACATGATATTGTTCTGAAGTTTGAGTTGGGGTAACGGGTGTCATAAAATTAGTTTCAGATATAGTGTAATAGCAAAATTTGCTCAACGGAGAGCAAGGCTGTATTTGCTCACCGTTAAGACCGTCTTTATACAGCATCATACGGAATGTTTTTCTGCGTGCAATCTTCCTTTAGACGGATGGCGGACTCATGGTTGAGGAGAAATGTCACAGCCGTCAATCTATCATCAGTTTACCTACGTAACGCCGCCATCTTGGCGGTCAAGTCACCGCCAAGATGGCGGCGTTACGGATACTTTTACCTAAGTCCTGATATAATCAATTCCGTCCGACTACTTAAAGCGTTATTACTGCATATATTCCCAAATCGCATCGATCTTCGCGGCAGACACCTTTAACATATCCAATATCATGACAAACCAGAGATATGTGAAAGTGCAGCCAATCTTCACAGGAAACACCACCCTCACGAATGTGTTTACCCCGCAAAATTGCCTGTCCCGCCAATGTCACTAAATAGGAGTGTCACAATATCATCACACAAATTTTTGATCGCTTCCTTGGATCAGCAGTAAGGGGTAACATCTTCCCCACAGACATCAGCTAAGAACGATAGAGCTCGGAAACGCAACCATACCAGTTCGTCATATACTGGGTTAAGCTTGCAAAGAGGTGGGATATGGAAAAGTTGATGACCCCATAGGCAGATGTCTCTCTCAAAGGGACATTGAGCTGGAATGAGCAAGCACAGCCGCCGGGCCAGTTGGGGGTCACGCACATCAATACTATCCAACCATTGACGCAAGGGGTGCAGGAGTTTATCTTTAAGACTTGGGTGCAAGTGGTCGCTTTCTGGGAAAATAGTTGTAGTAATTTCCATGACTAACTTCACAAATTGTTCTAGATCGAGGCTATTGGAACCTGTCTCAATCATCAGCTAAATCCACTGTTGCCTCTGTGATACAAATAAGTCTTCTCTGTGACTTTCACAGTAGTGGGATGTGAGGTCAATAAGCTATTTTTGTGATTTTAAGCAGGTTGAGAGTGTGACCTGGATCGCGGCAGGTGGAAGATCGAGAAGTTATAAGTTTTGAGTTTTGAGTTTTAATGCTTAATTAAAAGTTTTCTCGCTCTATTAATAATCAGGCAATCTGCAATAATTCATAACTCATAACTTATAACTATCCTGCTCCTAAACTCTATTCCTATTCAGCTAAGAATTGCAACTTAATTATTCTTTCAACTTACCGATCTCAGTTTCACAGGATGGCTAACCAACAACATCAATACGCCGATTTTCCTCAAAAATACAATCGGGCAAATACTATTTTAGATAAACTCCCTGTCGAAGTCAAAAAATGGGCTGAAAGCTTACCTTGGAACCAGCGGCGTTACGTTTTGTCGCTGTCTTACATACTTTGTGCATCTTCTCCTCAGATGCAAGCAGAGTTTTTGGATGATTACACAGCAGATGGCTTGGTTTCAAAAATGCTAGAAGATGTAGATACTCTTAACAGAGTTAAACAACATCTCATCGGTTTTCGCATTGAAACTGAACTGAATGAATCTGTGCTCAGAGGTTATATTCGACAATTTTATATCCATTCTGCTCAAGATACACATCGGCAGCCAGATCAGTATTTGGAATCAGCATTGCGTTTAGTTTTGAGTACAGAAGAACGCAATAATGTTTTCTCTTATATTTTAGGCATTGAGTTCATTAAAATTATGTTTAAAATGAGCTGGTTGCAACAGGAAAGGTTATCAAGACTCCAGAAAAATCAGGAAATATTTATTAATGATTACATCAAACCGATTCAACACGCTCACAGAATTAACAACTTAGTTGTGCCAAAAGATGAAAAAATATTTTTTGCCCGCCGTACTTATTATATCAAAGTTCCTGAGATTAGCTATAGAAAGTTAATCGAGCTAGTCATGGCAACTTTCACGACAGATAAAGTCAGTAATTGTGGATTTGCGATCATGCGCCATGTAAACTCTTTCCGTTTTGACTACGAATATATTTTTAATTCTGCGCCAGACGATATCTTTCCCCCAGAATTTGAATCCATCCCTAATTAAACCAATTACCAATTATCAATTACCAATTACCAATTACCAATTAAGTAAATCCACCTAATTAAACATAAGATCGGGATGGCTAAAAAGCTGACTGTATAAACATTCTTCCTTCTTCCTTCTTCCTTCTTCCTTCTTCCTTCTTCCTTCTACTTACCTAGTTTTTCCGATCCGCGATCGCGCCTCATTTCCTAACCTGTGAAAAAGCGCAACAGAAACGCGATCGCCTCGCATTTCCCCTCACTAAACCTTCGGCTTAGCAGTCGATTGAACGTGCAACTCTTTCAACTGTTTATCATCAACCCCAGACGGTGCATTCGTTAACAAACACCGCGCCTGCTGCGTCTTCGGAAAGGCAATTACATCGCGAATTGACTCCTCACCAGCTAATAGCATCACCAACCGATCCAAACCGTAAGCAATTCCCCCGTGAGGCGGCGTACCGTACTCAAAGGCATCTAACAAAAAGCCAAACTTATTGTAAGCTTCCTCTGTCGATAATCCAATCGCCTCAAATACTTTTTCCTGAATTTCCCGCTGATAAATTCTGCGAGAACCGCCGCCGACTTCAGTGCCATTTAAGACTAAATCGTAAGCTTGGGCTCGCGCCGTCTTCAGATCGTTAATATCATCAGGATGCGGTGCAGTGAATGGGTGATGCAGTGCTTCTAAACGCTTCTCATCAGCATTCCATTCAAACATTGGAAAATCAGTCACCCACAAGAGATTCATTTTATCCTTATCAATCAATCCTAGCTCTTGACCAACGGCTAAACGCAATCTATCTAAAGTCTTATTTACAGTTGGCGCATCACCAGCACCAAATAATAGTAAATGACCTGGTTTTGCACCCGTGCGAACGAGTAATTCTTGCTTTTGTTCCTCTTTCAGGTTATCTTTAATCGCGCCAATCGTATCTATTTCGCCGTTATCCCGGACGCGAATATAAGCTAAACCCTTTGCACCTGCTTCGCTGGCTTCTTTAAATAAGTCACCGCCTGGTTTAATCCGCACATTTGAGATGGCATCATTCCCGCCGGGAATTGGCAATACTTTCACAATCCCACCAGAGGCTACAGCACCAGAAAATACCTTAAACCCGGAATCTTTCATCAAGTCGGAAACATCGACTAATTCCAAGCCAAAGCGAGTATCTGGTTTATCACTTCCGTAGCGTCCCATCGCTTCAGCATAGGTCAAACGTGGGAAAGGACAAGGTAAATCAATCCCTTTAACAGTTTTGAATATGTGACAGGTTAAACCTTCATTTAATTCTAGAATTTCTTCCAGAGACATGAAGCTCATTTCCATGTCTAATTGAGTAAATTCTGGCTGTCTGTCTGCCCGCAAATCTTCATCGCGAAAACATCGGGCAATCTGATAATATCTATCAAAACCAGAGACCATTAACAATTGCTTAAATAGCTGCGGTGACTGCGGTAAAGCGTACCATTCCCCCGAATTTACGCGGCTGGGAACTAGATAATCTCTCGCACCTTCAGGAGTAGAACGAGTTAAAATTGGCGTTTCTACTTCGATGAAGTTTTCCGCATCTTCGAGATGGCGGCGGATAGCTTTAACTACTTGGTGGCGGAGTTGTAAATTACGACTCATGCGATCGCGCCGCAAATCCAAATATCGATACTTCAACCGCAATTCTTCGCGCACGCTTTCAGTTTCCGCCGTCGAAACCTGAAACGGTAACTGTTTGCGAACAGCATTCAATAACTCAATCTCCGCCGCATAAACTTCTACCTCTCCCGTCGCTAACTTAGGATTGAGGGAATCTTCAGGCCGTCGCGTCACTTTCCCCGTAATTCTCACCACATATTCGCTGCGTAAATGGTCAGCCGCTTCATAGGAAGTTGGCGTGCGTTGGGGATCGCTGACAATTTGCACAAGTCCAGTGCGATCGCGCAAATCCAGAAAAATAACGCCACCGTGATCGCGGCGACGGTCTACCCATCCGCACAGGGTAACAGTCTCTCCAATATGCTCGCTTAGGAGTTCGCCGCAATAGTGGGTTCGCATGATAGTTGATTCAGGTCTCTAGGCTTGATTACAGGTGACATACCAGTATATAGGACTTTCGCAAGTGTCACAAGATCGCGGTTGATTTTTAGGTACGTAGTTGGGCTTTAGCCCTCTTATGCAGGTACGTAGTTGGGCTTTAGCCCTCTTAAGCGCTCAAGCGCAACAAGCTACCTAATTTACTTCCGCCCAAAGAGCGCTGAAGCGCAACTACGTACCTAATAAGCGATGCCTACCATAGGCAGGCATCGCTTATATCAAGGCTAGAAACTATCTACGAGTCAGTTTTATCACTGTCTGACTTAGGTAAAGAAGCCATTAGAGCGCTCCACGCAGACTTAGCAGCCTCCGCTAATCGAGTACCAATCGACTCAATTTCGCTAACAATAACGTGCCAATTTTTCTCAGCTTCCTTTTGAATTTGTTCAACAGCTTGTTCAATGCGATCGCGTTCAATCAATTTATTTTCTTCTACCGCAGTTCGCGCTTCCCTAACCGCCTTCAGGTAAGTATCGCGGCTAACCTCACCAGCAGATTGTACCTCTGACTGTGCTCGCGTTTTAATCGCATCCACCACCAGCCAATTTTTCTCAGCTTCCTGTTGCACCAAACGCACAGCTTCTTCCATCCGTTCTTTAACAGTAGTCTGATTTTGCTCAACACTTTGCTGTGCTTTTGTCACCGCTTTTTGATAAGCTTCGCGCGTGAGATCGGTAGCCGTTTGCATTTCTGTTTGTACCCGTTTTTTAATCGCTTCAAACAGTGCAGAAGTTTCCTTAATTACATCTTCAGTAGCATTAGGCATCTCTGCTTTTACTAAGTCTGTAGTTTCTTCACTGACTGACTGAACAATTGAAGATTCTTGGGGGATATTAGTTTCATCTGTCATAATCGTTTCTCCTAAATTAATCGGAACTGAGGACTGGGAATTTTGACTTTTGTAGACTTTCGTAACTTTCGTAAGGTGGGCGCTCGCCGCCAAAAAGCTGTAACTCATAGCCGTAGATGGTTGTCGGCGAGTGCCCACCCTACGTTTAATTGGAATTACCAGTTATTGCAATTACCAGTTAACAGTTAACAGTTAACAGTTAACCATCTACAATTGTTGCTCTAGCTTCAACAAATTCTCAATCCGTGCTTCTGTTGAAGGGTGAGTAGAAAATAGGTTCTTCAACCAATCTCCAGAGAAAGAATTGATAATCAAAAGCGGTTCAAAAGCGGGATTACCATCCAGCGGCATCTGCCTTGCGCTGCTTTCTAAACGCTGTAAAGCACGAGCCAAAGCACGGGGATTTCCAGTTAACTTAGCCGCACCCGCATCAGCAGAAAATTCCCGCGTGCGTGAAATTGCCAACTGAATCACCGATGCTGCTACAGGAGCCAAAATAATACTCAACAACAACCCCAAAGGATTGCGGCCATTATCATCATCTCGCGAACCACCAAACCACATACTATAACTTGCTATTTGTGCTAACAAAGAAATAGCACCAGCCACCGTAGCAGCAACAGCTTGGGTAAGAGTATCGCGATTATTAATGTGGCTTAATTCGTGCGCGAGCACCGCTTCAAGTTCATCATCCGGCAACATATTCATAATGCCTTCAGTGACAGCAACCGCAGCGTGTTCTGGGTCACGACCAGTAGCAAAAGCATTAGCCGCCGAACTAGGAATAATGTAAACTGCCGGCATAGGCAAACTCGCACGCTGTGACAAAGTTTCCACCATGCTATAAAGTCCCGGTGCTTGAATCGAACTTACTGGCTGAGCTCCGTAAGCTGCCAAAGCAATTCGATCGGAATAATACCAAGAGCCCAAATTCATCACAGCAGCCAAGGCAACACCAATCAAGGCACCACCAGTGCCTCCGATTACCCAATAGCTAACGGTAACTAAAAGACCGCTCAATAGACCTAACAATGCAACAGTTTTAACTTGGTTCATTTGCGTCCTCTCCTTCCGGCAGTCGCTTCTCTAGTAATCTATCTAAGTCAGCAATTTGATTGCTTTTTATACTTATTGACATTGTATCGGTACTTTACAGGCTGAGCATGGAGGAGAACGCGAATCCAGAGGTACGGTTTAGCGTACCTGATACCAATTCTCCAAAGTTATACAACAGTGCTAAAAATAACAGAAAAGCGCTGCCGATTTAAGTCCGCAGCCTTTCATATGGGGATTTTGCTATTTGTAGGATGCCTATCGATAAAATTTTGGGCAACTTTGCAATAATTTTTTGAGTTTATCCAGATAAATATATAGAAGCAGTTGGCCAACGAGCTTCTTCAACCTTTCATTCAAAGTAAGAAGAGGAGTTCAACTTATGTCAGTTGAGCAGAAAGTTGTGCGTGCAGAAGTTCAAGTTTTTCTTAACAAACTAAGAGCATTAGATTTAGGCCCAATTGCCTATAAGCTAATGCACCCAGAAAAAGGTCGTGGCTGGACAAAAGCAAAAACTGTGAGGGCGATCGCGCGTTACATGGCATTTTTGGGACTCATTTACCTATATCCCGATCGGCCGTTTGTCCCCACACAGGAAATAGATGCAGTTTGGCACAATCACATTTTGGATACCAGCAAGTATCACCAAGACTGCGAACTTTTATTTGGTCGCTATGTTCACCATTTCCCTTATTTTAGTCTGCGGGGTGAGGCAGATGAGCAAAATTGGAAGACAGCTTTTGCTGAGACTCAAACTATTTTCAAGCAGCATTTTGGCATCTCTCCTAGTGACAAACTAGATCGATCGAAAATCTGGCTGAAAGCTGAGGAGAAAAAAAAGGAAGGTGCTCGTTGTGAAAGGCTGACAGAATCCAAGAAGAAAGGGGAAAATCGCCCGACAGTGGATATTAAAACCGAAGTCTTGGCTATTTTTCCTGAAGCTTTGAGTTAAGAATAAGCGCGGATATCAAGTGTAGTTAAATAGACATGATTTCTGTAGGGGCGGGTTTGCCAAGATATTTGTCACTCACAAATAATCTCGATAAACCCGCCCCCACCCAACGAATAATCCCCAAACAACCATCCCCGAATCACCCTTAAATTCAATTAATTGTTAATTTATCGGTGGGATCGGGGCGGGTTTACATAATTTGTCGATGGGTGTCAAATATCCTGGCGAACCCGCCCCTACAGATTTTGTTCAAGATTTTAACAGCTTTTTTCCCATGATTTATTCATTTACTTCGGAGTTATTATGTCTTGCCCTCACGATATCTTAGGAAAACCTGTTTGCTACATTGTAGAACACCCCGATCGACCACAAGAAAGATTCTGCACAATTTGCAAGAAACGCTTTGTAGAACAGGAATATAATACAAGTATCTGGTTATTAATTGCCCTTGTTTTAATTGTTTTAGTTGTCCTGCTAAGCGCCTGCGAAAAGCAAACCAATTCCCTTAAAGACGGGAATTCAAATTGGATCTCTACTGAGTGATAAACTTTGAACAAAAGTAGTCATTCTTTCAACTTCAGGCAGCATTCCCAAGGTAGTAAAGTCTTCAATCGCTAAATTTGCCCAGTAGGTTGCTGTTGTTAAATCCTGTTGTTTTTTTGCTAGAAAAGCGAGCGATTCTTTGCAGTACGCTTCCCGACTCCGATCTTGGTTTCGTTGGGCAATTTGTAAACTTTCCTCTAATAACAGTCTGGCTTCATCAAAGTTTTCCTGTTCGACAGCAATATCTCCTAGCCAATTTTTGGCTAAGGCGATACTACGCTGCCAGCCTATCTCTTGGGATTTTTTGAGTGTTTGTTGATAGTGTATTTTAGCTTGTTCATAATCTTCTTTTAGGAAGTATATCTTACCTTGGTAATAAGAAATATGAATATGCTGGAGTTTTGATTTTTCGTCTTTTGGCTGATTCATTTCCACCAAAAGTAAAGCTTTTTTTAGCCATAAAAGTGCCTGTTGAAATTGCTGTTTGCCAATTCGGAGAACAGCAATATTAATTGCTAAATCAATCTGAAAAGTGTGACTTTGATAATGGCGAAGTTGCCACGTTTCTTTGAGTAAATTTTCTGCTAATTCTAAATGTTTTGCCTGTCCCACGATCGTGAGAGTCCAAGCGCGATCGCACATTGCTTCGGCAGCAGTTGTCAAATCTTTTCGCTTCTTCGCTGCTTCAATAAGCCATTCTGTCCAATCTAAGCGGTAACTCCAATAATTTAGGCGATCGCGGTTATAACTCTGAGCGTAAGAATAACCTTTGACCTGCTGCCAAAATTGTAAGAAGTCACTGTATTTTTCTTGATTAATACACCAATCAATCGCTACTTGAATATTTTCCCATTCAGCACTCAGTTCATCGTAATTGTTCCACTCTTTACCATCTTGACCCCCGTGTTTTTGGCAATATTTTAGATACCAAGAAACCCAGCGTTCCCGCGCTGCTGCTTCAAAATCAGCGTTTATTTTTAATTCATTTAAGACGTATTCGCGAGTTAAGGAAATCATTTGATAGCGATCTTCCTGATATTTAATCAAAGAAAGTTGCTGTAATTTGGCTAGAGCTTCATCAATGGCTTCTCCATCGTAATCAATCGGGATAGCAGTTTGTATAATTGCCTCTTCTAAAGCGGGATGAGGGAATAATGCCACCGTCATTAATAGTTGGTGAGCTAATTTTCCTCTGAGCGGCTGAATTGAACCTTCAAAACAAAAATTAGCGACTTCACCTGTGGGTGAAAGCAATCGATTTAAAACATTTTCTAGCTTGTAGTTTGCTGCTAATTGACCGAGTACATAAACGATCGCTGCGGGGATACCACTTGTTTTGTGGCAAATTTTAGAAGCTGCTGTTTCTGATAAAGTTATAGCTTTCGCTTCAGCTTGTTGTTGAATGAGGTGTAACCCTTCATCAAGAGGTAAACTGTCAAGCAATATTCGAGGAAAATTAGCTTGAATGCGAGTAGTAATCACCGCTTTTACTGTTATGGGTAAATCCTGCAAAAAATCTAGTACAATTTGTTGCTCGTCAAGGGTTTCCAGATTGTCTATAATTAACAGAGTTTGCTGTTGACTTAAACGATAAAAAATAAGTTTTTGTTGTTCGTCAAAGTCTCCACGAATAATGTTATGACATTTGAGAGTATGAGCGATGGCTTGAAATATATCTCTTAGTGTGCTCTCGCGATGGGAGCGTTTTACAATACCTTTTACTGTTAAACGTTGTGCTTTCGCTGAGGTAAAGATAATTGCTTCAAAACTCGGAACTTTAGCATTTTCCTGGTTGGCATTTAGGCAGCGATAAGCAGCTTCTAATGCTAGAGATGTTTTTCCTACGCCACCACAACCTTCAATGCTAATTCGGCTGTGATTGCTATCAAAAGAGAGCAGCATTAGCAATCGTTCAATTTCTTGTTCTCTACCGATAAAATTGCCATCTTTACCGGGTAAGTTTTGGCATATATCTGAAAAACTGGTAGATTTTTTTGGCGGTTTTTCAGCAATTTCTTGCCAATTTAAACCTAAAATATGGCAATAAGCTTTAAAAGCTTGCTCGTTAATCCCTACGCATCTTGTAGGAGAGGCAAAATTGCTCCAAGTACCATAAGAAATGCCGTGAGCAAAGGCTGTCCCTTCGTCTATAAGTTTAATAAGTCTTTCAAAGAGTGAACCCTGCTGCGACTGTGTGATTTTTTTCTTAATTTCATTGATGTCTTGATGTTTCTCGACTCGCAAAAACTGCTCGAAATTTCTCACCCATCCTGGGTCATTGACATTCCAACCTTTTTCCTCGGCATATTGGTTAATGAGCCATTGAGTCGCTTCGATTAAAGGGGTGAGGTTATCTTCTTTTGCTACCCATTTCTTTTGATTGGTGTTCCTAGCTTCCTGAATTTGTCGGTGTCCTTGCTCGGAGGCTCTGAGAGTTGGCTGGCTCATACACAGTTCGGGATAAAAGTCAAGATCAGTGCTAATCCATCTGAGATGATCGTGACGCATCTCAGAGCGGCATTGTAAAAAGGATTAGAAGCTCAGGGCCAATAATTTTAGACCAGATTTATCAGGTGCATCGCTGCTGTGAGGAGTTGAAAAGTTATTGGCATAGCCTATGTTGGGCATCGGGCTGATTTCCACCAGATGAGTTAGCCAAACTGTTGGTGGAAGTGGTGCGATCGCCCTTATTTCTCAAGATAACTCAAAGTTGGAACTCAATTAATTTTGTCAGAGAGGTTAACTCCACATGAATAAATGGCAATCACTGATGGCGGTTGTGGGAATGGGGGCGATCGCGGCGATCGGCACAGCCGCCACCTTCAATCAACCCAGCTACGCTCAAAGCACCACATTCTTTTGTGGCATGAGTAGCGACGGCGTACCAACAACCTTTGATCGGATGAGAGGTCTTGGTTGCAGATTTGGCCTTTGTTTTTAGGCTTTTCTAATTTTTGTGCTGGCTGAATACGGGTGACTATTCTACTACGTTGTGTTTGGGAAAAATCGATTTATTGATAAAATTGGAGGTTAAATATGGCAGTAGATTATCTATCTTCGGTAGAACAAAGCGTCCTTGATGAGATCAATCTGGCACGGACAAATCCCAACGCCTATGCAGATATATTGACGCAAAGAAGGCAGTATTATAATGGCAACTTGCTCCAAGTTCCCGGACAAATTACCATCCGCACTAACGAAGGTGTAGCGGCAGTTGATGAAGCGATCCGCGTTTTGCGCTCGACTTCTCCTTTACCTGCTTTGAGTCCATCCCAAGGACTGTCTCTGGGGGCCAAAGATCACGTCAATGATGCAGGACCAAAAGGAATTTTGGGACACATAGGTAGCGATGGTAGTAATCCAACTCAAAGAGTCGAGCGCTACGGACAAGGTGGAGCAGGCGAAAATATCGATTATGGAGCCAGTACCGGTCGTGAAATTGCGATCCATCTCCTAGTTGATGATGGCGTTTCGAGTCGCGGGCACAGAGAAAACATCCTTAAACCTTCTTACGGATTCGCCGGCGTAAGCGTTGGTTCTCACGCTCAGTACGGAACAATGGCTGTGATTGATTTTGCTGACGCATACAAAGAAGCATCTGCTCCACCCACAACACCTGTACCCAATCCAACACCTCCACCCGTTCCTATTGCACCACCTTCAGATACAGGAAGTGACGGTAATCATACTCTTCTGGGAACTGCTGGTAGCGATACCTTGCAGGGGGGTAGCGGCATCTATACTTTGTATGGCGGTAACGGCAATGACCTACTGGTCGGCAACATCGGCAATGACCTACTGAACGGTGGTAAGGGCGATGATTATTTAATCGGGGGCGGTGGGATAGATACGGTGGTAGGCGGTTTAGGAAGCGATACTTTTGCCTTTGACAGCAATAGATTAGCTATTATCCCCGACTTTGATGTTGCTTCTGATTTCATTGAACTGTTAGGTGATCTGAAGGGATCTCGCATTTTAGTTGCTCGTAATGACAGCAATAGTCTAGGAGTTTATGCCAGCATTAATGGTAGTAATAAAGCCTTGGCATTGTTGACTAATTTTACTGGCGATGTTGGGAGCGTTTCACGGAAAATTATCGGGGGACAGCAAACACCTACTATTGGTATTGTTGGTACTGCCGGCAATGACAGTCTCTTCGGGCAAGAACTTGGTGACACTATTAGCGGTTTAGCTGGTAACGACTACCTGAGAGGAGGGGATGGCAATGATTCCCTTGACGGTGGCGATGGGAACGATGTTCTCTACGGTAATGCTGGCAATGATACCCTGCTGGGTGGTGCTGGCAATGAGTTCTTTGATGGTGGCGATGGGGATGATTTCCTGAATGGGGGTAATGGGGACGATTTTATAGTAGGTGGTGCAGGCAAAGATACCTTCTTCTTTGGTGCGTCAAGTGGTCAAGATCAGATCAGTGATTTTGTCGTAACTGATGACAAGATTCAGGTAGCTGCTGGTCTTGGTTTTAGCAATGGAGCGGCTGTTTTAGCCGCAATTACTAGGCAAGGTTCTGTTCCTAATGGGGGAGGGCTTTCATTTTCTGAAATCACCCTCAGCCCAGGAAACAACTTTGCCATTGTCCATGATGTTTCGTTGACGGCAGCAAACTTTATCATTGTCTGATCTAGTCATCAGATAGATTTGCGATTTAGGAGATCGCCTTTCCCAAAAAATAGGCGATCGCTCCCAAAAATTTTCTCCATTAACGGTCAAAAACACCGTTTCGTGCAAGTTTTCGGCACTCCCAGTTCTTAAGCGCAATGAGAAATGGCATGAATAGCAATAAGTGCGATCGCCATTTCTCCAATTAGTTTTTTTTGCAAACAAATAGGTAGAAAATTATGGCAATTAAACAACAAGAGTTTTACTTAGTCGGAGAAGATACTGACGACAATGTTGCACTCGAATTCGGACAACTTCAGGATCTACCTGGAGGATTGGCAACTCGCAAAGGCAATGATACTGTTAGCGGTTCCTCTGACGGTGAAGTTGTATACGGTGGCAAAGGAAACGATGAAGTTGATGGCGGAGGTGGGAATGATTCCCTTCGCGGCGACAAAGATGAAGATACTATTATCGGCGGAGATGGGGATGATTGGTTGTGGGGAGGTCAAGAAAATGATTCAATTGTTGGTGGTAGCGGCAATGATAATTTGTACGGCGATCGCGGTATCGATACCCTCACAGGCGGCAGTGGCAATGACACATTTTTCCTACTGTTAGATGATGAGAGTATTGATTACATTACCGATTATCAAAATGGCAGCGATCGCATTGCCAGCGACAACGGTATTTTGAACTTTGATAACTTCACTTTTAGTGCGGGTACGGGTGCTAATGGTGCTGGTAGTGGCGATACGGTGATGATAGAGAAAAGTAGCAATCGGGCGATCGCAGTTTTGCTGAATGTTGCCAGTAGCACTTTTGCAGCTAGTCCAACACCTGCGCCGACACCTGCACCTACAGAGACACCTGCACCTGCACCTTTACCTACAGAGACACCTGCGCCGACGGTTCCACCTACAGGAACTCCAGCACCGACACCTGCGCCTACACCATTACCTACAGTCACGCCAGCGCCGACACCTGCGCCAACGCCTGCACCTACGGCAACTCCAGCACCGACACCTGCGCCAACTCCTGCGCCTACGGGAACTCCAGCGCCGACACCTGCGCCAACTCCTGCGCCTACGGGAACTCCAGCGCCGACACCTGCGCCAACTCCTGCGCCTACGGGAACTCCAGCGCCGACACCTGCGCCTACGCCATTACCTACAGGAACTCCCACGCCAACGCCAGTACCCGCGTCGTTCGATGAAAAGTTCTACCTGGTCAATAATAACGACGCTGCCAAAGCGATTGTGACTGGCCAAGTAAAAAGTGCTTGGGAACACTACCAAACTGTTGGTCAAGCTGAAGGTCGTGCTAGTGCTCCGTCTCAGGTAAGCACTTTCAACATCACATTTGACTATAGGTTTGATACAAATGGATTCTTCAGTGACCCCATCAATGGCCCTAACCGCAAAGCTACTTTAGAAGCAGCAGCAGACTACTGGGAAGCTGTTATCCAAGATGAATTTCCCAATGTTCCTGCTGGCACCGAGTTCTGGATTAAAAATCCTCAAACTGGACAACGAGATAAGGTTGTTTTAAATCAGGACATTGACGATCTTGCGATCTTTGTGGGCGCTCGACCTTTAAGTGGCTCTGTTGGAGAAACACAAGGCGAGGGTGCTGGTTATCAAGATGCAACAAGTTTTTCCTATGTTTTATCCGATCGGATCAATGGGGTGAATTATGAACCCTATGCAAGCACCATGTCATTTGGTTCTAACCTTTCGTATAGCGTCAAGCCAAACATTTTCGACTTGAGTGCTACTCCGAGCGAACAAGGCAATGATGCCAGCTTGTTTATTACTGCTGTCCATGAGATAGCACACGCTTTAGGGATTGGTCTTTCACCAGCTTTCCGTGCAAGAACATTTGGAGCCTTTTTTGACGGTTCCAATGCCAGAGCTGCTAATGCAGGCAACCCTATTCCTCTGAGAGCCGACTTGGGGCATCCAGCTAGTATTGTTAGCAAGGGTGGTTTGCCATCTCTTCTTGGTGACGGCGGTGGTGCAACCTATATCCCCACCAAAGTTGATTTGGCACTACTTGCAGATGTTGGTTACAAATTTGAGGGATTTACCGTTCAAGATTCAACGCCAACCACTGCAACCGAGGGAGATGATAAAGTCCTTGGCACAGATTTGGGTGATACTCTCAACGGTTTAGGGGGTAACGACACCATCAACGGTGTAGCTGGCAACGATACCCTGATTGGAGGTGCTGGTAACGATACGCTTGATGGTAGCGGTGGCAACGATAGCCTGATTGGAGGTAATGGCAAGGACACCCTGAGAGGAGGCGCTGGTAGCGATACCTTTGTTTTTGAGGTGGCAAGCGGTGAAGATTGGATAGAGGATTTTACGGTAGCTGATGAAAAAATACAGTTGGCTGCTAGCTTTGGTTTTAGCGATGGAGCCGCTGTTTTAAGCGCACCCGGAAACTTCTTCAATGGCACAGTAACCGATGCCAATGGCAATCCTGTTCCCGGTAAACGATTTTCTAAAATCAGTCTCGGATCTAATTCGGGCAATATTATCACGATCGTTCACGATGATAATCCCCTAACAGCCGCAAACTTTACCATTATCTGAATCTAATCATTAGATAGATTTGCGTTCTAGGCGATCGCATCTCCATTTCAAGGTGCGATCGCCCCTCCTAAAACCTTCTCAAAAAAAAGATAGCTGTTAAAATAGCATCATCCCTTTCTCACTCATCTGAGTTAATAGGTCTCAAAAAAGATCGCTCCCTTGGCAATCGTGATTTATAATCACTCATGGTTTTCTTTGATATTCTTTTCTACATCTGTCGCATCTTCCCGCTTATCGTCAGACAAATTTATCTCTTCTTTCATCAGCATAAAAGAGTATTTACTAGAGCCTATCCGCTGCGAACTATAAATACCAGCATGACCGGAAAAAACATAGCTCATTACACAAGCGATCGCAATAAATACCCCCGATTCCAGACCAAAAAGTTCAATTCCCATTAAAGTTGAAGCGATCGGTGTATTCGCAGCACCACCAAAGACAGCAACAAATCCCATCCCCGCCAATAAAGGTGCTGGCAAAGCCAAAATTAAGGACAAAGAATTGCCTAATGTTGCACCAATAAAAAATAGAGGAGTCACTTCCCCTCCTTTAAATCCGGCCCCTAAAGTCAAAGCTGTTAAAGCTATTTTTGCCGCAAAATCCCAAGGCGGTAACTGAGTAAAAAACGCATCAACAATGGTAGGAATACCCAAACCGATATATTTAGTCGATCCCATCGCCCAGACACTCAGTACAACAATCGTACCACCGATCGCAGGACGTAAAGGAGGATAGGAAATTTTTGCTTTGAAAAAGTGGCTAATTTTGTGAGTTAATTTAGCAAAAATCATCGCCACAATGCCAAAGATTGCACCAGCGACAATGGCAGAAATTAGAGCCATTGGGGTGACGGTTGGTACCAGGGGAGCATGGCGATATGCTGTATGATGCAATCCCAAAACTAAGGTAATGCGATCGCCCACAACCGCTGCAACTAAACAGGGAAAAAGAGCATCGTGTTGAATATTTCCTATTGCTAAAACTTCTAAACCAAAGATAGTTCCAGCCAAGGGAGTTCCGAAAACGGAAGCAAATCCACCACTAAGAGCCGACATTAATAAAATTCGTCGATTAGCGTGTTTAAAGCGGAAGATTCTAGTTAATTGATCGGCGAGTGATGCAGCAATCTGTAGTGCTGTTCCTTCACGACCTGCGGAACCTCCAAATAAATGAGTTATATCTGTACCTAACATTACCATTGGAGCCATTCGCAAGGGAATAATATTTTGGGGGTTATGAATCTCTTCCAATAAAAGATTATTTCCGGCTTCTACCTGCTTTCCATATCGATGATAAATCCAACCACTTAAGAATCCCGCCAATGGCAATAAGGCAATCATCCATAGATGAGATTCTCGCCAATTTGTTGCCCAATCTAAAGATGCTAGAAGAGCCGCAGAACCTAAGCCGGAAAGAATGCCAACAATACAAGCAATGATGAACCACTTGCTGAGTTGGGGGATTGCAATAAATTGCTCAAATTTCTCAAACCTTTTCATAATCAAACTCCTATTTGTAACTCTCGTAACGCCGCCCTCTGGGCGGTATTTTAACCGCCCAGAGGGCGGCGATACGGATATATTTCCTAACTGTCTTGACAGTTAATTTTTGCGCTCTTCTACCAAAATTACGGGAATAGAACTATTTTCTATCACTGCTTGCGATACGGAACCAACTAACACCTTTTCCCAAGGTTGGTATCCCCGTTTTCCCATCACAATATCTGTCACTTGATACTGTTCTGCGACGCGCATAATTTCCTCTGGAACTGAGCCAGTAATGGTAATGAATTGATGGCGAATATCTGCCAGTAATTTTTGAGTGCGATCGCGCAGTTGTTCTACAGCCTCTTTTTCTGCAATATTAATGATGTGTAATACAATCTAATCCTAATCCCGCTTTCATCAGGATAATCATCGCTGCCACAATTCGTAGATTATCCGCCGATTTCAGCACTTCAGGACTCAGGACATCGCTAACTTGTGGCCCTAAAACTATCCCTACCAAAATCATTCCAATCAGAGGCGGAGCACCTAAGCGACGGGCAATTTGACCCGCAAAAAAGCCCATCAATAAAATCCATAGCGCACTAGCTAACATAAGATTCCTTTCTCCAGATTTTGGGTATGGACAAAGGCTTGCTAGGTATGAGAGGTTAGTGATAATTTTTCACGCCCCTACTCTCCAGCAGCAAGCCAGAAAAGTAGGAGCCATCAGCCTTTTAGTGTTTTAGTTAACGTCAGGAAAGAATCACTAGCAGGCGGTTTTGGCGAGCTCCATCGCCGTTGGGATTATTATAGCATCACAAAATTGACTAACATGACAGAGAAAACAAGCACTTCTCAAAAAGCTGCACTAAAATTCGTTATTCTACTAGGAATAGTTAGTCTGTGTGCCGATGCGACTTATGAAGGCGCTCGCAGCATCACAGGGTCTTATTTAGGGGTTTTAGGAGCTAGTGCTACCGTCGTGGGGCTGGTAGCAGGCTTAGGTGAGCTAATTGGCTACGGGTTGCGCCTAATCACAGGTTATATCAGCGACCAAACCAGACAATACTGGAAAATGACCACCTTGGGGTATTTCATAAATACAGCAGTTGTGCCATTGTTAGCCTTAGCAGGAACTTGGCCAATTGCAGCTTGCTTGATGATCGCCGAACGCACCGGCAAAGCAATTCGCACTCCCGCACGCGATGTATTGCTTTCCCATGCTGCGATAAAAGTCGGCACGGGTTTTGGCTTTGGCATACACGAGGCCCTCGATCAAATTGGTGCAACCATTGGCCCGCTGGCAGTAGCAGCAATGCTATATTTTCAGCAAGGCTATCAAGGTGGCTTCGCAATCTTAGTAGTTCCAGCATTGTTGGGGCTAATTGTACTATTAGTTTTGCAGCGGTTTTATCCTAGTCCCCGCGACTTTGAAACTGTCACCCTCGAAATGAAAGGGGAAGGTTTGCCCCGTGTATTCTGGATTTATTTGGCAGCAGTTGCTTTAGTTGGCGCTGGCTATACCGACTTTCCCCTCATTGCTTACCACTTCCACAAAAACTCAATTTCTGATAGCGCAATTCCTTTACTTTATGCTCTAGCTATGGGTATTGACGCTATAGCGGCGCTGATATTTGGGCGTTTATTTGACCGTCGAGGCATTTCTATTCTAATAATTGCAGTTTTTTTGTCGGTACTGTTTGCCCCCTTAGTATTTTTAGGAAATCAGCAAATGGCCTGGCTAGGGATGGCGTTGTGGGGTATAGGTATGGGAGCTCAAGAATCAATTATGAAAGCTGCGATCGCAGGAATGGTACCTGCGGATAAAAGGGGTTCCGCTTTTGGGATATTTTATACAGGCTACGGCTTATCATGGTTTTTGGGCAGTGCTTTAATGGGAATTTTATACGATCGCTCAGTTGGAACCCTAGTTGTGTTTTCTGTCGCCATCCAACTCGCTGCTATTCCCATCTTAATGCTGGTAAAAAGACAAACTCATCCGATTTAACCTTGATTTAACCGTTTGGGCATTGACTTTTTCCGCAGGTTGGCATCAATTAACAAAAATGTAGAGGTAGAGTCGTGGTCGTAAAAATAGCAACAGAATGCCTCATTACCCTGCAAGGAGTCAGTAAGGCTTATCAGCAGCCCAACGGTCAACAAATCGCAATTTTAGAACCAATTAACCTGGAGTTGCGTACAGGAGAAATTGTAGCTTTGCTCGGCCCTTCTGGGTCAGGTAAATCTACTTTAATGCGGATGATTGCTGGCTTAATTCCGCCTACAAGCGGTCAAGTTCTTTACCACAATCGCCCCTTGGTTGGCTTAAATCCCGGCATAGCCATTGTGTT
The DNA here is from genome assembly GCF_029167235.1 of Kamptonema sp. UHCC 0994. GTDB lineage: Bacteria > Cyanobacteriota > Cyanobacteriia > Cyanobacteriales > Microcoleaceae > Kamptonema. The sequence goes on along the minus strand of NZ_JARFTR010000156.1, from coordinate 18,449 downwards.
CCAAAACTTTGCCCTTTATCCCTGGCTAACAGTCATGGAGAATGTAGAATTAGGATTAAAAGCTAAGGGAGAATTGCCAGAACAGCGCAAGCAAAAAGCCTTGCGAATGATTGATATTATCGGTTTAGACGGATTTGAAAATGCTTATCCTAAAGAACTTTCTGGCGGAATGCGACAGCGGGTAGGATTTGCTAGAGCTTTAGCAGTAGAACCAGAACTGCTTTGCATGGATGAACCATTTTCAGCCTTAGACGTATTGACGGCGGAAAACTTGCGGTTTGAATTATTAGATTTGTGGTTAGAAAAGCGGATTCCTACTAAAGCAGTTTTAATTGTAACTCACGGGATTGAGGAAGCCGTAATTTTAGCAGATCGGATTATTGTACTGGGTCGCAATCCGGGTAGGATTAGAGCAGAGTTAACGGTAAGTTTACCTCATTACCGCGATCGCAAAACCGCTCAATTCCAGGCGATTGTAGACCAAGTTTACAAGATTCTCACCAATCCTGATTTGAGTTGCGAAACAGAAACACCGCCTGCTACTACTGTCTCTCAAGCTCAACCTGTTCAAAGTCCAAAATATCAATCGTTACCGCAGGTACGAATTGGCGCGATCGCGGGCTTTTTAGAACTTTTAGAAGACCGTCAAGAAAAGGATTTATATCGCCTCGGTCAAGAATTACTTTTAGAAGTAGATGAAATTTTGCCGATTGTTGAAGGTGCAAAATTAATGGACTTTTTAGGAATTAAAGAAGGCGACTTACTGCTAACTCCCGTAGGAAACAATTTCATTGCTGGAGATATTGACGAACGCAAACAAATTGTTCGCAACCAAATTCTCAGCAATATTCGCCTCGTACAGCAAATTGATAGAATGCTTCACGCCAAGCGAAATCGCCGCATTTCTGAAGAGTTAATTCTAGATATTCTAGAAGCCCACTTTAGCCCCCAAGAAGCAATGAGGCAATTGAAAACAGCTATTGACTGGGGGCGCTATGCAGAAATATATAGCTACGATGAACCTACTGGCGAAATTTTCTTAGAAACAGAAGTCCAAACTCAGGAGTTAATTAATGCTTGAAAATGTTAACTGCTAATTGCTAATTGCTAATTGCTAAATTCTTCCTTCTTCCTTCTTCCTTCTCCCTTCTTCCTTCATTTATGACTAGACCTCTAACTCCTGCAAATAAAACCCTAGAAAGGTCAGCTTGGACTTGGCAAGATGGCTTGTTAATTCTGGCAACTTTTTCTCTAATTCTAGCAATTATCCAAACAGCCGCTAAATTCAGTGGTGACTATAACCCTAGTTTCAAAATTGAAACAACCTTAGCAGTATTACCGGGATATACGGCCCAGACTCTTTTACGCATGGGAACAGCTTATTTCTTATCGCTGCTATTTACTCTAGTTTACGCTTATTCTGCTTATCGGTCAGAGATGGCAGCAAAAATTTTAATTCCCCTCCTAGATATCTTACAATCAATTCCGGTGCTATCTTTTTTACCCGGTGTTGTTTTAGCACTAATTACATTATTTCCCGGACAGCGAATTGGGGTAGAAATAGCATCAATTTTGCTAATTTTTACCGGGATGACGTGGAATATGACGTTTAGTTTTTATCAATCACTATGTGGTATCCCGCGAGAACTTAAGGAAGCATCTAAAGTCTATCGCCTCAATGCTTGGCAGCAATTTTGGACATTAGAATTACCAGCAGGTGCGATCGGATTGGTGTGGAATAGCGTTATGTCTGTAGCTGGCGGTTGGTTCTTTTTAATTGCTATTGAATCCTTTACTTTAGGAGAGAAAAGCTTTCAATTGCCAGGATTAGGTTCGTACTTGGCAACAGCAGCAAATCAAGGAAATTTTGGTGCAATTGCCTGTGGCTTATCAGTGCTAATTGGTGTCATTATCGCCATTGATTTTTTGGTCTGGCAGCCTTTAATTGCTTGGGTAGAAAAGTTTAAGTTTCAGATGATGGAAGCCGCCAATTCCCCCCAGTCAACTGTGTTAGATTTATTGAGGCGATCGCCAACACTGCGCGTATTAAAATCGATATTTTCCCCAATTCAAGATAATTTTGATAGGAGTTTAGTCAGAATGTTTGCACCCGCAACATTAGCTGCAACTCCCACAGGGAGTTTCCGCATTTCAAGATGGGTAAATTGGGTATTTATTAGCGGATTTGCTGTCATTGTGTTGTGGGGAACTTGGGAAGCTATTTTACTACTCCGGTTGTTGAGTTTAGCAGACTGGCAAAAAGTAATTAGTGGTGCTGTATTAACAGCAATGCGAGTAATTTGTGCGCTATTTTTATCGCTATTGTGGACAGTTCCCGTCGGGGTAGCAATTGGTAGAAACCCTCGCTTAGCTCAAATTTTACAACCGCTAGTGCAGATTGCGGCTTCTGTTCCCGCAACGGCTTTATTTCCCATATTATTGCTAGGTTTAATCCAGACTGGTGGCGGTTTGCAGATTGGATCGGTGGCGCTGATGATGTTAGGGACAATGTGGTATTTGCTATTTAATGTAATTGCGGGAGCGCAAGCGATACCATCAGAATTATTTGAAGCTGCACAAGTTTATAAACTCTCGCTAGTACAGCGGTGGCGGAGTTTGATTTTGCCGGGAATTTTCCCCTATTTAATGACAGGAATTGTCACCGCTGTTGGAGGTGCTTGGAATGCCAGTATTGTCAGCGAGTACGTGCAGTTTAAAGGACAAGTGATTACTACTCCCGGTTTGGGGGAAACAATTTCTCAGGCGACGGCAAATGGTAATTTTCCTCTGCTTTTAGCAGCTACTTCTGTAATGTCGCTCTTAGTGGTGTTGACTAATCGTTTGCTATGGCGACCTCTTTATCGTTTAGCTCAGGAAAAATATCAATTGCTTGTTTAATTAAGATTTTTAGGTGTATAATTTTAGGAGTTGAGTGCTGGCAAAATCCAACAGTTCTCCTTTCCAAACTAATGATAAGGATGATATTCACATGGAAATCACAGAAGAATTTAAACAGTTAGAGCTGCTACTTGAATTTAATCAATCTGTATCTTCTGAATCAACATTTTCTAATAGTGAACGTTTTGGAACATTTCAAGATAGTATGAGCGCTCCTATTCACCGCTGGTTTAAGTATCCGGCTGGCTTTAGTTATAAATTGGTAGAGGAGCTTATTTCTGACTTTAACCTCAACTCTAAATCCTTAGTAATCGATCCTTTTGCTGGATGTGGAACTACAGCGGTGACTGCTAAGCAAAACGGTATTAACTCTATTGGAATTGAAGCGCATCCTTTTGTATATTGGGTAGCTCAAGCCAAGTGTTTCTGGGAATATGACATGAAAAAACTCCGCCAGAGTATCACCAATTTACTTGCTTACCTCCAGTCCCCACCACCTTTCCCAGGTTCGGATGTTTTGAAAAACTTTCCTGAACTTTTGGGTAAGTGTTACTCTGATGAAAACTTGTGGGTTCTCAAATTTATTCGTGATTCTATAGAGTCATTTGTTTGTACGAAAGAAGAAAAAGATTTCTTGAAAATAGCTCTAACTGATTCATTACGAACAGCATCAAAAGCTGGTACTGGTTGGCCATATATTGCACCTGGCAAATATCACCAAAAGAATGAACAACCAGCTTTAAGAGTATTTGGCGAAACACTCTGGGGAATGTATAAAGATTTAACAATTGTCCAAGCTAACTGTGCTAAAAATCAACCAGAAACTAACATCTTTTTTCGGGATACTCGCCAACCTTATCCCGTAGAAAGAGAGATTGTAGATCTAGCTATCACATCTCCACCTTACTTGAATAACTATGATTATGCAGATCGGACTCGCTTAGAAATGTATTTCTTTGGATTGGCCAATTCTTGGGGAGATATTACTAAGATTGTTCGCAATAAATTGATTATGGCAGCAACAACTCAGGTTCGCAGAAAAGATTTTCATGACACACCTCTTAGTCAAGAGATTCTAGAACTCGATCCGCTTCTTTATAGAGAGATATCAGAAAAAATTTTCAGCCTCTCAAAGGAACGTTTGCAAAAGGGAGGCAAGAAAAGTTATGACCTAATGGTTGCAGGATATTTTAATGATATGATCAAAGTTATTGAACAAGTTTATAAGGTATTAAAGCCGGGTGCGACCTTTGCGTTAGTTTTAGGTGATTCTGCTCCTTATGGAGTTTATATTCCAACTGAAGAATACTTGGGAAGATTGGCACTAACATTAGGGTTTCGCAGCTATCATGTACAGAATCTACGAAATCGTGGAGAAAAATGGAAAAACAATACTCATCGTCATAATCTACTGCTCAAAGAAGGAATATTGTTTCTTAAAAAATAGATTATTTACGGCAATATTTAGAGGATAAACTAATGAGAGAAGTTTCAAATCATGCAAGTGCATTAGGGGAAGCAATTGGCTCAATGCTAGAAGGTGAAATTCATCGAATATTGAAACCAATAGCCGAAGACAAAGGATGTATTTACGTTACAGCGGGAGCTGTCAATCAAAGAACAGGTAGAACAACAAAACTTATTCTGACTGATAATTCTGGAAATGGTTATAATATTGATTCAGTGATTATTAATAATCGTTTCCAGCCTTTGGTAGTTCTGGAGTCTAAATATATCCGCTACAAGAAACATAATAGAGACAAGGCAAGCTGGATTTGTACTGCTCATACTAAACTTCGCGAACGCTACACAACAATACGCAAGTCTATTGCTGTATTGATGGGAAACTGGAGTTATCCCTCAAGAAGATTGCTTGAGAGTTTTGAGGTAGAGTTGTTTCATATATCATTTGACGAGATTTGTAATGTTCTAGCATACCATGATATTCCCTACAATTGGGCAGAAAATAATAGACAGCAAGCCCAAGAATGCTGGATAACTTTTTCCCAGTTGTCACAAACAGACAAGGAAGTGATTGCTGAGGAATTAATAGCAGTAGTTAAAAATGATTTGCGCGAATCTTTGGAAATAGCACTTGATGAAAGTCTGCCCCGTACAGTAAATTCAGTAAGACTTGTAATTACAAGCAACCGAGGGGAAACTTACACTTATAATTTTTCTAATTTGGAGGAAACAGTAACTTTCTTAGCCTCCTACGATCAAGAAAAAGATATGGATACATCAAATTCTCCTGTTCTACTAAGCACCTCAGCACCTTTACCAACAAACTTAGAATTGGCTGAAGTTATTGAGCTTGATGAAGACAAGGAACTTAGCGAACTTGATGAGTAGGAACATCAACTATCAATTTCCCCACTCCTCCTTCTTGACAGTTGCTATTTTTTCCCTTATACTTAAAAATCAGGCAGACAATTTAACCAAACGGTCACAAATACAGGGGCAATTACAGCAACACTCACTAACTATAAATGGGGATCGTTGCTCTACAGTAAAATAGTTATTTGGACAAAACTAATGAGCAAAAAGCTAACAATCGCAGGCATCAGCATCATCTTTTCCCTGTTATTTCCTACAATTACCTTAGCACAGTCAACATTGCAAGATGTTCGGCAAAACGGCGTTCTCAAAGTAGGAATTAGGAAAGATGCTGCTCCTTTCGGCTACACGGAAGGCGACAACTGGAAAGGCATTTGCGTTGAAGGTATGGAACTATTTAGAGCCAGCCTTGAAAAACAATTAAATCGCTCCGTTCGATTAGAAAAACTGGAAACAGTCCTTGATGAATCTTCGCCTCAAGGCCGCTATCGCAGCATCACCAGCAAACGGATATATCTTGAATGTGGCCCTAATACCATCAACAAAAATTCCCCGACTGGGACTGCTTTTTCTCTACCATTTTTGTACAGCGGTACTTATTTAATGGTAAAACCAGAAAATAGGCTCAGAGTCAATCCTTCTGGCTTCCTTCAAGATATAACAATTGGCGTGTTGGGAGATTCTCTCACCCAGCAATTTATAGCTGGACGCTATCAACAAGCAAACCAGAAAATTTATCAAGGACAGTCGGGAAGACAGACAGCCGTAAAAGATGCAGTACAAGGAAAAATAGATGCTTTTGCCAGCGATGGTATCCTGTTAGTAGGAGAAGCATTAAGACAGGGTTTAAATTCAAATCAATATGCTCTAATTCCCGAAAAGCCTTTGACTTGTATTACTTATGGAATGATCGTTCCAGCAAATGATTCTGAATGGAAAGAAACAGTTAATAACTTCATTCGGAATCAGTCAGCGCAAAATCTTTTAGAACGAACCTTTGGGCCAAATTCTCCTCTGATCCCGCTGAGTGTTGTAGACCAAGATAAGTGTATCTGAATAACAGTTAACTGTTAACCGTTAACTGTTAACCGTTAATACTTACTAAGAATGATGCCGCTGTTGCTGGTAGCGACAGTGGCATAATCTCAGCTATAGCGCGATCGCGCCCTCAACTACAAGACCAAACCCGCCGCTAACAGCCATCCAAAATAGCAAATCCTAAAAAAATCTAAAATCTCCCATCCATTACCCCTTAGACTGGATGCAGGAAAATATTTCAACCAGGTTCAGGAGGGTCGGCAGTGACAGAGAATAATTCCTCATCCTCTACCATACCGATCTATTCGCGCAACGAACTGCGGGAATTAGTGCGATCGCAGCTACAGGCATTACTAGAACAAAGCGACCTCAAAGGAGCTAAAGCCATTCTAGTACCCGTCCAGCCTCCTGACATAGCCGAAGCGATCGAAGGCTTGCCAGAAACCATGCAAGTAATCGCCTTCCGCCTACTCTCCAAAGACGAAGCCATCGAAGTCTACGAACACCTCGACTCCAGCGTACAGCAGGCACTCTGCGAAGAATTCAAACGCCAAGAAGTTATCGACATCGTAGATAAAATGTCGCCCGATGACCGAGCGCGACTATTTGACGAACTGCCCGCAACAGTCGTCCGCCGCCTCCTGGCCCAACTCAGCCCAGCCGAACGCCAAGCCACCGCCCTACTTTTAGGTTACGAAGCCGACACCGCAGGGCGGATCATGACCCCAAAATACATCTCCCTCAAAGAAAGTTTCACCATTACCGAAACCCTAGACCGCATACGCACCTTAGCCCCCGCCACCGAAACCATCTATTACCTCTACGTCACCGATGCCGCCAGAAGACTGACCGGTATTCTCACCTTACGAGATTTAGTCACATCACCCCTAGACCAAACCGTAGGCGAAATCATGACCCGCGATACAGTTTGCGTCCAAACCGACACCGATCAAGAAGAAGTAGCCAGACTGATCCAGCGTTACGACTTTCTTGCAGTCCCGGTGGTAGACAGCGAACAGCGTCTCGTCGGCATCATCACCGTTGACGACGTAATTGATATCTTAGAAGAAGAAACCACTGAAGATATTTATGCTTTAGGCGGCCTCCAATCCGGCGGCGACAATTATTTTCAGACAGATTTATTCACCGTTGCCCGCAAGCGAGTTGTTTGGCTATTTGTATTACTGCTGACAAATACCGTCACGGGCACAATTATCCGATCGCAAGAAGACATTTTGCAGCAAGTAGTAGTGCTCGCTGCATTTATTCCCCTACTCACGGGTACAGGGGGTAACGTCGGAGCCCAGTCCTCAACCGTCGTTATTCGCGGCTTAAACACCGACGAAATTAGAGCAATGGGCCCCCTCCAGATAATTTTGCGCGAAGGCATGGCAGGCGCACTACTAGGCTCGATATTGGGCATAGTAGCAACGCTCTGGGCCTATGTTCTTCAAGGGAATTTGCCCGTAGCAATGGCGGTGGGTATTAGTTTATTAGCGATCGCAATCTTAGCCTCTGTTGCCGGTTCCGCCCTCCCCTTCCTATTTCGTTCCTTGGGATTAGACCCCGCCTTAATGTCCGCCCCTTTTATTACCACCGCCGTAGATGTCCTCGGCGTTCTGATTTATTTCGGTACTGCGCGGATGATTTTGCAAATCTAGGAAATGGTTAGTTGTTAGTTGTTAGTTGTTGGTTGTTAGAATGTAAGTTGAGTGAAGCGAAGCATAACCCAAATCTCTTAGCAATTGGCAATTAACAATTAACAATTGATAATTAGCAATTAACAATTAATAATCATCAATCATCAATTACCAATGCGCCATAATCCATCTCGTAATTTCCTAGAAATCACTGAATATGTATCCATAGCTGCTTCAATCTTTGGATTAATTGCGGCTGTGGCTTTCGCTCAGAATATTTATGCAGCAGTACCGATAGTTTTGTCACTTTTGCTAAACCTAATTAACCGCAACAAATTAGAGCGACAAACAAGAGCAACAGCAGCTTCCACCATCGATCGGATTAACCAGCATAGAGCCTCAGTAGAGCAATTGATAGAGCAATTTAAAGTAACAATCACTTCATTAGCTGCCTCTAACCCACAAATAGAACATGATGGTCAAAATACTGAACCAGTAGAAAATTTACAATCTATAGTTTCCGCGATTAAACATCTACGGCAACGAGAAAATATTTTAGAACAAACTATTAAGCTGGTGCAAGCTGAGTTAGAGATAACTAGCAAACAATTTAAACAGCGGCCAGAGTTAGAGCAAGTTGAAAGTTTGACTGCGGTGATATTAGACTTACAACAGTTTATCAATCAATTACCACAGTGGGGAACTTTGCAGCAGCGGCAATTAATAGAGCTTCAGGAAAAAGTAGATACTGCTTTAGCAAATTTATCTGAAGAAATAGGGAATATTCCTAATCAAGTTGAAGTTGCTGTGCAGCGTCAGGTGAAGGGAATTAACCAGGAGTGAGCCGCCAGAATCCCTGCCATTTTTTCCCTTGCTTAATCCACCTCAACGCTCTTGCGATCAGGGTTTAAGTGGTGTTGTCACCCCGTCAGGGCTTTCGTCCGTCCGCTCACACGATGTATTACCCTGCGTGATGGGAGCAAAAGCTTGGTTATCTTGCGTAACTCTGATCAAAAATCGTAAGGCCTCATTAACCGCATCAGCACTAGGAAACATCTCCGCGACATCAGGTTCTAAGCGCACAGTTGTTTTGCCAAAGCTTTTTCTTCCAGAGCCTAACCTTCTGACTTGTAGGCTCTTCAAGTTATACTCTGTCTGCAAATCATCTTCCATTTCTGACTTATCCCTCTTCATAGGTTTCTCGCTCGGTTCGTGTCACTTCTCTGGAACTAATAAGGCGAATTGAATCACATCTTTCGGTATACGAAACAATCAATAATCGCCCTCGGTTCGACTCCCCAACAATAAGATATCGTTCTTCGTCATTAGAGTGATCGGGATCATAGAAATCCACATAGAGAGGATCGTCAAAAACAGTTTTTGCTTCCTCAAATGAGACTCCATGCTTTGATAGATTGCTTGCGGCTTTGTTTTCATTCCACTCAAACTGCATGAGGATATTGTATCACTGTTGTCACCCGTCAGATGCTTAATTTCAACAATAGTAAAATTAGACACAATAAAAAGCGATCGCGCTACTCATGTCTAAATCCTGAACTTGAGTTATAGTATGATTAGGCTTTAATTTTATACTTTTTACAGTCAGGGTGAGAATTTCCTATGACTCTAGCTCGATTGTTGGTAAGATTATCGATTTTTAGCACGGTTTTAGCAGGTGCATCATTTATCCCCGGAATGTTGCCAGCTACAGTAATGGTAGGGGGAATGGCACTCGCCAGCGATCCAATTAAAACTATCTTTACTGCTTTAGCCAGTGTTTCAGGGGGGAATGTGGCGAATGCGGTAGATGCTTTAACAGGAGGAAAACCCGATCCTTTATCATTGGAAAATGAGGATTTAACGAAGGCGGTAGGAAGGGCGATCGGTGCTGTAATTAAAGAAGCAGCTAAAGATTACAATCGAGATATTAGCCATAAATTAACTCAAATTGCAGTTAAAGCTGAGAATAATTGGTTAGAAATTGCAAGACGGGAAATATCTAAGCATAGTTATCAAGAGTTGATGGAAAATCAACTTGATGAATTTTTGACCGCCGAAGGTGAATCTTTAACTAAAAAAACTGCCTTAATGGTAGAAACATGGGAAGATATTTTTGCTTTGCTAAATATGGCGGCTAAAGCTGGCGGTGGGTTTCAGTTAGATTCAGATGTACATCAACAAATTGCTACTTTATTATATACCAAATTCCCTGAAAAATTGCGAGAAGTATTAAAGGATGATTTTGAACGTAATGGTAAGGCTTATGCTGGGTTAACTTTGTCGTTGTTGACAGATATTAAGGCGAAATTAAATCAACAGGAAGAAACTAATCAGCAAATTATTCAATTACTTGAAAGTCGCTTTGCTGAGGTTCGGGGCTACCTCAAACCGGAGGACTTTACTCCGGTAGTATGGAGGGAAATTAGTCGGCGAATGTTTGCAGAACGCGAACAGAAAACCACAACCAGCTTTTTTGATAAAATCGCTGGTTTTACTCCCAATTTTGATGATATTTATGTACCTCTTGCCTTAGTAGAAAAGCAAGTTAAACCTCAAGCTGAAGCTAATATTACTCCTGAAACTGGATCGGCGGCCTATCGGGAAAAACCAACTCAGGAAATAGAAACTAAAATTAGTGAAGATGACTTTTTTAATCTCTTGAGAAGTGGGAAAAGCCCGAAAAGTCAAGGGCGCAGAATTGCCATTATTGGGGAACCGGGGGCGGGGAAAACTACGCGGTTACAAAAAATTGCTAAGTGGATTTTTGAGGAAAATTTGGGTTTGCCAATTTGGATCGATCTGCGGGAGTTGGGTGGTAAATCAATTGAGCAATATTTAAAAGAAACTTGGTTATTTAAGGCGACGGGAATTGAGAGTCATTGGCAAGGTTTAATTGCACAATTTAACCAGGGGCAAGTTTGGTTATTATTAGATGGTTTAGATGAAATGACTGCCATGGCTAATTCTCAGGAGTTGCTGAAATTACAGGGATGGGTAAGTAAGGCGCGGGTAATTGTTAGTTGTCGGACGAATGTTTGGGATGGCGGAAGTTTCGGAAATAGCGATTACGATCTATTTCGGAATCAGGATTTTGCGCCGGAACAAGTGCAGGCATTTATTAGGAATTGGTTTGAACAGGCGAAACACCCGCAGGTAGGGGAATTTTTGTTAGGAAAGTTGGCGCAACCGGAACATCAACGCCTTGCGGATTTGATTAGAAATCCTTTGCGGTTAACTCTGTTTTGTTTGAATGGTTTGGCATATCAGGAAAAGGGCGGTTTACCGGAGACGCAAGCCGCACTTTATGAAGCTTTTGTTGAGCAGTTTTACTTGGCGAATAATGCGAAAAATCAACCGGATTTGCGGACGGATAAAAATCAGCAAGGGGAGTTAAATAAAGTGTTGGCTGAGTTGTCGCTGTGGGCGATGACTCGGAGTAGTTCGCGTTTTTTAATTCGCCCTAGTGAGTTGTCGCCAGAATTAAAGCAAAAATTGGGCGGCGAAGATGTAAATAATTGGTTAGTCTGTCGGTTGGGTTGGTTGAATTGCGTCGGTGTCGATCCGCAAAATCCGCAGCAGTGGGTTTATGGGTTTTATCATGCTACGTTTCAGGAGTATTTTGCGGCCTTGGGGGTAAAAAATGGTTGGTGTTTCTTTGAGGGGAATCGCATTTTTGATCGGGAATGGAAACAGATAATTTTGCTGTGGTTGGGGCGTAAGGATGTTAGTCATTCGGGGCGTAAGAATGTTAGTGATGAGCAGAAAGAGGAGTTGATTCAGGCTTTGATTGAGTTTGAGGATGGGTGTGGGGAATGGCATCAAGAGGAGGTGGATAAAGGTTTTTATGAGTATCGCGCCTATTTTTTAGCAGCGGCGGGGATTGTTGAGTTTAAGTTTGGTAAGTCTGAGGAGATTGTTAATCAAATTGTGCGTTGGGGTTTTGGTTATTTTAATGAAGAAAAACAGAAATGGGTGACATATCTCGATCCTCTAACTGCTTCAGCAAGAGAGGTATTAAAAGAGACGAATAGGGGAAGGGCAATCGAACTTTTAGTCAATTTACTAGCAAATTCTGACGATGAATATACTCGTAGGCAAGCAGCTTATAGCTTAGGTAAAATCGATCCCGGCAACCAAGAGGCAATCGCAGCTTTAGTCAATTTACTGGAAACTACTGAGGATGAAAATATCCGTAGGCAAACAACCTATAGCTTAGGTAAAATCGGCCCCAGCAACCAAGAGGAGATCGTAAATTTAGTCAATTTACTAGCAAATTCTAACGATGAATTTACCCGTAGGCAAACAGCCTATAGCTTGGGTGAAATCGGCACCGGCAACCCAGAGGCGATCACATCTTTAGTCAATTTACTGGCAACTACTGAGGATGAAGATACCCGTTGGGAAGCAGCCTATAGCTTGGGTAAAATCGGCATCGGCAACGAAAAGGCGATCGCAGATTTAGTCGATTTACTGGCAACTACTAAGAATAAAAACATTCGTATGGAAGCAGCCTATAGCTTGGGTAAAATCATAGAAACTAACGAACAATATGCCTATGTTGTCTCGCAATTGCAACCCCATCTCAGCGATGAAACTTACCAAAACAACTTCGAGCTATTTGACAATTGTTACCACGTCCTCTGGCAATGCGCCCAAAATCTCCCCTATCACCAATTCTATCAACTCTGGAACCAGCAACCCCACCCGGCAACCCTACCCCTGGGCCAAAGATTAAAAAACCATCCTCCCCTCAACCAATATCAATGGCTGTTAATTGATGGCAGTAAATTCATCGACAGAGACAACCCCGCCCTAGATATTTATGGTCAAATGCTGGCGGCAAACTATCCAGAAAGCAGCCAAAAACTACCGGAAACTATGCAGCTATTCGGATTCTACTGGAGTCAATTGCAACGGAATCAAACCGCCCCCATTTTAATCTTTTATGAAGACCCCGCGCCGCGCTTACCCCAAGGTTTTAGCAAAGTTTTTCTCACAGCATTAAGTCGGTTAGCAGGTAAGATTTGCGTCATTAGTAATGAAGTAGATTTGTGTGTGAAAACCTTTGCACCGAGTCATCCGAATTTAGAAAAAGAGATTTGCCAATGGATAGAGGAATAATCTAGGAAGTACGCAGTGTTTTTTTAAAATTAGTACAATTCTAAGCAATGCAAACTTGAGTTATTGAGAAATGTATGAATCACCTCTACCCCAGAACGAAGTAGAGATCCAACCTGCTTTGTCGGTGCATTCCCACAGCGTAGCCATATAACTTTAGGTGGTGAACCATACAACCTACTTCTTTCCGCAAAATCCACATCTTGAGTAACGATGCAAAAGTCATTTATTTTAGCAAATTCCCAGATAGCCGTATCACTTTGTTCTTCCATATCGTGAAACTGAACATGACTGGAATCTGGGAAAATATCTGCTAATTGAGTCACTAGCTTACGGCTCAAATTTTGGTCAAAAAGCAGTTTCAAGCAGCACCTACCGAAGCAACTAAACGATGTTCGCGGTCAGCAGCAAACTCCAAACAAGCTCTAATATCCTCTTCTGTTAATTCAGGAAAATCATCTAAAATCTCTCCATGAGACATCCCCGCCGCCAACCAACCGAGAACATCATAAACAGTTATTCGCATCCGTCGAATACAAGGTTTACCGCCTCGCTTATCTGGTTCAATCGTAATAATATCGCGATAGTTCATGGTAGTTTATAGATTATAGAAATAGGATAGCAGATATAGCACGGATAGTAAAGACTTACGAAACACCAGTATAGCTCTCTTTAACCTGCTGGGGGTTTCAACCCCTGGCGGTTGTTGCAACAGGTGTAAGATATAAGTTAAAAAGGAGTTGCAATTATGCAGACAGAAATCAAATTACTTGATGTAGTTGCCCTCACCGAAGATTTACCCGACAAAAAAGTATATCGCGGTCAAGTAGGAACTATAGTTGAGTTACTAGCTGAGGGTGTTTTTTTAGTAGAATTTAGCGATAATCAGGGGCATACTTATGCCATGCTTTCACTGAAAAGTGAACAACTAATGGTATTATATGATGAACCGATCGAACTACAAGTAGCTTAATCTGTAATATTAATATGAGGCCAGAAGATATCAGGGAAATTAACAGAAGACAACCCTTTCAACCCTATCGCATTCATATTACTGGTGGAAAGACTTATGAAATTAACCACCCCGATCGAGTATTTGTGTTGCGATCGCGCTTAATTGTAGGCGTTGGCGGTGATAATGATATCCCCGATGGAACTGAGCATATTTCCTTAATTAATATTGTCAGAATTGAGGATTTAACCGCTGTAAATGCTGATTCCTAACTAAAATTAGACAAAATAAAAAGCGATCGCCCCTTTTTTCCAAAAAGCGATCGCCAACATCAGTTACTAGATATCAGTTGCAAAGAGCTAGCATAATCTAACCAATAACAACCCAAAAAACAAATGCACCCAACACCATTTCCCTTCTAGAAATCTTGGGGTAACAAAGAACTCAAGCGATCCAACAAAGGGTCAGGCTCCCGACGCGAAGCCTCAACCTCAGCATCCGGCTCTACAGCAAAATGCTCCTGCGGTTGAGGCTCCACCCGTTTAGACTCTACCGCCATTGCAACTTGGGCAAACTTAGTATTGACACTTGCCTGCAACTGTTCTAGCTGTTCGCTAAGTTTAGTCAAATGACGTTCCAACCCCTCCACACGGCTCATTTCCTCAGCAGAAACATTGAGTTCAAACTCACCAAACTTGAGCTGAAGTTCAGCAATCCGCTGTTCCAACCGTTGAAAACTAGGAGTAGGCTGAGCAGACTCAGAAACAGATAAAAACTGCCACAAAGCCTGCTTGCAGAGATTGCTGAAAGTTTGATACTGAGTCAGGACTAACTCTTTTTCGATAGCCGCCAACAAAGTTTGATCCGCAGCATCCTCCGTAAACGCCACCGAGAAATTCCCCTTATTTTTTGCCCAGAGTGCCATAGCGTTCAAGCCTTATTCCGTTACTTATTTCAATGTAGCTAGCTGGGCCTCTGCATAGATATACTGTCCCAAAGCATTAGCTTCGCGCGTCGGCTTAGCCAAGTGAGCCTTAAGATTAGCCTCTTCCACCAGTGGTTTAAGAACTTCCCAGAAAAATTCACCACCGCCACCAGTGAAAACAACATCAGTTACCCGCTCTGGCAGCCATTCCATCAATCGCTCAGAAAGCTCAGTAGCAAAACTTTTACGCAGCGTAGGCAGAATTTCATCTAAATTAATCTGCTTATTCGAGCCTCTTGGCCTGTAGAAGCGCTTACCCTCTTCTTTGTGAACAGATTCCAGCAGCGACAGAGATTGAGGATCTGCCTTACCTCCAGTCTTGGCAATCACTTGTTCAGTAACTTGTTCGTAGAACTTGTTCATCGCCAAAGAATCGCTCTTGGAAACCGCCCGCGCAAAACGGAAACGGTCTACCATCAGAAAATCAGTAGTTTGGTGTCCAATATCCACAACAGCTACCGACAACTCCGGCAACTCCGGCGAAAATTCCTTGCTGTCCTGAGCTTCGCACCAGATTAAACTACCAAACCCTTCCGGCATTACCCAAACCTGGCGAATGTCAATCTCAACGCGATTGCCTCGATAAACCAGAACATGGGGAGCCTTTAGTTGGCTAATAATCTGTTCCTTTTCTTTCTCAAACTGCTCCTGGGAATAGAAAGGCAGACCCAGCACAACAGCCAACTCGCCCTTCATCTGAAAGTATCCGACACAGGAAAAAACCTTGACCAGTGCATCTACTACCTTAGATTGGTCAGCGGTGCCGAGATGAGCGCCAAAGTCCGCAGCCAGTTGACCGATCGCGTACCCGTTACCTTGGTACTCTAGCCACATATCCAACAGAGGGTCTGTAGCTTTAGACTCAAAACTACCGCCTCGCACCTTCTCAACTGACTCCTTGGCAACATTAGACGGGATGAAAACCACGCCATTAGGATTGCGGCTCACACAAGCTTTAGTGGCTGTCCGGCCCAAGTCAGCGCTGAGAATGTTTTTAGTCGAATCAGCTACCTGTCTGGCGAGCATAGCTGGATTAGGAACAAGCTGTCTAGTTGTTGTCATTATAAATGTGTTACCTCACTGAGCCTCACCATTATCATGCCTTATCCCTTGACACTGCCAGAGTTAAAAGCAGCAAGTTTTGTGGCGATTCTTATAACTTTACCCAGATCGGCTTTCAATTGAGCATCGGATCTTCAATTCTCCTGTGTTCCCTCACTCAATATCTCCCCCGCCCCCCGCTCCTCTACTCCCCCGCTTGCTCTAAAACCTATTGTTAAGTTAAATTTAGTTAAGATTCTGAGTGTTAAGTTCCGCTGCACTTCCCCAGCGCTGCGCTTTTATCTGATTTATCCACTCTTAGAGCTAATTGCATTTATGAAAATAACGTGGAAAACTGCACTACTTTGGACTTTACCAGCTTTAGTCATCGGGTTTTTTCTGTGGCAAGGGGCTTTTGCAGCTTCTCCCACAGATATGAGCAAGAATACTGCTAGTACCCGGATGAGCTACGGCAGATTCTTGGAATACCTTAACGCCAGTCGAGTCACTAGCGTTGACCTCTATGAAGGAGGCCGCACGGCTATTGTCGAGGCGATCGATCCCGAACTAGACAATCACGTACAGCGGTGGCGGGTAGATTTGCCAGCAAGTGCCCCTGAATTAATTTCTCAGCTCAGAAATTCTAATATTGCTTTTGATACTCACCCTACGCGCAACGACAGCGCACTTTGGAGCTTGGTAGGAAATTTAGTTTTCCCGATTCTGTTGATCGCAGGCCTGTTTTTTCTCTTCCGCCGCAGCAATAATGTCCCTGGTGGGCCTGGTCAAGCGATGAATTTCGGCAAATCTAAGGCTCGTTTTCAGATGGAGGCGAAAACGGGTGTTGTCTTCAGTGATGTGGCTGGAGTTGAAGAAGCTAAAGAAGAACTGGAAGAAGTGGTGACATTTCTGAAAAAGCCGGAACGCTTTACTGCTATTGGCGCGAAGATTCCTAAAGGTGTGTTGCTTGTCGGCCCTCCCGGAACTGGTAAAACTTTATTGGCAAAGGCGATCGCAGGTGAAGCGGGTGTTCCTTTCTTCAGTATCTCTGGTTCGGAATTTGTGGAGATGTTTGTCGGTGTTGGTGCTTCCCGCGTTCGGGACTTGTTTAAGAAGGCTAAGGAAAATGCCCCTTGTATTATCTTTATTGATGAAATTGATGCTGTAGGTCGTCAACGGGGTGCAGGTATTGGCGGCGGTAACGATGAGCGCGAACAGACTCTCAACCAATTGCTGACGGAAATGGACGGTTTTGAGGGCAATACTGGGATTATTATTATTGCGGCTACTAACCGCCCTGATGTGCTTGACTCCGCTTTGCTGCGTCCGGGTCGGTTCGATCGCCAGGTTTCGGTGGATACGCCGGATATTAAGGGTCGCTTAGAAATCTTAGAGGTTCACGCTCGTAATAAGAAATTGGGTGTGGATATTTCTCTGGATGCGATCGCCCGTCGTACTCCTGGTTTTACTGGTGCTGATTTGGCAAATTTGCTCAATGAAGCGGCGATTTTAACCGCTCGTCGTCGCAAAGAAGCGATTACGATGTTGGAGGTTGACGACGCTGTAGACCGCGTTGTGGCGGGTATGGAAGGTACTCCTCTGGTTGATAGTAAGAGTAAGCGATTGATCGCTTATCACGAAATTGGCCATGCGATCGTGGGTACGATTATTAAAGCTCATGATCCGGTACAGAAGGTGACTTTAGTTCCTCGCGGACAAGCACGGGGTTTGACTTGGTTTATGCCAAGTGAAGACCAAGGATTGATTTCGCGATCGCAAATTCTCGCCCGGATTATGGGCGCTTTAGGTGGCCGCGCCGCCGAAGAAGTCGTTTTCGGGGATGCTGAAGTTACTACTGGTGCAGGTAACGATTTGCAGCAGGTAACGGGAATGGCCCGCCAAATGGTAACTCGCTTTGGGATGTCTGACTTAGGGCCGATGTCTCTGGAAGCACAACAGAGTGAAATCTTTTTGGGTCGTGACTACACAGCGCGATCGGAGTATTCTGAGGAAATCGCCTCTCGCATTGATGGTCAAGTCCGGTCAATTGTCGATCATTGCTATAACGAAGCCCGCCGAATTATCCGCGAAAATCGCACAGTAATTGACCGTTTAGTTGACCTGTTGATCGAGAAAGAAACGATCGACGGTGAAGAGTTCCGCCAAATAGTTGCTGAGTACACTTTTGTTCCTGAAAAAGAGCAATATGTACCTCAGTTGTAGAATGTTTTGAGTTGTAAGGGCGAGTTTCGCAGATGATAATTTGCAGATAAGTTGTGTACAAAACTAGCCCTTACGCTCTAAATTAGTAAACGTAACGCCGCCCTCTGGGCGGTAATTGGCCGCAGCGAGGGCAGCGTTACTATATCTTCCTTCTAGCTTCTACTGATTCCCCTGAATTAAATCTACGATCAAATCAAAACGAAAATTATTCACTAAA
>NZ_JARFTR010000055.1 GCF_029167235.1 Kamptonema sp. UHCC 0994 | reverse complement strand
ATTAATAATAAGTTAAAGCTGTTAAAACGCAGTGGATTCGGGTTTAGAAATTTTAAAAACTTTGAAATACGAGCTTTGCTTTTTTGGCATTTTCCTAAAGAATTAGCATACTAAGTACGGAAGAACCAAAACTTTTTGAGTAAGCCGGAGAATAAACCTCCTGAAAATTCAGTTTTCATAGATAGTTTGCCATCCATGCTAGTCATCGCCCCCGCCTCGGCGGTGATACTTTCTCCTGGGTTTAGGGTGATGAAAATAGCTGCAAAGGATGGTTTATAACGAATTTCATATTTCACAGGTTAATCTCCTGTAGAGGCTAGTAAACTCATCTATAATATTGGCAAAATTTTTCCAGTTAAGGATGTTTTTTAACAAAAATATACAAACTTTGCTAACTTTGTATTCTCGGTAAAAATCAAGATGCCTGTTCCACAAATACATTTGTTTTAATAACAGGCATCTTGCCTGTTATTAAAACAAAGTTTTTTAGTTATTATCTAGTGGTATTTTTGCTTTTTCAAATATCTGCTCAGAGGTAAATTCCAATCCTTCAAAAAGTGAATCTGTTAGCAGCATATCTCCCATATAAGTCTGTGGTGGTGCATCTGGATAAAAAACAGTAATGCTTCTAGCTTTGGTATCTACCACCCACACCCGCAATACCTTGGCATCTAAATAATCTCTTGCTTTAGCCGCCATTTGTCCAAAAGTTTGTCCAGGTGAAATAATTTCTATCACGAGTTCTGGTGGAACAGAACAAGCTCCATCTTGATCCCAGTCATCTGGTAAGCTGTCATTAGAAATATATAAAAGGTCTGGTATTGGTGCCCAATCTCGCCCTTTTTTACTTAAAGTGACAGCTAATTCTGGACATACTTCTCCCCGTCCATCAGACCAATTTTCGATCAGATTGAGGAATGTACGAGTGAGCTTAGAATGAAATTTTTTAGGTGACATTTTGGGGACAGCCTGACCATCAATAAGTTCGTAGGTAATATCACTCTCAACGGGGGGGAGAGCGAAAAACTCTTCCAGTGTTAATTGGCTTGCGATTTGCACTATTTTTTACCTAATTATTTAGTGGTATTTTTGCCTTTTGAAATATCTTCTCTGCGGTAAATTCCAATCCTTGAAACAGTGAATCTGTTAGCGGGATATCTCCCATATAAGTCTGGGGTGGTGCATCTGGATAAAAAACAGTAATGCTTCTAGCTTTGGTATCTACCACCCACACCCGCAATACCTTAGCATCTAGATAATCTCTTGCTTTAGCCGCCATTTGTCCAAAAGTTTGTCCAGGTGAAATAATTTCTATCACCAGCTCTGGTGGAACTGGACAGGCTTCATCTTGATTCCAATCTGCGGGTAAGCGTTCATAAGAAATATATAAAAGGTCAGGAATCGGTACCCAGTCTCGACCTTTTTTTGTTAATTGAATAGCCCATTCTGGTAAAACTTGGCCGCGTCCATCACACCACAAATCAATTAGATAGAGCAGTGTGCGGGTGAGCTTGGAGTGAGAAAATTTAGGTGACATCTTTGGTACGGCCTGACCATCAATAAGTTCGTAGGTAATATCGCCCTCAACGGGGGGGAGAGCAAAAAATTCTTGTAGTGTTAGTTGGCTGGTGGTTTGCAGCATTGTTTACCTTGAGCAACTAGGAAATAGTTTAGCATTATTCTAGATTGAATTCAATGGCAATAAAATTTGTGTGCGGATGGTAAAGGGATGGTATATAATTCATAACTATCGCAGTTCTATAATACGCTAGGTAATTCAGGATGCGGGAACCTCAACCCCGAAAACGATTTGCTCAACATTGGCTCAAGAGCGAAAAAGCTTTAAATCAGATTGTTAAAGCTGCGGATTTATCCCAGGATCGCGTACTAGAAATTGGCCCTGGGACAGGAATTTTAACTCGGAGCTTATTATCTACGGCGCAGTCAGTTGTCGCTGTAGAAATAGATCGGGACTTATGCGAAAAATTAGCAAAGCAATTGGGTAAAGTTGACAATTTCTTACTTATACAAGGGGATATCCTTTCAATGGATTTGGACGAGCAATTAGCCGCATTCCCTAGATTCCAAAAACCCAACAAAGTTGTCGCCAATATTCCCTATAATATAACTGGGCCAATTATAGAAAAACTACTAGGTAGAATCTCAGCTCCAGCAGCTAAACCTTTTGATTTAATTGTACTTCTCGTACAAAAAGAAGTAGCAGAAAGGCTGTATGCTAAACCTGGTTCCAGAGCCTTCGGTGCGCTGTCAGTGCGAGTGCAATATTTAGCAGAATGCGAGTTAATTTGCGACGTACCAGCTAAAGCATTTTATCCGCCGCCAAAAGTGGATTCTGCTGTGGTGCGGCTGCGTCCCCGGATGGTGGAACCGCAAGCTATTAACCCAGTGTATTTAGAGGGTTTAATTAAACTCGGCTTTGGCAGCAAGCGTAAGATGTTACGCAATAACTTAAAAGGTACAATTGAACTAGATTTGCTTGCTCAATTACTAGAAAGATTACAAATAAATCCTCAATGCCGAGCTGAAGATTTAAGTGTAGCTGAATGGGTAGCTTTAAGTAACAACTTAAATGTAGAATTGGAAAGTGAATCATCCACAGGCGATTAGCCTGTGAAGTTCTGCATAGTTTTATGTTAAGCAATGAAGAGGGATTGATTATGGTCACAGACTGATGTAAATTAACTCAGAACGAGGGAATTAAGTCCCAAATCACCCATACTTATGCGCTCATATTCTTTGATTGCTCCAGCCAAAATCAATCTATACTTAGAAATCATCGGTGATTCCCCTAGCGGCGGCTATCACGAACTGGCAATGGTACTCCAAAGTATAGATTTAGCCGATCGCATCGACTTGCGGCCCATCGGTACAGAAACCATCCGCGTCCGCTGCGACGATTCCCAAGTCCCCGCTGACAAAAATAACCTTGCCTACCGCGCTGCCGATTTGCTAGCTAGGCAATTTCCTACTGCTTTTGCTCGCTACGGCGGCGTGGAAATTGTGATTCACAAACACATTCCTGTAGCAGCAGGTTTAGCTGGCGGTTCGGCGGATGCGGCCGCTGTTTTAGTGGGGATGGATTTGATGTGGCAACTCGGACTTACGCAGTCAGAATTGCAAGAATTGGGTGCTCAATTGGGTTCAGATATTCCTTTTTGCATTGCTGGTGGTACTGCTTTAGCAACAGGTAGAGGCGAACAACTTTCACCATTGCCGGATTTAGATAATCTCTATGTTGTGCTGGCAAAATATCGCAATTTGTCGATTTCTACGGCGTGGGCTTATCAAACTTATAGGCAACAATTTAGCAGTTTTTATTGTGCACCAGATGATGTCGAATGTCGTCGGCAACGAGTTCATTCTGGGCAGATGGTGGCCGCGATCGCGCACAAAGATGCGGCAAAAATTGGGCAATTATTGCACAATGATTTAGAGAAAGTAGCCTTACCTGTATATCCCCAAGTATTGCAACTACGAGAGGTCTTTCAGTCCCTAGGCGTTGTGGGAACCATGATGTCTGGTTCAGGGCCAACCGTGTTTGCTTTAACGGAGTCTCTGGCAGAGGCAGAGCAGGTTAAAGAGCAGGTAAAAAGCGCGATCGCATCTCCTGATTTAGACCTCTGGGTGGCAAAATTTAGTAATACTGGCATTCGCATTGCATCTGATTGAAACATGACTAATTTAACTAATTCAACTCCAAATTCTCCACCTCCAAAATCTGAAGAAGAGACAAGTATTTTGCGTTGCATTACTGGTTCTCTGATTGCGAGTGCATTCGCATCAGGTCTCTATTTGTTGACAGCATCAATTGCACAGACATTTGCTAGCAAGCCCACTCATTCTGATAATATCACAGTGATTAAAATTGCCTCTGCTGTGAGAACTTTGGTAGTAGGAATGGCTGCATTGGGAACAGGTATTTTTACTTTGGCAGCTATTGGTTTGATGGGATTGGCTATACAACTTTTGATTCAGCGGTTGATGAAACGATTGAAAAAGGATTAAAGTGTTTAATTAAATTTCATTGAGAACTTGAGTTTCCAATAGGTTACAATTTCTACTAAAGAATTATACAAAAGTGTAATACTTTCGTGAAATTGAGCTAAAATTATTTGATACAGTCAAATTTTAGGGAATCTTGCATCTGACTCCTTCAACCGTGAATCAAATCCTCAGAAATCAGCCGCAACTTGGGTTTCCCCGGATACCACCCTATCTCCAACTGCGGCAATATCAACAGCAAGCTATCGCCAATTGGTTTGCCAATAATGGGCGCGGTACGCTGAAAATGGCGACAGGAAGTGGTAAGACAATTACAGCACTAGCGATCGCATCTGAACTATATCAAAAAATTGGTTTACAAGCCCTGATTGTGATTTGTCCCTATTGTCATTTAGTAGCACAATGGGCGCGGGAATGCGAGAAATTTGGCATCCAACCAATTTTAACTTTTGAAAGTGCCCGCACTTGGCAAAGTCAACTGGCTGCGGGTTTGTATAACGTGCATTCTGGTTCCCAACCTTTTCTCGCCGCGATTGCTACTAATGCTACTTTAATGGGGGAAAGTTTACAGTCACAACTGCGTTATTTTCCTGACAAAACTTTGATTATTGGAGACGAAGCTCATAACCTTGGTACACCTCGTTTAGAACAAAGTTTGCCGCGA
Organism: Kamptonema sp. UHCC 0994; assembly: GCF_029167235.1. Taxonomy (GTDB): domain Bacteria; phylum Cyanobacteriota; class Cyanobacteriia; order Cyanobacteriales; family Microcoleaceae; genus Kamptonema. The sequence continues at coordinate 13,768 of NZ_JARFTR010000055.1, read as the reverse complement.
AATATTGGACTGCGCCTCGCTCTTTCTGCTACTCCACAAAGACACTTTGACGAACAGGGAAGTGAGGCAATTTTTGATTATTTTGGCCCAGTATTACAGCCAGAATTAACATTAGGAGATGCAATTCACCAGGGGGCGTTAGTTCACTATCTTTACTATCCCCTATTAGTTGAATTGACAGAATATGAAGCTCTGGCTTACAAAAAATTAACCAAAAAAATTGGCTGGGCTTTGCTAACTGGTGGCGAAGACATTGATAATATAGATGTTAAACCCTTACTGATGCAGCGAGCGCGTTTAATTGGAGCAGCCGCCAATAAATTAACAGCATTACGGCAATTAATGGCAACACGAAAACAGACAAATCATACATTATTTTACTGCGGTGATGGTTCCGTAGAAGGAAGCTCTAGTAAAAATAGCGACCGCCAACTATCAGAGGTTACTAGGGTTCTAGGCTCTGAACTTGGCTATCGAATTAATACATATACTGCTGATACGCCTTTAGCGGAAAGAGAGGTATTGCGTCAGCAATTTGAAAGTGGAGAATTACAGGGTTTAGTAGCAATTCGCTGTTTAGATGAAGGTGTTGACATTCCCGCAATTCGTAATGCGGTTATTTTAGCAAGTAGTAGTAATCCCCGCCAATTTATTCAGCGCCGGGGGCGAATTTTACGACCGCACCCCGGTAAGGAACGTGCTACTTTATTTGACATGATAGTATTACCTCCAGATTTGGGAAGAGAAACCTTAGAGGTTGAGCGTAACCTGTTGCGAAAGGAGTTGAAGAGATTTTTAGAGTTTGCTGACTTAGCCGACAACTCAGGACAAGCTAGAAGTAAATTGTTAGAACTTCAAACAAGATATGGATTATTAGATATTTAAAATCATATAAACCTGCTATTCTTATTATAGAGCATTAGCCTTTTTTAGTTTGTAAATTTTGACACATTCAGGAAAATATGACTATGGCTTTCAGATACGAAGACAGTTTTATCAGCACAATATCAACCAACGTTTTAGCTGAAAAGCATTCCTCTTACAAGATTAATGTCGATTTGGGGGACGTACAAGAGCCAATTACTAGCGCACCTGAAGAAGTGCGCCAAATCATCGAGCGAGTATTACAAGCTGAGAAAAATAAGCTTTATATGAAACCGCCGCGTAATATTAATGAAGACATTTTAAAAATCATTAAGGAGGTGATTCAATGAAACTGATCTCAATGCAACTCCATAATTTTCGTCAATTTTATGGCAAAACTCCACAGATTTCATTTGCCTCTGGAATTCGGAATACTACCATGATTCATGGCAATAATGGAGCGGGTAAAACAACGCTAATGAATGCGTTTACTTGGGTGTTATATGAAAAATTTAGCGCCGCTTTCGCTGCTACAGATCAATTAGTTAACAAACGGGCAATTAATGAATCTGAGCCGAATAAAGTTGTCGAATGTTCGGTGGAGATTGTATTTGAGCATGGTGGAAAAAGCTATCAAGCAAAACGGGTATCCCGTGTTTATAAAAATGATACGAATGTGGAGAATCCCAAAACTCAATTCCTGATGCAAATAGCGCAAGATGATGGTCGTTGGATGTTTCCATCAGAACAACCAGATGATATTATTGGGCGAATTTTACCAGAAAGTTTGCACCAATATTTTTTCTTTGATGGTGAAAGAATTGAGCAAATTGTCCGCACTAATAAGAAAGCTGAAATTGCTGAGGCGACTAAGGAATTACTAGGTGTAGAAGTTTTAAACCGCTCGATTCGACATTTGGGAGAAGCTAAGAAGTCTCTGGAAACAGATTTAAAAGTGATTGGTGATACGCAAACGAAGAAGTCATTAAAGGACAAGCAAAAATTAGAAAAAGAGGTGGAAAAACTTTCAATTCACCAAGTTGAAATTACTCAGGAGTTAGAACACCAAGGGGAGCTAAAAAAAGCAATTAGCAGTCGCTTGTTGGAACTTAGTGGTGCTGGGGAGTTGCAGCAATTGCGGGTGGAACTTGAAGTTAGCGCAGCATCTATTAAAGAACAGTTAAAACAGGCTAAAGAAGCCTTGAAACGAGCAATTACAACGCGAGGATATACTGTTTTTATTGCCGATGCGGCGGTAGAATTTCGGCAAATTGTTGATGGTTTGCGAGGGAAGGGGGAATTGCCAATGGGGATTAAGCGGCAATTTGTGGAGGAGTTATTAGAAAGGCAGAGATGTATCTGCGGTGCAGAGTTAATTGATGGCACTCACGCTCATTCTGAGGTGAATGGTTGGATGGATAAAGCAGGAATTGCTGATGTTGAAGAAACAGCAATTCGCACAAGTATTCAGGTGGAGGAACTTGAGAAGCAAGTACCTAATTTTTGGGATGAAATTGATAGACAGCAAGAAAATATTAATTATAATCGGGCAGAGCTTTCTCGCATTGAGACGCGGTTGGATGATATCAATAAAAAATTGCGAAATTATCCAGATGAAGATATCAGTAAGTTGCAGAAACGTCTTGATGAAATTGAATCTAAAGTTAACGAATTGAATCGCGAGACTGGTTCAAATCAGCAACAAATCGATCATCTAAATCGCGAAATTGAAGGCTTAGGCAAGCAGATTGATAAGCAGCAAATGAATGAGTCTAGGCAGGTTTTGGCTCAGAAACGGATTGCTGCCACTCAAGATGCTATTGATAGGTTAATTGAGGTGAGAGCGCGTTTAGAGAAACAGTTTCGTTTGCAGTTAGAAAAACGGGTGCAGGAGTTATTTAGCCAAATTTCTTTCACTCCGTATATCCCCAAGTTGAATGAAAAGTATGAGATCAATTTAGTAGAGAATACTGGGGGTGAGGAAGTTAGTGTGGCGGCTTCTACTGGTGAAAATCAAATTCTGAGTTTGTCCTTTATTGGTGGTATCATTGAGGGGGTGCGCGAGTGGAGTGAAAAAAATACTTTGATGGGGCCAGATAGCAGCACTTTCCCGATAGTAATGGATTCTCCTTTTGGCAATTTGGATGAGATATATCGGCGAAAAGTTGCGAAGACGCTGCCAAGATTGGCGAATCAATTGGTAGTTTTGGTGACAAAGACTCAGTGGCGGGTAGAAGTTGCGGAAGAAATGAGTAATCGCACAGGTAGGGAATATGTTTTAGTTTACAATTCTCCTAAGCCTGAGTGTGAAGAGGATTCGATTGAGTTGGCAGGTGTACGTTATCCTTTAGTTAAGCAAAGTCCAAATGAGTTTGAATATACAGAGATTGTAGAGGTGGATTATGACTTTTAGTTTGGCATCTATGTTAGAGTTTTAACCGATGGCGAGTGGGGATATATTTTTAATCCTCTCTCTTAAAAGGTAAAATTTTTAGTTAAATTTGCAGTAAATGATTGATTTAAAAGGTGACAATGAATCGCATTAATGTTGCTAAAGATAAAGCGGATTTAGTCAAAGCTTTAACAGTAATAGATGGGAAAACTGGCCCTTTCCAGACCTACGCAGATGTGATAGTATTTGCTGCTGCTTTGGGGTCAAAACGCAAGAAGCGCTTACCTCTTAAGGAAATTTCTAAAAAAGAACCAGGGCCCATTGCATTAGAAATTTTTGTATCTAGGGGTTACGATAGTGCGATTAAGTTAATTGCAGTTGTAGAAACTAAAGACTCAAAAATTCTCTCCTATAATGATGAAGCATTAGAAGAACAGCGGCTCACTATTTTTGAAGAATATGCAAATGGAGGCTTGGAAATATTGCGAGAGGAATTGCGGGGGGCTGGAGACTATTTAGATCGGCTTTTATTGATGCTTATTGGTGAAAGATTTAAGGAAGAATCGACAGACCAAAGTTTTGATTTAAGGAGATTTTTATAGATCAATACTGGCAGAAATAGGATTTAGATCCTATTTCTGCATAAACTTTTTCTTCCCTATATGTCGTTTCACAGTATCAAGCACAGCCAGTTTAATTTCAATCGTTCAAGTCAAAATAGCGGGCAAACCCACCTCCCTCGGTTTCACAAATCTACCATTAAAATTAACCGCCCGATCTTCCACCGTTCTGGCCGCTGCTACAGCCTGCCGCAATTCGGCTTTTTCCATATCATCCGTCACTCCTCCTAACAGATAAATAATCAACTTTGCCGACAAATCTTTACCCGAAACTAACACCCGTTTCTTATTTGGATCGTACAAAATTCCATACCACAATGACTCGGTCGAATCCATCTGACTAAACCCACCATCGGTGTCATATCTCCGTAGTTTATGGAAGATTTCTTTCAGAGAAAAGTTCTTTCTAAATACTAAATTTCCGATAGCTTGAGATACGGCAATTTGACCAACCGGACGGAATAAAATGTTCCCGTCTCCCCCCGGTTTTTCAAAACTAAAACGCCGCATTTCTAAGGTTCCGACCCCGTTCTCTAATTCACAATAACTCGGTAAACTAGCTAAGCCATCAAAAAATAGATTAAACTCCTTAATTCCGGCCTCTAATTCCTCATCATCTGGTCGCATGGCAATTAATCCTTTATCGGACGGTTTCCAGCGGGGAAATTTATACCGCAGATAGCGTTCCGACATATCTTGTAATGCTTGCAATGTGGTTAAAACTGTCGATTTAGCCGCCACAGTAGCACTATCCCAATTGACGCGGGGGTTGCGGTCTTCGGCTTCTTTTAATAAGGGATGAGTGACGGCAATTTTACGGGCAACAATGGAAAATCCATCATCTTCATTCAGGAGGGCAAGTTGTCCTTGGCTTAATTTTACTGCCATTAAATTAACATGAACAAAGATGGATCTAACTCTCCATCTCGCCTCTTGATGGGTTTCTCCTTTGACAACGGCGGGGATAAATTCAATACCGATTTTTTCTTGGGCTAAGGTTTGTAAATAAGTGAGATCGATTTGATATTCTTCAATTAAATCATCAACGGTAATTGCCCCACCAACAGGTTTTTTATATTTATTAAAAGGTTGAAGGCGACCAGTTTTAATTAAGGTCATTAATCCTTGAACTCCCATCAATCGGTGTTGACCATCCAGGGCAAAAACGGAAACATCTTTAATATTTAAAAAGCCAACTGTGGCGTTTTTGTCAATAGCTAAAAAGTCGGCAGAAGACTTAATGGCGCGGCCGTTTTCATCCCATTCTGGGGCCTTGGGATCGTCTACCCAAGGGAGACTTTGAACAACTAAAACGGCGGGGAATTTGTGGGTTTTTCTAGCTGCAAGATACTGTGCCAAAGACCCTTGGCGCGACCAATCTAGGGGCCTTTGTTGGATTTCGTCGATGGTTTCTTCATCGCGGATGACGTTGTTAGTTTGGGGGTCGAATTTTTGCCGAAATAGGGGTAATTGGGCGGCGAAGCGAACTTTGCTGTCTAACCATTCCAGGGTGACGGAGCCCACGTAGGCCTCCGTGCTCCCCATTTGGGTTTTTTGGACGAGGAGGCGGTCGTCGCGGCCGAGGTATTTGTCAAGTAGGAAAGCGATTGCGTCTCGTTCCCGCTTCTCCTGTTCGAGTATTTGGTTAGCGAGGTCAGCGGTCAAATCGTTGGCGTTGGTCATGGTTGGGGATTTTGGGTAGGTTATGGGATTTTAGAAAAATAACATATATGAAATTTTTTGTAAAGGCTTGTTTTTAAAAAAGTTTTGTGCAATACTAGGATTACAGAAGGTATTGTTTACCATATATATGTAAATTTGTCAAGCGCTTGAGGGATTGGCAGGGCAGATTTCTGTTTTACTAACAATTTTGGCCATGAAAACAGACAGTATTTTTTATCGCCTGTTCAAAGAATTTCCGAGTAGTTTCTTTGAGTTAATTGGCCGTCCTGCGAGTGAGGCGAATGCCTATCGTTTTGATTCTTTTGAGTGGAAACAAACGGCATTTCGGATTGATGGTTTATTTCTTCCCCTTGAGGATAATTCTCCGCAGTGAAAGTGTAGCTGTTGTTCAGGCTAAGCAGTTAATAGCCAGAACTCAAGAGGAGGTAAAGGATGAACAAATCCGCATAGATATTCTCGATTTAATCGAAACAGTTTTGTTCTACAAGTTTAACACGAAAAGCCGGGAGGAATTAGTGCAAATGTTTGGCATAGATGATTTAAGACAGGTTAGGGCTGTTCGAGAAATATTAGCTGAGGAACGGGAAGAAGGCCGCGAAGAAGGCAAGCTAGAAGTAGTTCCTAATCTTTTAGCGCGAGGATTTACTGTAACAGAAATTGCCGAAATATTGAAGTTGGAAGTTGAGCGAGTTCAACAAAAAGCTCAAGAATCTGCCAACGGCAATAATTAAAGTTTCTGGGCAAAGCATTCCGGCAATAAATCTCTGGTTTCATCAATAAATTATCTGCCGGAATGCTTCATTTTTACTACAATTTCGGTTTAATTATTTGTTTTTTATCCCTAATTTTTCCCATGATTTCATCCTTTGAATACAGTTTGCCAGTCATCCGAGGCATTCAAGGGGGACGTGAATATTACGTTTCTATGTGTCCCTTGCGTTTATTACCTAAATTATTCCCTTTCGAGGGTGAGGAAATGCCTGTAGAAATGCGGTCAAAGCGCAGCCTAAACCGTTCGCGAGTGCCGGAAATTAGCAATTATATTCTCAAAAATCCCACCAATTATACTTTAGGTGCGATTGCGGCTTCCATTGATGCTAAAATTACCTTTGAACCCCTAGGAAATGAGGCAGAAAGTCGCAAGATTGGGCGTTTGCGCGTGCCAATGGATGCGATATTAACGATTAATGATGGGCAACATCGGCGGGCGGCCTATCAAATGGCATTGAAAGCAAATCCTGAGTTGGGGTATGAGACGGTGGCTTTGATTTTATACTTAGATTTAGGGTTAGAAAGAGCCCAGCAAATGTTTGCCGATTTGAATCGTTTTCAAGTGCCAATTGATGCCTCTTTAAATATTCTTTATGAGCACCGGGAGGTTAAGGCGAATTTGGTGAAGGCAGTTGTGCAGCGAGTTGAGGTTTTTCGGTGTTTAACTGAGATGGAAAAGGGGACGTTATCGGCAAAGTCTGATAAACTTTTTACGCTTAGTAGCATTTCTCATGCTACTCTGAGTTTATTGGTTAATTATGCGGACTGGGGAATGGAAAAGCAGGTGGAATTGGCGGCGGATTTTTGGAGTGTTATTTGTGATTTGATGGCTGAGTGGGAGTTAGTTTTGCGGGGGCGGTTGACGGCGGCGAAAGTGCGTCACGATTATGTTCATTGTCACGGGATTGCGCTTTCAAGTTTGGGGGAAATTGGGGCGAGTTTGTTGGCGGTTAATGCTGAGAATTGGCGGGAATGTTTGGCGGGTTTACAGGAGGTTAATTGGTCGATTTCTAATCCTGATTGGCAAGGGCACATTCTTTGTAAGGGTGGGGTTTCTAAGTCTAAGGTTAGTTTGGGTTGGATGAAGGGTTATTTACAAGGGAGGTTGGGTTTGTGATTTGAGATAATTATTGAGGATCTAAATTTTAAGCGAGAAAGTTATGAGTCAAAAACGGCAAGCCAATTATAAAGATGGTAAAAGCAATCCTTTAATTGTTGTTCTTTCTGCTTGTGGAAACCCTGATATTTTACAGCCAGAAAATCTGGGAATCCCAATCAAGAAAAAGCAAGTTTTTACACTGATTGAAGCCTCAGAAGTATGTCAGGAATATATCAGGGAATATGAACTAGGCGGAGGTAACTGGTTAGGTGGTAAAGTGTTTGATGCAATTACTAATGAACAAGTTGCTTATATGTCTTATAATGGGAGGGTTTGGACTCAGCTAGAAAAATGGATGAAGGATTAAAATGTCATCCATATTAGGTTGATTTTCCGACTTTTTAAATGCGTTAATTGTAAGTTTTTTAGGTAAAAATTAATGGTTTCAGGGCAAAACTCAGACAACAAAAATCTCGCATATTATTCTGACTGCTTTTCTCAAATCAAAGTATATAAAAATCAAAAGCAAGGGGGAGAAGCTTTAAACCAGCCAGTATTGCTACTATCTGTTATTGATTTAATCGCACAAGGTTTAATTCAAGATAATTTGATCCCTATTTCAGATGAATTAATTAACACCTTCAAAAAATATTGGGATCTCCTGACCTCAGACCCGTTTGAAAGCAGTGATTTTGCTTTGCCATTTTTCCACTTAAAAAATAGGAAGCCTAAGTTTTGGTATCTCAAGTTTAGTGAACAATATGATGGTGGTCGCCCTCAAACAATCAACACTTTAAAACAAGCTGTTGATCATGCAAAAATAGATGAGGAATTATTTTATCTTTTGAAAGATGCAGACGCAAGAAAAGAATTGATTGACACCTTAATTACAGCTTGGTTTTCATCAAGCCAAAAACAGCTAGATGACATCTTAAATATTAATCAGTCTTTACAAAATTCTAGTTTAGACGAATTAGAAAATTTAGAATCACCTAATGCAACACAACAACCTAAGATTTATTTAAGAAAATCTTTTGTTAGAGAGGCTTTTTTTCGTAAAAGTATTGTGCATCTCTATGATTATAGATGTGCATTTTGTCGATTGAAGGTTACTAGAACGCTTAAACAAAGTATTGTAGATGGGGCACACATAAAACCATTCTCAGAATTTTATGATAGCCAAGTTAACAACGGGCTTTCACTATGTAAAAATCATCATTGGGCTTTTGATAAAGGCTGGTTTACTATCGACAATCAGTATAAAATCATTGTCGCTAGTGATTTAGAGGAGGACTCACCCTACAATCGATCAATGAAAGAGTTTCAGGGAGAATTTATCTTATTGCCGACTACTGAACAATATTTCCCTAGACTTGAAGCGATACAGTGGCATCGCAAAAATGTATTTAAAGCTTAATTAGTGTGAGGTTTCAAGATGACTCAACAAGTAGAACAACTATCAATTTTTCCACAACGTACAGTCCAAGATTTGTTAGAAGATATTAAAATTCTGACTAAAGAAATTCAAGATTTATATTGTCAAGATGAAATCCCATTTGTAATTGGCTGGTCTGGGGGCAAAGATAGTACAAGCGTGCTACAGCTTGTATGGTATGCGATCGCAGCTTTAGAACCAGAAAAACGAACGAAAACAATTCATGTTGTTACTAACGATACGCTGGTAGAAAATCCTATAGTTTCTGCTTGGGTTCGTAAATCCCTAGAACACATGAAAAAAGCTGCTATAGAACAGCAAATGCCTATTAAAACTCATCTGACTCATCCAGCAGTTCAGGAGACTTTTTGGGCTTGTTTAATAGGTAAAGGCTATCCATCACCAAGAAACCGATTTAGATGGTGTACTGAACGCTTAAAAATTCAGCCTACAGGTTCATTTATTCGTGAAATAATTAGGACAAGTGGCGAAGTAATCCTGGTTTTAGGAACTCGTAAAGCTGAAAGTGTTAAACGGGCTGCAAATATGGCTAGACATAGAGAGTGGCGAGTTAGCGATCGCCTAAATGCTAACCCTAGTCGCCCTAATTCTTACATTTACCTACCTATCGAAGATTGGCGAACTGATGAAGTTTGGCTATATTTAATGCAGTGGGAGAATCCTTGGGGTAATAATAACAAAGATTTATTTACCATGTATAGAGGCGCAACGGCAGATAATGAATGCCCTCTAGTTATTGATACTTCTACTCCTAGCTGTGGCGATTCCCGTTTTGGCTGTTGGGTTTGTACGATTGTTAGTAAAGATAAATCAATGGAGGCAATGATTCTGAATGATGAAGAAAAAGAATGGATGCAGCCTCTCCTTGATATCCGCAACGAATTAGATATTGAAGATGACCGCGATAAGCGAGACTTTCGCCGCATCTATGGGAGAGTCGAACTATTTGAACGCAACATTGGTGAAGGTGAAACCTCGGTTCAAAATATCCCTGGCCCCTATACAAAATACTGGCGAGAACATTGGTTAAGACGAGTCTTAGAAGCACAAACTCTCACTCGTAAAACCGCGCCCCCAGAAATGGGAGAAATCACCCTCATTACCCCAGAAGAACTCAGCGAAATTCGCCGAATATGGCTAGAAGAAAAACACGAATTTGACGACAGCCTCCCCAAAATCTACCAAGAAGTCACCGGCGAACCCTTTGAAGATACCCGCCCATTTGACGAAAGAAAACTACTAGGAAATGATGAATGGGACGTACTGCAAACCATCTGCGAAAACGACACAATGCACTTAGAATTAATGTCTAAACTCCTCAACACCGAACGCCAATACTACACCAAACCCCGCCGAACCGGTATCTTTATTGATATCGACAAATGTTTTGATACCAGTTCCCGAATCAAAGAAGAAGCCATTGATAACGCCCACTACCAACGTCAAGTAAAAACTGCCCTCGAAACAGTTAAAGATGACCCCCATGAAATCTACCAAATTCGAGAGGCCATAGCCACCATCGAAGACCCCGATAAATTACCAGAAACTAACCCTAAAAACATCAAAGAAAATCAGGGAAAGAAAGGTGATAAAAATAAACAATCATCTTGGGCAGATATCAAATATCCCCTGCTAAATCTTATCGAAGATAACCCCATTGAGGAATGAATTATCGCAGTTTCACAAAATAAGAGTTAGTTCTTAGGTATGTAGTTGCGCTTCAGCGCTCTTTTATAGCCTAAGAGCGCTGAAGCGCAACTACATACCTTTTTTAATCTGCCATTTGCGTAATTCCTGATAAATTAACCACATTTCCACAATGATTTTCCTCGAACTCAGCCTAGAAAACTTCGGCCCCTACCAAGGCAAACAAATCATCAATCTTCGCCCTCAAATAGACGAAGAAACCCGCCCCATTATCCTCTTTGGTGGCATGAATGGCGGCGGCAAAACTACCCTCATGGATGCCATTCGTCTCTGCCTTTATGGTAATCGAGCCCAATGTTCCACACGCGGCAATTTAAGTTACAACGACTTCCTTTCTCAATGCGTTAACCGCCACACTCCCCCCCTCGAAAAAACCCGCATCGAATTAGCCTTTGAGCACGTCTTAGATGACCGTTTAACTCAATACAAAATCGTCCGCTATTGGGAAAAACAAGACACCAAAGATACATTAGGTATTTTAGTTTATGACGGACACGATGAATGGTGGCCCGACAAAGCCATCGCCTCAACCTGGGATGAATACATTGAAACCCTACTTCCCCTCGGTATTTCTAATCTCTTCCTCTTCGACGGCGAACAAGTTAAAGAACTCGCAGAAATGGAAACCCCGCCCGATTTTGTCGTTGGCGCAATTAAAAGTCTTTTAGGTTTAGAACTCGCTGAACGCCTATCCGTTGACTTAGACATTTTCGCTGGCCGCAAACGCAAGGAAATCGCCGGCGCAAAAGACAAAGATACTCTCGATAAAATTGAAGCAACCTTTGAGAAACTACTCAAGGAAAAAGGAGAAGCAACAGAGGAGACTAGCAGCAATCAAGGCAAATTAGAACAAGCAGAGAAATACTTACAAGAAGCCACCAACCGCTTTATTTCCGAAGGTGGAAAAATCGCCGGCGAACGCAGTTATCTCGACCAACAATTAAATGATTGGAAAAAACAAGCAGAAACCCAGCGTCAAGGAATGGTACAATTATCCGCAGGTTTCTTACCTTTAGGCTTAATTTCTCCCCTTCTTGAACAAGCCAAAATTCAAGGTGAAACCGAGGCCAACCAATTCCAGGCAAAAATTGCTAAAACCGCCGTAGAACAAAGAAGCGAACGCCTCCTTAAATACCTCACTCAACTATCATTAAAACCCGAACAACTGCAAGATATCCAAACCTTCATAGAACAAGAAGATGCCGACTTTACACAATTAGCTGAAAGTGGCGAACCTTGGTTAGATGCGACGGTCGAAGCTATCGCCCAACTTGAAATTATTTTAGCCTACGAAATCAAAGCTAATCAAGCTATTGCCATTGAAAAAATTAAAGAACTTAAGGAAGCTGAAAGCGAGATAGATGTAGTCGAACGCCAATTAGATAAAGCCGCTTCACCGGAAGCTTACGAAAAGTTAGAAACAGCAGTCAGAGAGTGTCAAAAACAAGTTGCAAACGCCCAAGCATCCTGGGAACTTGCTAACCGCAAAGTCTCTGAAATTGACAGAGAAATTGCCAAAACCCATAAGGAATTAGAAGAGTATAGCCAAGACTATCTCAAACACAGAAATAACCAACATACTCTCGCTGCTATTGCCAAGGCACAAAACACGCTGAAACTGTTTAAGGAGAAGCTAACCCTCAAAAAACTGAATAAATTAGAAGTAGAAATCACTGAATGTTTTCGTTATCTTCTTCATAAATCTGACTTAGTACATCGAGTAGCTATTGATACCCAAACCTTTGCCTTATCTATCTACGACCCCCAAGGTAAGTTAGTTCCCAAACACCGTCTTTCTGCCGGGGAAAAACAACTTTTAGCTATTGCCTTTCTCTGGGGACTCGCAAGAGTATCCGGCCGCCATTTACCGATTGCTATTGATACTCCCCTTGGTCGTCTCGATTCTTCTCACCGTAACAATTTAATTGAGAAATATTTCCCCTCTGCGAGTCATCAAGTTATTCTTTTATCCACTGACACAGAAATTGCCCAAACAGAATATGAAAAACTGAAGAAATTGGATGCCATCGCCCACACTTATCTGCTAAAATATGATTCTGTTAAACAGCAAACCATTATTGAAGAAAATAGTTATTTTTGGTAAAAATTATGGTACAAACTCTACAAGCGCAAGCTGTTAACCTCCGCGACCTCATTGATAAATTTGGCATTCAATTAGTTGAAGATGAGCAATTTTTCCGCGAGTGGCAAGATAACCTTCCAGAAATCACTGATTTAGATCGTCAACTTCTTGATAAGGTAAAAGCAGGTTATATTAATCTGCTAAATTATCCGCCTTTGCTAGAAAATGTCATCCGTATGGCTGTACTTGACCCGATGCTTTTTATCGGTGATTTTTACCTAGCCCCGTTTTACGTTAAGGCGGAAAAGTCTGTGGAAATTATTAGTGAAGATAAGGGAACTATCATCAGAGGAAATATGGATACTTTGGTATTAAAAGACCAATTCTGGGTGATGGTTATTGAATCAAAAAAAGACTCATTTTCCATTGAGGCCGGTCTTGCACAAATCCTGGCTTATATGCTTGGTAATCCTCACCCAAATCAACCTAGTTATGGTCTGATTAATGCAGGAGGTAGCTTCATATTTGTTAAATTGGTGAAGGCAGAAGTACCCCTATACGGCACATCTAATATCTTTGGTATTCGCAATCGTGGTAATGATTTGTACGCTGTTCTCAAAATTATGAAACGTCTGAGTCAATTAGTAATATCGTTAGCAGAGAGTTAAATTTATGGAACCACCAATCGAAAGAATCCGCCTTTCCCAATCTGGCAAAGACCAACTTTTAAAACTGCGGAGATTTACCAAAATTGACCAATGGAATATTCTTTGCCGTTGGGGATTTTGCCGTTCTCTTGCTGAACCTTCTATGCCTTCTCCCGTTCCGATTCCTGCTGATAGTAATGTCGAATTAACTTGGGATGTATTCGGCGGTGAAATGGCTGATATTTTAATAATTGCTTTAAAACAAAGGTGTTATAATGATAAATTAGGCACGGATAAAGAAACTCTGGCTAAACAATTTCGCCTCCACCTTCATCGCGGAATTGGCTATTTAGCGGGCGATCCCAATATCAAAAAAATCGAAGACTTAATCGCGATCGCCACCCAAAAGTAACCCAAAGCAACCGTAACGCCGCCCTCTGGGCGGT
>NZ_JARFTR010000130.1 GCF_029167235.1 Kamptonema sp. UHCC 0994 | reverse complement strand
GGCGGTAAAGATACCGCCTAGAAGGCGGCGTTACGGATAGTTTTGCGTAAGTCCTAATTTATAGAATTGTGTCAAATGTAGGCACTAACTAGCTTTTGGGGTCATTTTCTGGTACAAATACTCATGGGATTGGTAAGGTAGTACCCCTGTACTGGGCAGAGTTGCTTTAAAACTGCAACCGAGGGACTGGGAAAGGATGAAATTTCCCCCTGCGAACTTGCTCCCTCCCCTTTCCCTGAACTAGCATCTAAAGGAGCAAAATAAGGATGTTCACTCACGTCAAGCCCACCATTCGCCACGTCGCACCGGAAAACTTGCAGGGGCGATCGCTTCTCAAGGTGGTCTATGTCGTGCTAGAGCCGCAATACCAGAGTGCGCTATCGGCGGCAGTGCGATCGATTAACCAAAAGAACCCGAATTTAGCAATTGAGATCAGTGGCTATTTGATTGAAGAACTCCGTAGCGCTGAGAATTATGAGGCTTTTAAACGCGATGTCGCCGATGCGAACATTTTTATCGCGTCGTTGATTTTCATTGAAGATTTGGCCGATAAGGTGGTGGCGGCGGTGGAACCCCTGCGCGATCGCCTGGATGTGGCTGTGGTTTTCCCCTCGATGCCGCAAGTGATGCGCCTGAATAAAATGGGCACGTTCTCGATGGCACAATTGGGACAAAGCAAAAGTGCGATCGGCGATTTTATGAAGAAACGGAAGGAAAAATCCGGTTCTTCTTTCCAAGATGGGATGCTGAAACTGTTGCAAACTCTGCCCAAAGTTCTGAAATATTTGCCCATTGATAAAGCCCAGGATGCCCGCAATTTCATGCTGAGTTTTCAGTATTGGTTGGGCGGTTCCGAGGAAAACTTGGAAAATTTCCTGTTGATGCTATCGGATAAATATGTCTTCAAAGGTGGCAAACAGAGCTTTCAAGACCCTGTTGTTTACCCGGATATGGGGGTTTGGCATCCCTTGGCCCCGAAGATGTTTGAGGAGGTGAAGGAGTATCTAACTTGGTATAATTCCCGTGAAGATATTTCGGAGGATCTCAAAGATCCCTTTGCGCCTTGCATTGGTTTGGTGTTGCAACGCACTCACTTAGTGACTGGCGATGATGCTCACTATGTAGCAATGGTGCAAGAATTTGAGGCAATGGGGGCACGGGTTGTACCAATTTTTGCGGGGGGTTTAGACTTTTCTAAGCCTGTTGATACTTATTTCTTGGAAGTTGGGGCGAAAGGTGTTGCGCCTTTGGCGATCGTTGATGCGGTGGTTTCTCTGACAGGTTTCGCACTTGTGGGCGGCCCAGCCAGACAGGATCATCCGAAGGCGATCGAATCTTTGAAGCGGTTAAATCGCCCTTATATGGTGGCTTTGCCGTTGGTTTTCCAAACTACGGAAGAGTGGGAAAATAGCGATTTAGGCTTGCATCCGATTCAGGTGGCGCTACAAATTGCGATTCCTGAGTTAGATGGGGCGATCGAACCGATAATTTTATCGGGGCGTGATGGTACAACTGGTAAGGCGATCGCACTTCAGGATCGAATTGAAGCGATCGCTGGGCGGGCGATGAAGTGGGCAAATTTGCGCCGCAAACCCAAATTAACCAAAAAAATTGCCATTACAATTTTCAGTTTCCCCCCCGATAAAGGCAACATCGGGACTGCTGCTTATTTGGATGTTTTTGGCTCAATTTATGAAGTGATTAGCGCCTTAAAAGGCAACGGTTACGATGTGCAAAACTTGCCAGATTCCGCTGAGAAGCTAATGCAAGAAGTCATTCACGATGCAACGGCACAATACGCGAGTCCAGAATTAAATATTGCCCATCGGATGTCGGTACAAGAGTATGAAGAATTTACTCCTTACTCCACCCGTTTAGAGGAAAATTGGGGGCCGCCACCGGGACATCTTAACAGCGATGGACAAAATTTACTGATTTACGGTAAGGCTTTTGGCAATGTCTTTATCGGCGTGCAACCTACCTTTGGTTATGAAGGCGATCCGATGCGGTTGCTATTCTCCCGTTCCGCCAGTCCCCATCACGGTTTTGCTGCTTATTACACCTATTTAGAACAGATTTGGGGTGCAGATGCCGTGCTACACTTTGGTACGCATGGTTCCCTGGAATTTATGCCGGGTAAGCAGATGGGGATGTCTAACGATTGTTATCCCGATAGCTTAATTGGTAAGATTCCTAATCTTTATTACTACGCGGCAAATAATCCTTCGGAGGCGACAATTGCCAAGCGTCGCAGTTATGCGGAAACCATTTCTTATCTAACTCCGCCAGCGGAAAATGCAGGTTTGTACAAAGGTTTGCAGGAACTTAGCGAGTTAATTGCTTCCTATCAAACCTTAAAAGAAACCGGGCGCGGTATCCCCATTGTCGAGGCAATTATTGAGAAGTGCCGCTTAGTTAATTTGGACAAAGATATCGCCTTACCTCCCGCCGATGAGAGTGGACAAGGGGGCGTTGCTGCTCAATTAACTGGCGAGGAACGCGATAATATTGTTGGTAATGTTTACCGCAAATTGATGGAAATTGAATCGCGGTTATTACCTTGCGGTTTGCACGTAATTGGCAAACCACCATCGGCCGAAGAAGCGATCGCCACCTTGGTAAATATTGCCAGTTTAGATCGAGAAGAAGATAATCTTCTCAGCTTACCTCGAATCATTGCTAATAGCGTCGGCCGCGATATTAATGATGTTTTCCAAAATAGCGATCGCGGTATTTTAGCCGATGTCGAATTATTGCAAAACATCACCTTAGCAACTCGCGCCGCTGTCACCGCTTTAGTCAAGGAACAAACCGACGCAGAAGGCAGAGTTTCCCTGGTTTCTAAGCTTAACTTCTTCAATATGGGTAAGAAAGAACCCTGGATTGAAGCACTGCATGAATTGGGTTACAAAAAGGTCGATCCTGAACCAATTAAACCCCTATTTGAGTATCTGGAATTTTGCTTACAACAGGTTTGTGCTGATAACGAATTAGGCGCATTATTGCGGGCATTAGAAGGTGAATATATCATCCCTGGGCCCGGTGGCGATCCGATTCGGAACCCCGATGTTTTGCCTACCGGCAAGAATATGCACGCCTTAGATCCGCAGTCAATTCCGACAACGGCGGCGGTGAAATCAGCTAAAATTATAGTTGACCGTTTGTTAGAAAGACAACGCTTAGATAATGGCGGTAATTATCCCGAAACTATTGCCGTTGTGTTGTGGGGAACTGACAATATTAAGACCTACGGTGAGTCCCTGGCACAAGTAATGTGGATGGTAGGAGTAAGACCGGTTCCTGATGCTTTAGGCCGCGTAAATAAGCTGGAATTACTATCCTTAGAAGAGTTAGGTCGCCCTCGGATTGATGTGGTAATTAACTGTTCTGGCGTATTCCGAGATTTGTTCATTAACCAGATGAATCTGTTAGATAAAGCCGTGAAAATGGCCGCCGAAGCAGACGAACCTTTGGAGATGAACTTTGTCCGCAAACACGCGATGAAACAAGCAGAAGAAATGGGAATTAACTTGCGTCAAGCTGCAACTCGCGTATTTTCTAATGCGTCAGGTTCCTATTCTTCTAACATCAATTTAGCCGTAGAAAATAGCACTTGGGAAAGTGAAGCCGAGTTACAGGAAATGTACTTAGCCCGCAAATCCTTTGCTTTCTCTTCCGATAATCCAGGGACAATGGAACAGGATCGCCAGATTTTTGAATCAGCATTAAAGACTGCTGAAGTCACGTTCCAGAATTTGGATTCAGCGGAGATTTCCTTAACCGATGTTTCGCATTATTTCGATTCCGATCCTACCAAATTAATCGGCAGTTTGCGTGGTGATGGGAAGCAACCAGCATCGTTTATTGCTGATAGTACAACGGCGAATGCCCAGGTAAGAACGTTATCGGAAACGGTGCGTTTAGATTCACGGACTAAGTTGTTAAATCCGAAGTGGTACGAGGGAATGTTAGCGCATGGTTATGAGGGAGTGCGCGAGATTTCTAAGCGTTTAGTGAATACTTCGGGATGGAGTGCAACGGCGGGTGCGGTAGATAATTGGGTGTATGAGGATGTCAATTCTACGTTTATCGAAGATGCAGAAATGCAGAAGCGATTGATGAATTTGAATCCTCATTCTTTCCGTAAGATTGTCAGCACTTTGTTGGAGGTGAATGGCCGGGGTTATTGGGAGACTTCGGAGAGTAATTTGGATCGTTTGCGTCAGTTGTATCAGGAGGTGGAGGATCGGATTGAGGGGGTAGAGTAGGGTTATAATGTAGTAGGGCAGGCATCTTGCCTGCTCTTCCTTTTATTTGGGATGGAAAAAATGACTGTTTACAAATATTGGAGTCTATTATGATAAGTGTATGAGGGAACCAACAGTAGAACAATTACGGAGTTTATATCGGCTTTGTCATCTACTTACCAATGTGATGTTTCACCCAATCCACATAGTGCGTTTAGATGAACGGACTCTTAATCTATTTATCTTAGCAGGACAAAGCGAAGAGATTGAATTTGAAATTCAAATTGATGGGAGTATTGAACCATGAGTAATGTCAATTATACTACAATGAGCGATCGCGAACTAAAGCGATATATTCTCACTCATCGAGACGATCGAGAAGCTTTCTATGCCTATATGGATCGGCGGCATTCTCGTCCTCACAAAGTTACTATTAAACTTGACGATCCAGCTTGGGAAGAGAAAATAATATCAGCAATTCAGATGAACTTAAATTCTGCTAATTAATGAAGTATGAAGTAATTATTTACTGGAGTCAGGAAGATGAGGCTTTTATTGCCGAAGTCCCTGAACTTCCAGGATGTGCTGGTGATGGGGAAACTTATCAAGAAGCATTGCAAAATGTAGAAATGATTATGCAGGAGTGGATTGAGACTGCTAACGAATTGGGTCGCACTATTCCTCAACCGAAAGGCCGCTTGATATTTGCGTAGTTGAATTAGTGTTTCCATTTCCCTGAAGACTTACTGGATGTGCTAAAATCCTTAATTAAAGGTCGTTTAGTCCACGATAAAATAACAATATGACTACCCTGACTCTCAACCTTAACCCAATTATTAAACTGACAGACGATCAATTTTTTCAACTCTGCCAAGAAAATGAGAATATTAGATTAGAACGCACGGCCAAGGGAGAATTAATTATTATGTCACCAGCAGGAGGAGAAACTGGAAACCGGAATGGAAGATTAACGCAACAATTATTTAACTGGTCAGATCGAGATGGTAGCGGTATTGCGTTTGATTCTTCCACTGGTTTTAAGCTTCCCAATGGTGCAGATAAATCCCCTGATGCTGCTTGGGTAAAATTAGAACGATGGAATGCTTTAACTCCTGAACAACAAAAGAAATTTCCCCCTTTGTGTCCTGATTTTGTCGTTGAGTTACTTTCTCCTAGTGATAGTTTGAAAGAAACTCAGGATAAGATGAGAGAATATCGAGATAATGGGGCGCTTTTGGGTTTGTTAATTAATCGGAAAAATAGGCAAGTAGAGATTTATCGACCCGGTGCAGAAGTTCAGGTTTTGGATAATCCTACTCAGGTATCATGCGAACCCATTCTTCCTGGTTTTGTGTTAAACTTAGGATCAATTTGGTAGCGCGGCCTGCGGCTAAGTAAGTGACAAAGAAATCTTAGATATATTTGGAGTAATCGGCAATGAAAGCAGATAGTTGGAAAATTTCCAAAGTTTTCAGTTCAGGTGGTGAGGTTCATTATATTATGCCCCACTTTCAACGCCAATATAGTTGGGAAAAAACTGAATGGGAAGTATTATTAAAGGATGCGATCGCAATTTATGAGGAATACGATCCAGAAAAAGAAACAGAGCATTTTATAGGGTCTTTGGTAGTCATCAATGATGGAACACGCGGCACAATAACAGCTTTTAAGTTGGTTGATGGTCAGCAACGTTTGACCACCCTATCCTTATTATTTCTTGTTTTGCGGGATATTATCAAGCCCACCGATCCAAAGCTTGCTAACAAAATTAATAAATTTGTAGTCAATTCAGATGAAGAAGGGGAAGGGGAGATTTATTTTAAACTTTTACCAACTAATAAATATGGCGATCGCCAAGCTTATCAAACGATTATTTTAGGAGAAAAGACTAATCAAACTGAATCTGGTATCCCTAAAGCTTATGATTATTTTTATCACGACATTGAATCTAAAGTTAAAGAAAGTGAACTAGATATTGGTAGGTTTTTTACAGTCTTACAGAACTGCTTTCAAGTTGTTTTTATAGAACTCAATAAAAATGAAAGTCCTTATCATATTTTTGAAAGTCTGAATGCTAAAGGTAAACCGTTAACTCAGCCAGATTTAGTCCGCAACTATATGGCGATGATGCTACCAACATCTCAGCAGGAAACTGCTTTTACTAAATGGGAAAAAATTGAAAAATTATTGCAAGAGGAACGAAAAGTTGGTAAATCAGGCATGGGGGAATTAACAGCTTTTATTCGACATTATTTAGCAATGGAAACCAGAAATCTTTGTGCCGAATCCCATATTTATGCACGATTTCGTGATCATTGTAAAAAATTAGATGACCAAGAATTTCTCCTAGAAATTGCTAATCTCCTAAAATTTGCTGAATATTATAACAAACTACTGCGACCGGATACTGAAGTTAACCAAGATATTAAAACTGCCTTAATTCGCCTCAATACTTTCGACCTTTCTACCGCTTATCCGTTTTTATTAATGCTATATGATGAGTATAACTCTCAAAAAAATAATTTTGAGGAGTTTATCGAATGCTTAAAATTACTAGAAAATTATTTAGTTCGTCGCCATATTTGTGCAAAACCAACTAACTCTCTTACTAGAATGTTTCCTTCCCTTTGGAAAGATGTAGAAGCAATGAAAAATGAAGATGAAGAAATTACTTTACCAGAAGCTTTGCAAAAAGTTTTGATTACCAAGGAATATCCTAATGATAATGATGTTAGACAATCAATCAATAGCCATAAACTTTATGATAAAAAAAATCCCAAAAAAATGGTTCTTGTTATAGACACAATTAATCGGCACTTATCCAAGGGAACAGGTGGGTTTACTGTCCTCGATCAAAGTGCAACTATTGAGCATATTTTGCCGCAAACGCCAAGAGAAGATTGGAAAAATGACCTTGGAGATGAATTTAAACAAATCTACCGAGATTATTTACATACTTTGGGAAATTTAACTTTAGTTACTTCTGAGTGGAATATAGAACTTTCTAATTCACAATTTTGGGTGAAAAAGCCAAAACTGGCTGAACACGCTTTGCGAATTAATAGTGATTATTTTTCTCAACCTATTAACCGATGGGATGACAAAGCTATTCTCGAACGAGCTAATTTTTTAAGCAATAAGTTTATCGAAATTTGGCCATCCCTTGGAGAACATGAAGCATTTCCTACTCCCACATCCGGTAAGCCAAAGTTGATTAAAATCTGTGGTGAAGAAATTGCACTTTCTAAGCAAACTTCGCGACAAGTTACAATTCAATGTTGTGAGTGGGTGATTCAAAATCGCTCAGATAGCTTTGAAAAAGCTAGAAAGTTACTTAAACCTAATTTCCGAGATAATAGGCCGGATAGAAATAGTGAAGGAAAAAAATGGCAGCAATTATCAAATGGATATTGGGTTAATTTACAGAAATCTTCGGATGGTCATAAAGAATTTTGTCGTCGTTTTTTAGAAGCAGTTGGAATCTCAGAAACCGATTGGAGTATTGAATATGTCAAGGATTAGGAATGATTATTTATAATTTTGCCAAGAATTAGGACAGGAACCTGATAAACCATACCTACTATTACTATCTCACCCAAACGACTTGAAGAATTAAAAAATATCCCAGAAAACGACATTGATACCTGTGATATTCCTGAATTAGATGCAAGTTTCTGGGAAAAAGCAGAACTGGTAAAACCGCTGACAAAACAAGCTATTTCCTTAAGAATTGATAGCGATGTATTAGATTGGTTTAAAAGCCAAGGAAAAGGTTATCAATCTCTAATGAATGCTGTGTTACGCTCTTATGTTGAACATCATGTAAAAAGCAGCCAATAAATTTAACTTATTGAAAAAGGAAAAGTATTACAGCCATGACTTACAAAGGTTACAGTGCCAACATTGAAGTAGATTTAGAAGCCGAAATTCTTTTCGGCCGAGTCCTCGATATTAATGACGTAGTAACATTTAAAGCACAAACTATTGAACAAGCACGCCAAGAATTTCAAAAATCGATCGATGATTATTTAGAATTTTGCCAAGAATTGGGACAGGAACCTGATATGATAAGTGTATGAGGGAACCAACGGTAGAACAATTACGGAGTTTATATCGGCTTTGTCATCTACTTACCAACGTGATGTTTCACCCAATTCATATCGTGCGTTTAGATGAACGGACACTGAATCTATTTATCTTAGCAGGACAAAGCGAAGAGATTGAGTTTGAAATTCAACCTGATGGGAGTATTGAACCATGAGTAATGTCAATTATACTACAATGAGCGATCGCGAACTAAAGCGATATATTCTCACTCATCGAGACGATCGAGAAGCTTTCTATGCCTACATGGATCGGCGGCATTCTCGTCCTCGCAAAGTTACTATAAAACTTGACGATCCAGCTTGGGAAGAGAAAATTATATCAGCTATTCGGATGAACTTAAACTCTGCTAATTAATAAAGAAGGTTGTTTAAACCAGGATAAAATACCCCTATGACCACCCTCACCCTCAACCTCAACCCGATTATTAAACTGACAGACGATCAATTTTTTCAACTCTGTCAAGAAAATGAAAATATTAGATTAGAACGCACGGCCAAGGGAGAATTAATTATCATGCCACCAGCAGGAGGAGAAACTGGAAACCGTAATGCCGGATTAACTGCACAAATTTGGATTTGGAACAATCAAAATAAACTAGGTGAAGTGTTTGATTCTTCCACTGGTTTTAAGCTTCCCAATGGTGCAAATAAATCCCCTGATGCTGCTTGGGTAAAATTAGAACGATGGAATGCTTTAACTCCTGAACAACAAAAGAAATTTCCCCCTTTGTGCCCAGATTTTGTCGTTGAACTACTTTCTCCTAGTGATAGTTTGAAAGAAACTCAGAATAAGATGAAAGAGTATCGAGATAATGGTGCGCTTTTGGGTTTGTTAATTAATCGCAAAAATAGGCAAGTAGAGATTTATCGACCTGGTGCAGAAGTTGAGGTTTTGGATAATCCTACTCAAGTATCTGGTGAGCCAGTGCTTCCTGGTTTTGTGTTAAACTTAGCATCAATTTGGTAGTTTAATGAATCAATAAGGTTTCTTAGTTTAAAATAGTGGTAGGAATAAAAGATATTCCTCCACCATTTTGAGAACCTTGGCTCAATTTCTGTATCAATCCTTTTTTCTGTACCTAAGTGCCTGTTCAATTTTTTCAATCAGGTATCGCGAATCTCTCTGTTGTACCAACTTTTCTAACTCCGATACTGCCGCTTCAGACCTCTCGATTTGTTGAACCAAAGAATCGCCAGTAGTAGTATCCACCTTTCTCAGATGTTCTTGTAGAATTGGAATTAAATTGGGGTTTTGATTCCTGGTAAATTCCTCTAGTTCTAACAGTGCCATCTCTGCTCGTTCTATCTTTTGAGTCACACCCCTAGCAACATTAGCGCTGCCTTTAGCCGTCTCCGTGAGTTCTTGGATGCGAAGTTTAAATCTACTGGTAATTTGATCCATTTGATTGCCTACCTCAAAGGCTTGGCTTACCAGTCGGCTAATTTCTAAACTTACTTGGCTGAGCCCATTAGATTGATTACCCTGCTGGTTAGAAACGATAGTAGCTTGTACTGTCAAGTGTCGAACTTGTTGGATAATCTCTCCAATTAATTTAGAAGCGCTGTTAACTGCTTCTAAATCTTTGGCTATTGCCTTCCCAATATTTAAAATTTTATCTGTATTGTTGCAAATAAAATTAGAACCCTGAAAAGTCCCCTGGAAAGCTTGCTTGCCTTCTACACAAATTAATTGAGCAATACGAATAAATCGCTGATTTAGCTGAGCAATTTCTTGGGCTTGTTTCAATAGTTCTGTTTGTTCAGAACTATGACTTTGGCTGGACTTTTGTTTTCTCTTCAGAGTAGCTTCTATAAGCTGGCTATATTCCTTAACTTTTGCCTGTCCCTGCTGAATTTGTTCAATATACTGCTTCGCTTCTAACTTTTGCTGTTGAATCGCCTTATTAGCTTGGGCCAACATTTGAGACTGAGCTAAAATCAGAGTTTGGATATCGAGCAGGTGAAGGCTGCGGTCTTCTAAAACGACAATAATTGGTTCATAAACCAAGTCTTTAGGTCGATTGAGAGCTGTTTGCACGGCTTCATCAATTTTCCAATTTTCAGAAAGTACCAAAGGGGGAATTCTAATAAAATCTAAAAGCAAACGAATCGGCCGCTGCCAATAAAGCTCAACCCGATCGGGGAGGCTCATTTGTTCCCGAAATTTGACGCGGGAAATCATGCCCAACATCTGTGAGTCTTGAGTAATAATTACTCCAGGCAGATCTGGTTGCTCGCCAAATTTTTGAGCAATAACCTGTCCGAGAGTTGTAGAACTCACTTGGAAGTCATGGGAGGGCAAGTGGCCTAGCGTGGAATCCAGCGTTAGCTGAGTTAGGTCGCTCATGCACCCTAATACCATAGGTAAAAGTCAACAAACCATATATCTTGGCATTATACTGGTTTAAGGTTAAATAAACTCATCATGCCGTTTCGTCTAATTTCACTTGTAGCTAAAAAAACAAGCGCTCCCTCGATCCCCTGCTGGGTTTGTCACCTCAGAGGAGATATTAAGTGCTGAGGTTGCAGATAAGTCCTAATCTCAAATTTGCATAACAATGTGCGGGATAACCTTCCCTAGAACTATTAATCCCAAATCTCCCATCTAAATTTCATTGATTTTCTCGCAAACTCGACCCTCCGTTTCCCCCTATAAAAAAGGGAGATTACGATCATTTTCTGCAAATAAACCAGATCAATGTCTATTCTTATACCTGCAACATTAACTCGGACTTTACCTTTAAGAACCTTTGATGCTATTTGCCAACTATTGCAGCAAATGGCTCAAGTTCCAGGTGCATTATTACTTAGGGAAAATGCGGTCGCTACAACTGAAATTGCCGCCCAGTTGCCACAACGCTTTGCAATATTTATTTCAGAAAAATTTAGCGCATTATTGTGGGCGAAGGAAGAGGTGCAGAGTACGAGATATGCCTTGGATAGCGAAGATCCAAAATCTGAAATTCAAAGTCCAATAATCTCCAATACCTTATTAAAGGTTGGGTTGACTTTCGAGCCTGAAGCGATCGCATCTTTTGGCTATCAACTATGCGATATCCACACAGCATTAGGGCAAAAACTGATCGCACAAATTGACATTTCTGCTATCAGAATTGTGCTACCAAATATAAAGTCTAATGATGCTGCCCTCCAGAGTGAATTTACCCTGCAATTGCTCGAAATTATTTCCTGGGAGTGCTGTGTAAATTCCAGTCAGTATGCTTCACTGTGCAAATCTGTTGAAGATTCCTGTCACCCACAACTCGAACAAGAACGACTTTTAAATCAGGTGACAACTCAGATTCGTGATAGTTTAGAGTTGCCAGTAATTTTGTTAACAGCAGTCGAACAGTTACGACAATTTTTAGAAGTCGATCGCCTGTTGATTTATCAATTCGATTGTAGACAAAAAACAACCGAAAATATTGAGAATAAACTTAATGGAAAAAGAGCCGTAAAAGACTATTCTAAAAAGCTTTTAGGTCGCGTTAATTACGAAGCTTTGGCAAATGAAAAAATAACTTCTGTACTGTACTTAACTGAAGGCTCAGATTGCTTTCCTGACGTACCTAACTATCAAGATAAATATCGCAAAGGAATTACCACAGGTATTACCGATATCGAAACTGCCTACATTTCTTACCCCTGTTTTTTAGAGTTTATGCGCTCGTGTCAAGTACGGGCTAAGTTAGTAGTACCAATTATAGTTCAAGAAGAACTTTGGGGGCTATTAATTGCTCACCAGTGTTTTGAGGTGCGGGAGTGGGAGGAAAGTAAAAAAACGTTTTTGATACAAATTGCAGAACACTTGGCAATCGCAATTTATCAAGCCGAACTTTATGCAGAGTTACAGCAGCAAAAACATACCCTAGAACAGCGGGTAATTGAACGAACGCAGGAACTCCAAGATGCTCTCGCTGCCGCGCAATCAGCGAGTCTTGCCAAAACTGAATTCTTAGCCACGATGAGTCATGAATTGCGAACTCCTCTCACCTGCGTAATTGGTATTTCCGCTACCCTTCTACGTTGGTCTTGTGGCAACGAAGCTAACACAAAGATTCCTCCTGCTAAGCAGAAAAATTACTTGCAATCTATTCACGATAGCGGCAAAAAATTATTAGAATTGATTGAAGACATTCTTGATTTATCCCAAGTAGAAGCGGGGAATACAGTATTAAAAATTAGCGAATTTTCTCTGCCTCAAATAGCTTATCTAACTGTCGGCGATCTCAAGGAACAAGCAGCAGCTAAACAGATAGTAATCGCCATTGAACAGCACATTGAACCGGGGTACGAGCGCTTTGCAGGCGACCAGCGCAGAATCAAACAAATCCTCTTCAATCTATTGACAAATGCCATCAAATTTACCCCATCAGGTGGGCGAGTTACCCTCCGAGTTTGGGTACAAGGTGAAAATGCCATGTCGGAATTGCATAAAAATAGCATTAAATCTACTGGAAATATTGCTGTTTTTCAGGTAGAAGATACTGGCATTGGCATTGCTAAAGAGCAGCA
The DNA here is from genome assembly GCF_029167235.1 of Kamptonema sp. UHCC 0994. Classification (GTDB taxonomy): domain Bacteria; phylum Cyanobacteriota; class Cyanobacteriia; order Cyanobacteriales; family Microcoleaceae; genus Kamptonema. The sequence goes on along the minus strand of NZ_JARFTR010000130.1, from coordinate 5,645 downwards.
ATCGTTACTGTTTCAGAAATTTAAGCAGTTAGATTCACCATACCGCCGGGAATACAGCGGTATTGGTTTAGGTTTAGCCTTAACTAAACAGTTAGTTGAATTACATGGAGGCGTTATTGAAGTCAAATCTACCGTCGGTGTTGGATCTATTTTTACAGCATTTATTCCTGTACAAAATATCAAAAAAAATGATGAAATTGCAACCCGGAAGGCAGAAAAAACAGATTCATTATTTATCCCTCAATCTTCTGCTTTGCAAGGTTGTCTTGTTGTGATTGAAGACAATGAAGAAATTGCCGCGCTTATTTGCGATATTATGACAGCAGCGGGCCTGCAAGTAGTATGGATGATTGAAGGTTCTACGGCGGTAGAACAAATTGAATTGTTTCAGCCTATTGCCGTAATTGTTGATATGCGACTACCGGGAACAGATGGTTATGAAATCATCCATCAATTAAGGAAGATAAGTGCTCCTTATGCTCAGTGTCTTAAGATTTTGGCTTTAACAAGTAAGACGATGCTATCCGATCAAAAAGCAGCCATCAATGCGGGTGCAGATGATTATTTGAGTAAACCTGTGCAGCCACAGGAGTTATTGTATAAAATTACCAATTTGCTAAGAACTAATAGTTAAAATTATAAACAGAAAATTTCTCGTATAATAAATACATAGGATATGGACGCGAATGCTTCGCCCTACAAAAACGGGATGCTCCAATTACCAATTACCAATGATTAAGTACCAATGATTAAGTACCAATTTCCCAGTAAACTAATCGTGTCTTGTCAAGCACCAAGTGACTCGCCTCTACACAACCCAGCCGTTATTGCCGCAATGGCAGAAGCGGCTGTCAATCAAGGAGCAGCAGGTGTTAGAATTGATACTCCAGCTCATATTGCAGCAGTGCGATCGCGGATTTCCTTGCCAATTATTGGGATTTGGAAACAAGTATTACCAGGATTTGAAGTTTATATTACTCCCAGATTTGAAGATGCGGCGGCGATTGTAGCCGCTGGTGCAGACATCATTGCCATTGACGCTACTCTCAGAAACCGTCCAAACGGAGAAACAGTTAAGACTTTAATTGCTAGAATTCATAATGAATTAGGGAAACCAGTAATGGCCGATGTAGATACTATAGAAACAGCAATTAAAGCAGCAGAAGCAGGAGCCGATGCGGTAGGAACTACTCTTTATGGCTACACCGCTGAGACGAAACATCTATCTCCCCCCGGATTTGAATTACTGACCAAAATGGTAGAAAAATTAGATGTTCCAATTATTTGCGAAGGTGGTATTACTGGGCCACAGATGGCAAAACAAGCCTTAGATTTGGGAGCTTTTGCAGTTGTTGTCGGTGCTGATATTACTGGGATTGACCTTAAGGTAAAAGCTTATAATTCGGTAATTGGTAATTGGTAATTGCTAATTGCTAATCAAAAGTTATAGGTTTAGTTGAAAAAGCCGTTGCAATTTGGATATTGAACATTATCAATTACGCCCCTATAGTCCCCCTTAGTAAGGGGGACGGCGACAGCCGGGGGTCAAATAAAGTGCAACTTCACATTAAATCGGTATTACCCTAATTAGATCAGCACGCCATTAACGAAACTGCTAACTAAAGCCAGAGCCAACGCTCCTAACACCGCACTTAAAAGACCCATCTTTAAGCTGAAACCCTCAACAACTTTAGCTGCTAAGGCAAAAATAATCACATTGATAACAAAAGCAAAAAGCCCTGACAGCAAGCCGAGAGTTAGCACGTTTGGGATAAAAAATAGTGCTCTGAAAATTGGCATGATTAAAACATTCAAAATACCCAAAACTGCTGCTGAAACTACAGCTTTTGGCGTACTGTCAATTTGAACACCAATAGGCAGTTGAGAAATCAATAGCAAGCTGCTACCTGTAACTAACCAAGCAATCAAAATATCAAGTGGCTGCATAGTACAAACTCCTTCCTTAAAAGCTGAAGTCTAGAAAAAATCGCTATTTAACTCTACATTAACCAAAAAATATCGCCCCTTCCTCTACCAATCGGCATAATTTATGTTTAAGTTTTTTTCCGGATCGTAACACCTTTGATAGGGAAAGAGAAGAAATGCGATTTGGGCGTAAAAATGGCTGGCAATTATATTTTTAAATCTGGAACGGGTTTCTTTGACAAAGCTGCCCTCGAAAATGCGGTACTTCGCCGCAGTAGATTACACCGAGCGATATTATTAATGCTGTTCATTACTGGTTTGATGGGGCTACCGATTTTTCGTCTGGCTCAATTGCAACTGGTACAAGGCGAATACAACCGACAGCGGGCAGAACATAACCGCATTCGGTTATTTCCTGTTGCTTCCAATAGAGGTCAAATTTTAGATCGTAAGGGCAAAATATTGGCAGCAAATCGGGTGTCGCGTTCGGTATATTTGTGGCCAAAGGAACAGTCGGCAAAGGAATGGCCAGCTACAGCTTCTCTACTAAGTTCTATATTGAAAATACCTGAAGCTGAAATTATTAAAAAATTGGATAAAGTGGGTTATAAATCTGCTCTGCCAATCCGAATTAGTCAGGATATTAGCCGTGCTACTTTTATTTCTCTCTCGGAGCAAGCAGGTAACTTGCAGGGGATTGAAATTCGGCCTGAATCAAGTCGGGACTATCCTTATGGGGATTTAGCAGCGCACATTTTGGGATATATTGGCGAGGCTAGTTTAGATCAGCTTAAAGCTAATCCAAAGTATCCGATGGGGATGATCGTCGGTCAACTGGGAGTTGAACGCATCGCTAATTCTTCCCTTGAGGGCGTTTGGGGAAATCGTTTGATTGAGGTGAATGCTAAGGGTCAGGAAATACAAGAGTTGGGAGTTAATGCTCCTATTGCTGGTAAGTCGGTGCGGTTGACTTTAGATTTAGATATGCAGAAAACTGCTGAAAAATCTCTGGGCGATCGCTTGGGAGCAGTTGTTGCTTTAGATGTGAAGACGGGAGAGGTGTTGGCGATGGCTAGTTGGCCAGATTTTAACCCAAATATTTTTACTAGCAAGGTGAGTAAAAAAGAGTGGAATCGTCTTCAAGGTGAAGATAAACCTTTTCTAAATCGCGCTCTACAAGGCTATCCTGCTGGTAGCACTTTTAAAATTGTTACGTCTACGGCGGGGATGCAGTCGGGGAAATTTACTCCTGATTCAACTTTGTATAGTTCTGCTTCTATTACTATTGGTGGTATATCTTTTAACGAACATGGTGCCGGTTATGGTACTATTGGTTTTCGCGATGCTTTGGCTTACAGTAGTAATACGTTTTTTTATCAAGTAGGGATGGCCGCAGGGCCGGAGCAAATGTCTAAATGGGGCCATGAATTGGGCATTGGCGGGACAATTGATTTGAAGTTGTTGGGGTTAGATGGGGCGAGTCATGGTCAAATTCCAACGCCGCAAGAGAAAGTGAAAATGTACGGAGAAGATTGGTATGTTGGCGATACGGTAACGATGGCAATTGGTCAGGGATTGGTGTTAGTAACACCTTTGGAATTAGCGGTGATGGTGTCAACTGTTGCGAATGGAGGTTGGCGGGTGCAACCCCATTTGTTGAGTTCTCAGGCTAATGTGGCTAAACCGATTAAAACTGCGATCGCGCCTGAAACTTTGAATGTGATTCGCCAAGGGTTGATTGATGTGGTGCTTAAAGGTACTGGTCGCGGTATGAATGACGGTTCTATTCCTCTGAGTGGGGGTAAGACTGGGACGGTGGAAATCCCAGGGCACCCGGATAATTCTATGTATGTGGGTTTTGCGCCTGCTGATAAGCCAGAAGTGGCGATCGCAGTTGTTGTCGAAGGAGGGGGATATGGCGCGGTATCCGCTGCTCCTATTGCTCAGGAGGTATTTAGAACCTATTTTCAGAAGAAGGGTTTTAAACCGAAGAAGTCGGAATAATGTTCTATTACAACCGTCAATTTATCTGTCAAATTCGTTACAAAATCTGTTGCTTAATTTTTAAGAGGAATGACCATCTCTACGACCCAGTTCGTAAACACCGCCACTGACACAAGCAATTACACCCATACTAATTGCCCAACTGCTACCTAAAGCTAGTTCTACACCCCAATTACACAAACAACCCGCTAGTAAAAACGGTACAATGCTCAACAGCGAAGCGTAAAAAGAATTTAAAGCTTCTCGATTGCGGCGAGTCTTTTCAAACTCCGATTCTGAAGTGTAGAGCGATCGCTCGGCAAAATTCATCCAGCGATTGAGCTGTTCTATCACCCATTCACTCACAGGCGATAAGCCCCAATATAGAGCCAAAGACCATAAAGATGCACCAGCGATCGCAGTGGCATCCACAACAAATATAAACGGAAAAATTTCTGTCAACATGGCAGTGTCAATTGTAAAGTGGAAAATTTTGATTTTAGATTGAATCTAAACCCTTGAGATACTATCCAGTAGCATCGGCAGTGTAAAAAACTCAGGCGATCGCCTTTAATTGCTGAAACCATTGATTTTCCCTGCATTTCCCTTCTCTTCTAAATAACTCAACCCTTCTTCCTTCTTCCTTCTTCCTTTTGCTATAACGATGCCAACAGACACAATATGAGCTAAGTAGTCGGACATAAATAAACGCAACCATGTCCGAAGCGAAGGTCACGATAGTGAAGTGAAGCATAAGCCCTTCGGGCAGGCTACGCCAACGCAGGGGTTTGGGATTGCTAAGCCCTAACGGGCAGGCTACGCCAACGCAGAGCTCGCAATGACATTCTTTATTTTTGTCCAGCTACTTACCGAAGCGTGTGAAACTAAGCTTAACTCAGATTTAAACCGAATGCTTGACACCGGCGCTGCATAGAGTAAGATACTTCGATGTAAACTGATTGACTGCCAGCTCGCCTAAGCAATAACAGGGAAGATCGAAGCGAATTGGCATGAAACGCAACAACCACTCGCAAGTATAAAGGGCAATTCAGGAGTGAGAAATATCATGCAAAATTCTACACCGCGACCGACTGCTAAGCGCTTTGTTCGTCCAAAACCGATATTATTGCTGGCAGGGCTAATCGGCGCGGGTTTAGTGACGATGGGATTGAAGCAGGAGTTAGTAAAGGCTCAGGATTCGAGAGTTGAGCAAATTGCCACAGGCAATATTTGGCAAGCCGCCTCTTTCCCGGTAGAAAATTTTGAAGCCTACACCTCTCCTTTCGGCCCACGCGGCGGCGATTTTCACTATGGCTTAGATTTGGCGGCCCCTGAAGGTAGCTACATCCGCAATTGGTGGGGGGGTCAAGTTGAGGAAGTTTGGGAAGATGGCCGGTGCGGTACTGGGATTACAGTTCGTTCTGGAGATTGGGAACACACTTACTGTCACCTTAAAGGGCGCGTAGAAACTGCTAATGGCAGACGCTATTACATCGATCGCGCGGGGGGCGTGCAACTTTGGCAAGGTCAAACGGTTCCGGCTGGTGCCAGAATTGCCAGAGTTGGGATGAGTGGTAACACGAGTGGCCCTCATTTACACTGGGGGCTGAAGTATGGGGGCCGCTGGGTAGATCCGGCTTTAGTGCTGCGGGAGATGTACGCTCAGCAAAGTCCTCGGTTCTCTAGTTCGTCCCAATAGAAGGAATAGGACTTACAAAACATCCGTAACGCCGCCA
>NZ_JARFTR010000212.1:16540-18595 GCF_029167235.1 Kamptonema sp. UHCC 0994 | reverse complement strand
GGGTGCCATCTTCATCCGCACGGGTTCTTTAACCCTCAACAACGCCACCTTCAGCAGCAATACCGCCACTGGGGGCACGGTTATCAATCCCGGCCAAGGCAAAGGTGGTGCAGTTTTTGTGATGCAGTCCACCAGTAACACCAATGGCAACGACCAGGGGATGCCGGCTACGCTACCTACCGTAACAGGGACAAACGTATTTGTTGGTAGTACAGCTAATAGCGCCGCGAACGCAGGTGGTGGCGCTGCACCCGCAGATAACAATAACATCTACGGGCCGAACATCACCTTTAACTCTACTCTCCCCAATGTTGCCATTTCCTCACCCGCCGTTGCCGCAGCCACAGTCGCACCCAGTACAACTAACCTCTTTTACGAATTAGACTTAGCTGTTACCAGTAGCAACACTGTATTTACCGGTTTAACCGCCACGACGGGAGGCACTTATCAAACCACAGACATTGCCACCAACGGCTTCAAACTCTGGTATTCCCCTGATGCTAACTTCGGGAATGGGGATGATGTGCAGTTACAAGCCATTGCACCCGTAGCATCGGGTAGTAACCTGGATTTTAGCAGCGGACTTTCTCAAGCTGTGAACATTTCTCAAGCCATCAATAGCGGAAGTACAGGTCATTTATTCCTCTCTGCTGATATCGCCGCAGCCGCCATTGACGGACGCACCTTGAATTTAGCAGCGCCAACTCTAGCTAATATTTTCGTCATCGGCAACAAAACAGGTACACCCACAGCAGGTAATAACCTGACAATTTACTTTAACGACCAACCCAGTTTCACCGCCACCAACCCCACCGCAGTTAACGAAGATGCTGGAGCACAAACCGTAGCGGGTTGGGCAACTTTCAACGCCGGCGCAGCCAACGAATCCGCCCAAACTGCCACTTATACTGTTAGTAACATCGGTACTCCTGGCTTATTTGCAGTATCGCCAGCAATAGACGCAAACGGGAATCTTACTTACACCCCCGCCGCCGATGCCTTCGGCACTTCCACTTTTGATGTTGCAGTTCAAGATAACGGCGGTACTGCTAACGGCGGTGTTGATACTTCCGCAGTACAAAACTTTACTATTACTGTTAACTCTGTCAATGACAAACCCAGTTTTAGTAACGCTGGCAATCAAATCCTAACAGCTTGGACAAACACAGTTCAAACAGTTAGTAACTGGGCAAATACTGTTATCATCGGCCCCGCCAATGAATCAACTCAAACTGTTAGCAATTACACGGTTAATATTACCAGTGGTGGCGGCTTATTTACCACAGCACCAAGTGTAGCAACCGATGGCACGCTGACTTATACTCCTAATGGTCAACCCGGTACTGCTACTATTGAAGTGCAACTGCAAGATGACGGCGGCACAGCCAATAGTGGTGTCGATCTTTCGGATACGGCTACCTTTAATATCACCATTCCCGTACCAAAAGTTACCCTCAGTGCTAGCACAACTACTGCCAGTGAAGCCGGGACAACAGCTATTACCTTTACCGCTACAGCCGAAGGTAATGTCGTCGGCGATCAAACCATTGATTTAGCATTAACTGGTACTGCGATTGCTGCTGATTTTACTGGTGCTATTCCCACTCAAATAACCATCCCAGATGGGAGTAGTACGGGACAAGTAACTATCACAGTTAATGATGATTTTCTTGCCGAAGGTGATGAAACAGCCACTTTAACAATTAGCAACCCATCAACCGGGATAGGATTAGGAACTACGATTAACCAAAGTGTGACGATTACTGACAATGATACTGCGGGAATTACCGTCACACCCACCACTGGTTTAACCACAACTGAAGCCGGGGGAACCGCTAATTTTACAGTAGTTTTGAATAGTCAACCAACGGCTGATGTTACTATCCCATTAACTAGCAGTAACACCGCCGAAGGTACGGCAGATAAATCCAGTTTAACTTTCACCTCTGCTAACTGGAATGTGGCACAAACAGTCACAGTAACGGGTGTAGATGATTTAGTTGTTGATGGGAATATTGCCTACAACATCTTAACGGCTGCGGCCACCAGTACCGA
>NZ_JARFTR010000212.1:0-16440 GCF_029167235.1 Kamptonema sp. UHCC 0994 | reverse complement strand
GTAACACCGCCGAAGGTACGGTAGATAAAACCAGTTTAACTTTCACCTCTGCTAACTGGAATGTGGCACAAACAGTCACAGTAACGGGTGTAGATGATTTAGTTGTTGATGGGAATATTGCCTACAACATCTTAACGGCTGCGGCCACCAGTACCGATACTAATTACAACGGTGTTGATGCTACGGATGTCGCAGTTACTAATACTGATAACGACACCAAAGGCATCACTGTTACACCCACCACTGGTTTAACCACAACGGAAGCCGGGGGAACCGCTAATTTTACAGTCGTTTTAAATAGTCAACCAACGGCTGATGTTACTATTCCATTAACTAGCAGTAACACCGCCGAAGGTACGGTAGATAAAACCAGTTTAACTTTCACCTCTGCTAACTGGAATGTGGCACAAACAGTCACAGTAACGGGTGTAGATGATTTAGTTGTTGATGGGAATATTGCCTACAATATTGTCACCGCTGCGGCCACCAGTACCGATACTAATTACAGTGGTGTTGATGCTGCTGATGTGGCAGTTACTAATACTGATAACGACACCACACCGACACCCACACCGACTCCTGTACCGACACCTGTACCGACTCCATCGGTAACACCGACTCCATCGGTAACACCGACTCCAACAGTAACACCGACTCCAACAGTAACACCAACTCCAACAGTAACACCAACTCCAACAGTAACACCGACTCCAACAGTAACACCAACTCCAACAGTAACACCGACTCCATCGGTAACACCAACTCCATCGGTAACACCAACTCCATCGGTGACACCAACTCCATCGGTGACACCAACTCCATCGGTAACATCGACTCCATCGGTGACACCAACTCCCACGCCAATAACTAATAACATCCCAGAGGATAGCTGCATCTGCGAAACAATTGTCTATCCCGAATTAAACCAACCTAACCAAGTTGAAAACACCATCATCGGAGTACCCGGAATTTCAATAGGTACTGCCAAAAATGATAAATTTCTTGGTAGTGACTCTGACAATATATTCGATGCTAAATCAGGGGATGATAACCTCTACGGTGGCAACGGCAATGACATCTTTAACGGCAACAAAGGCAACGACTTCATCACCGGTGGTAATGGCGATGACATCCTCTTTGGAGACGAAGATAGCGATATCATCCTGGGTGAATTGGGTAACGATTTAATCTTCGGAGGCAAAGGCAATGACTTTCTGAATGGCCGCGAAGGTAATGACATAATTTTTGGCAATAAAGATGATGATTTCATCGACGGTGGCAAGGATAATGATGTTTTATATGGAGGGAAAGGTAACGACACAATTCTGGGTAGTGAAGGTAATGATAACATCTTTGGAAATTTCGGTTCTGATACCATCTGTGGTGGTGTAGGCGATGACTTAATCAGTGGTAACGAACAAGACGATTTGCTCGGAGGATGTGAAGGCAATGATACCATTTATGGAGGGGAAAATAATGACACTCTCACGGGTGGGAAAGGTGATGATATTCTCTACGGAGATTTGGGAAATGATAGTTTGATTGGCGGTAGTGGTAATGATATTTTTGTCTTAAAAGCTGGTCAAGGATTTGATACTATCGGTGATTTTACCATTGGTCAAGACTTGATTGGATTAAGTGGCGGTTTGAGTTTTCTTCAGTTAGAATTGACTCAGAATAATCAGGGAACTGTGATTAAGAGTATCTTGACAGGAGACGAGTTAGCTGTGATGATTGGGGTAAGTAAAAATGCGATTACTTCTGCTAATTTTATGGTGATTTAGGAGAAGAATAAAATGTAAGGTGGCACTTCGCCACCTTAAGCTTTTAACCATCTATAGCTATAACTAAGCTGCTTTGCATCTAACTGTTGACATACATCTGTAGGTAGGGTTAGCATAGTTCCAGTCGCATTTATGGACAGGTTAAAGTGCTTTTACACAGATAATAGCACATTTTTGTCAACATCTCAAAAAAATCAGGTAATCCACTATGACCAACCAGATAATTTTCGTAGACTCCGCCGTACAAGACTATCAAACTCTTATTGACAACGCCGATGCCGCTCAAATTTTCATTTAAAATGAAAATTTGAGCGGCATCGAACAAATTACCAATACCTTAGCCAATCAAAAAGATATTGAATCTGTACAGATACTTTCTCACGGTAGCGAAGGCAGTTTAAAACTCGGTACTGATGTACTGAATGGGAATGATATAGACAATTTCAATACCCAGCTAAAACAGTGGGGAAATGCCCTAACTGAAAATGGCGACATCCTATTATATGGATGCGACGTAGCCGCCGGGGAAACGGGCAAGAATTTTGTCAAACGATTGAGCGAACTCACCGGAGCAGATGTCGCCGCCTCTAACGACTTAACTGGAAATCAAGCATTAGGTGGTGACTGGGATTTAGAAATAGCAACGGGCAAAATAGAAGCCGCCGTCCCCTTTAATCGGGAGGCGATGAAAGATTATGAATATACACTAGCTAACTTTAATGTCACAGTGGCAGCAGATGATGGCACTGGCACTGTAGCAGGCACATTAAGTAAAGCAATTTTAGATGCGAATGCCGCAGCCGGGGATGACACGATTACCCTCACCACAAATGTCACAATTGGCGGGGTAATGAAAACCCTAGTTAACAGCAACATTGATTTTATTGGCAATAACTTTAGTGTCGATGGTGGTAATGCTTTTCGTCCCTTCTTTGTCAAGTCGGGAACCGTCAATTTCTCCAACATGACTGTCACCAACAGCAAAGCCCAAGGAGGGAGTGGTGGGGGAGGTGGTGGCGGCGCTGGCATGGGAGGTGGCTTGTTCATTTATGACGGCACTGTCGGGGTAGATAACGTCACCTTTAGTAATAACAGCGCTGTTGGTGGTAATGGTGCAGACTTCACTTTTAATCGCGGCGGTGGCGGAATGTTCGGCAGTAGCATGAGCGGCGGCGGCTACGGCGGTGGCGGGCTATTTGCAAGCAGCACTACCGGTGCTGGTGCTTATGGAGGTAACAGCAATTACGGCGGCGGCACCGGCGGGTTTGGCGGCGGCGGCAACGGCGGCTATGGCGTTGGCGGCAACGGCGGCTTTGGCGGTGGCGGCGGCGGCAACTATGGCATGGGCAGCAACGGTGGCAACGGCGGGTTTGGCGGCGGCGGCGGCAGCGGTGGAGTCTATGGCAGCAGCGACAGAGGCGGCAATGGCGGCTATGGCGGTGGCGGCGGCGGCAGCGAAGTTACCAGCGGCGTTGGCGGCTTTGGCGGCGGCAATGGCTATGGCGGCGGTGCCGGCTTTGGGGGTGCAATCTTCATCCGCACGGGTTCTTTAGCCCTGAATAATGCCACTTTTAGCGGCAACACAGCCACCGGCGGCACGGCTACCAACCCCGGTCAAGGCAAAGGTGGCGCAATATTTGCCATGCAGTCTGTCAATACTGACCCAGTTAATGGCAGTACCCAAGGGATGCCCTCTGCCCTACCTACCGTCACCTCATCTGGAGCCACCTTCACCGGCAACACCGCCGCCAACCAAGCTGGCACTCCCGGTGCTAACACTCCCGCCAACGGTGCCGGCAATAGCCAAGACAATAACGATGTTTACGGCACTATCACTGGCACTGGCAACACCGCCCCCGTCCTTGCCGATACCGTTGTCACCCTCACTGCCATCCTCGAAGATGCAGTTGCACCCACTGGCGCAGTCGGCAACCTCATCTCATCTATTGCAGCCATACCTACAAACATCACCGACCCCGACACAGGCGCAGTAGCAGGCGTAGCCATCACCGCCGCCGACACGACTAACGGCAGTTGGTTTTACACCATAGATGGCGGTACAACTTGGACAGCCTTGGGCACAGTATCCAATACCAATGGTCGCCTACTAGCAGCTGATGCCAATAGCCGCATTTACTTCCAACCAACTGCCGACTACAACGGCACCGTCACCAACGGCATCACCTTCCGCGCTTGGGATAACACATCTGGCACTAACGGCAGCACCGCTGATACCAGCACCAACGGCGGTATCACCGCCTTCAGCACTCTCACCGACACCGCAGATATCACCGTTACCGCAGTTAATGACAAACCCAGTTTCACTAACTTAGGAACTCAAACCCTAACAGCTTGGACAAACACAATTCAAACCGTCAGTAATTGGGTAAATAGTGTTACTTTCGGCCCCGCCAATGAATCAACTCAAACAGTCCTCAACTACTTGCCTATTACTAACAACGACAATACTTTATTTACCACTCAACCAAGTGTAGCAACCAATGGCACACTGACCTACACTCCTAGCGGTAAACCCGGTACCGCCACCGTAAGTGTGCAACTGCAAGATAACGGCGGTACGACAAATGCTGGTGTTGACCTTTCCAACATAGCTACTTTTAATATTACCATTCCCGTACCGAAAGTTAACCTGACTGCCAGCACAACTACTGCCAGTGAAGCCGGGACAACAGCTATTACTTTTACCGCCACAGCCGAAGGTAATGTCGTCGGCGCTCAAACAGTTAATTTAGCATTAACTGGTACTGCGAGTGCGCCTGATTTTACTACTACTATTCCCACTCAAATAACTATCCCAGATGGGAGTAGTACGGGGCAAGTAACCATTACAGTTAATGATGATAATCTTATCGAAGGTACGGAAACAGCTACTTTAACAATTAGCAACCCATCAACAGGAATAGCATTAGGAACTACTACTAATCAAAGTGTGACGATTACTGACAATGATACTGCGGGAATTACAGTCACACCTACCACAGGTTTAATAACTACGGAAGCCGGGGGAACCGCTAACTTTACAGTAGTTTTAAATAGTCAACCAACAGCGGATGTTACCATTCCATTAACTAGCAGTAACACCGCCGAAGGTACGGTAGATAAAACCAGTTTAACTTTCACCTCTGCTAACTGGAATGTGGCACAAACAGTCACAGTTACGGGAGTAGATGATTTAGTAGTTGATGGGAATATTGCCTACAATATTGTCACAGCGGCGGCCACCAGTACCGATACTAATTACAGTGGTGTTGATGCTGCTGATGTTGCAGTTACTAATACTGATAACGACACCACACCGACACCTGTACCGACACCTGTACCGACACCCATACCAACTCCATCGGTGACACCGACTCCATCGGTGACACCGACTCCATCGGTAACACCAACTCCATCGGTGACACCAACTCCATCGGTAACACCAACTCCAACGGTAACGCCTACGCCAACGGTGACACCAACGCCAACGGTAACGCCTACGCCAACTCCAACTCCGATACCTACGCCATCGGTAACGCCTACGCCATCGGTAACACAAACTCCATCGGTAACGCCAACACCATCGGTGACACCAACGCCATCGGTGACACCAACTCCCACGCCAATAACTAATAACATCCCAGATGATAGCTGCATCTGCGAAACAATTGTCTATCCCGAATTAAACCAACCTAATTCAGTTGAAAATACTATCATCGGTGTACCCGAAATTCAAATAGGTACTACCCAAAATGATAAATTTCTCGGCAGCAAAAATGGCAATATATTCGATGCCAAATCTGGGGATGACAACCTCTATGGTGGCGAGAACAAAGACATCTTTAACGGCAACCAAGGCAACGACTTCATCACCGGCGGTAATGGCGAAGATATCCTCTTTGGAGACGAAGGAAACGACATCATTCTTGGCGAATTGGGTAATGATTTAATCTTCGGAGGCAAAGGTAATGACTTGCTGAATGGCCGCGAAGGTAATGACATAATTTTTGGCAACAAAGATGATGATTTCATCGACGGTGGCAAGGATAATGATGTTTTATATGGAGGTCAAGGTAACGACACAATTCTGGGTAGTGAAGGTAATGATAACATCTTTGGAAATTTCGGTTCTGATACCATCTGTGGTGGTGTAGGCGATGACTTAATCAGTGGTAACGAACAAGACGATTTGCTCGGAGGTTGTGAAGGGAATGATACCATTTATGGAGGTGAAAATAATGACACTCTCACGGGTGGGAAAGGTGATGATATTCTCTACGGAGATTTGGGAAATGATAGTTTGATCGGTGGTAGCGGTAACGATATCTTTGCCTTAAAATCTGGTCAAGGATTTGATACTATTGCTGATTTTACCATTGGTCAAGACTTGATTGGATTAAGCGGCGGATTGAGTTTTGGTCAGTTAGAATTGACTGATAACAATCAGGGGACAATTATTAAGAATCTGTTGACAGGGGAGCAGTTGGGTGTGATGATTGGCGTGAGTAAGAATGCCATTACATCGGCTAGCTTCATGCTGATTTAGGAGAGAAATATAGCAATATTACAGGATTTACAGCAGATTGCAGGTAAATATAAGACACAGTTGGTAAGTAGTTCACTGAGCGCCCTCAAAAATTATTACATCGACTGTCCGTCATAAACCTGCAATCTTCTGTATAATAGTTAACTGTCAACAGAATTTATCATCATTCTCTTTACTTCTCGGAAGCAAACTACCCAATAATAAAGTACAATATTAATCGCCGTAAATAATTTAGGAACACCTTCTAGTAAACTCGGAATTCCATCACCAGGTAATTTTAGAGAGTCTACGATAACAACAATAAACATTAAACCCATGCTAGTTATTAGTAAAAAGTAAGGAGTTGATAGTATTACACGCCAAAAAGCTAACCCATATCCAATAGCAATTGTTACGAAAAATACCACCGTTACTAGCTTGGGTATGCCAATGTCTTCAAGATGAACGTGAACTCTAAAAAATTCTACTAACACGAAAGCTCCCGTGAGAATTGCAGAAGCAAAAATGAAAGTATTTTTTTTATTCCTATGTTTATTTCTAAGCAAGGCCCAACTAAAAGCGCAAAGTACAACTGGGATACTACATAAAAGCTGGAAGAGATTAGTTAATAAACTAAACGTAAAAAATGGCGCATAGTCAGGAGGATGGAATATTGAGCCAACTGAATACGTAAAGAATTTGGCATAAGCAGTTACAACAATTACCAATACAAAGGCTAAACAGTTGACCCAAAAGACGGAGCGAGAAATATTCATTGTTAGGCAGAATTAAAAACGATGATATAGCTAGGGACTAGAGACTAGGGACTAGGGACTAGGGGAAGAAGAGAATTGACAAAACCAGCAAAATATGTCACAATTTTACCTTTGAATTATAGCAAACGCCAAGGCGGTTAAGACATTCTGAGTTCCACCAAACTCCCTGATTCTATTCCCTTCTTTCCCTTCTTTCCCTAGCCCCTAGCCCCTAGCCCCTAGTCCCTAACCGCCTTGGCGGTTGCTATAGTACCAATGTCAAATTGAATTGTTATTCACATAGGAGAAGTGCAGACTGTGGTAGAAAAAACATTAGCAGAGTTAGATTTAGCATCTTTGCGTGCTAATCGCCAATTTTTCCCCTCTCCCATAGCCTGGGAAGACCAAATACTTTACTTTCTGATGCTAGACCGCTTCTCGGATGGCAAAGAAAATGGCTACAAGGACAATCAGGGAAACATTGTTAAAACTGGCAAAACTCCCATTTTCACTGAGAAAGATGCTGGTAATGCGATCAAAACTCCAGAAGATGCTCAACGTTGGCGGGAAGCGGGAGTTAAATGGGTAGGAGGTAATCTTCAGGGACTCACCAGTAAAATAGGCTATTTAAAACGCTTGGGAGTAACAGCTTTGTGGGTAAGTCCGATTTTCAAGCAGGTTTCTTTTTACGAAAGCTATCACGGTTATGGCATTCAAAACTTTCTGGATGTCGATCCCAATTTTGGCACTCGCGAAGATTTAAAAACACTGGTCGAAACCGCTCACCAACATGGAATTTATGTGATTTTAGACATTATTTTAAACCATGCTGGTGATATTTTTAGTTACGAGACTTCTGACCCTTATTGGCCCGGCCCTTATCCCGTAAAAGGGTTTAATGATAAAGAAGGGAAACCAACGATTTCTTTTGGGCGAGTTAATTTGGAAAAAAATCCAGAAGCATGGCCAGATGGAGCAATTTGGCCGGCTGAATTCCAAGATCATTCTAATTTTACGCAAAAAGGTTACATCAGGAATTGGGATAATTATCCTGAATACGTGGAAGGTGATTTCTTTAGCTTAAAAGACATTCGTACTGGTCAAGGAAGTACGGATTTTTATGAGCCTTCAGTAGGACTTCTTAACCTCTGTGAAGTTTATAAATTTTGGATTGCTTACGCAGATATAGACGGCTTCCGTGTTGATACAGTAAAACACATGGAACGAGGTGCTACTCGTTACTTTGCTGAGGCAATTCACGAATTTTCTCAACTGATTGGCAAAGAAAATTTTTACTTAATTGGCGAAATTACTGGAGGTCGTCAAAATGCGTATTCTACTTTAGATGAAACTGGGTTAGATGCAGCTTTAGGTATTAGTGAGATTCCAGATAAGCTAGCATATCTAGTCAAGGGATACCGCGATCCGAGTACCTATTTTTCCTTGTTTCGCAATTCGCTTTTAATTAATAAAAGTTCTCATGTTTGGTTTAGAAACAAAGTTGTTACTATGTTTGATGACCACGACCAAGTTGAGAAAGGAAATAGCAAAGGTCGTTTTTGTGCTGGAGAAAATGGCGAAAAAGTTGTGCTAAATGCTCTGGCTTTCAATGCGTTAACTTTAGGTATTCCCTGTATTTACTATGGCAGCGAACAATGTTTTAATGGTGGAGGAGATAGCGATCGCTACATCCGAGAAGCTATGTTTGGTGGCGAATTTGGCTCATTTACTAGCCGAGATAGACACTTTTTTAATGAAGAAAATCAAGTCTATCAAGAATTAGCAAAAATACTGGAAATCAGGAAGCAGAAAATTACTCTGCGGCGAGGTCGCCAATATTTACGCCCGATTTCGGGTAATGGCGTAGACTTTGGTTTACCCCGAATGCTGGGAGATGAAATTCGCTCGGTTGTTCCTTGGTCGCGATTGTTAGATAAAGATGAAATAGTTGTGGCAATAAATACAGATTATAATCAGCCGCAAACTGCCTGGGTAAATATTGATTATAACTTGCATCAAGTTGGCGATCGCTTTCAATGTGTTTACTCGACTGACAAGGCGCAGATTGGCAATAAAATAACAGTAGAGGATAAAGGTGTTAAATGTTTTTTGATTACAGTTCCTAGTGCTGGATTTGTAATTTATGAGCGGGTAAGGTAGGTAATGTAAATTCGGTAAAGCACTAGCTTTACCCCAGCCTACTAAATTAAAAGTAAAATGCAGCGGCAGAATATCTCAAGAGTATTGCCTAATTATAGCTGATATTATAGCTAGTCCCTAGCTATAATTACTGTAAGGCTGGACTCGTTTCCTTTACAGGTCGAACGATCGCAGGTTTACTGATAGGTTTACTGAAGAAAACTGCTTTCAGTGCTTCATCGAGGGTTTCGGCCATGACAATGCGGTTTTCATAAGCAACAATTACTCTAACTAAAGTTGGTAAACTGTTCTCTGTAGCTTCTAAATATATCGGCTCAACATAGAGCAAAGATTCTTCAATTGGAATCACTAATAAATTCCCTTGGACTGCCTTTGAACCTTGGCGATTCCAGAGAGAAATCTGCTCGGAAATAGCTGGCTCTTGATTAATTAAAGCTTCAATTTGTTCGGGCCCGTAGACCAATCTCTGCTTAGGAAATTGATAAAGCAGTAGTTTACCATAATTGTCTCCGTCAGAACGAGCAGCTAACCAAGCAATTAAATTATTACGACTTACAGGAGTAAAAGGAAGCAACAAAACAAATTCTTCTGAGTTTTCCGTTGGCAACTTCATAATCAAATAATAAGGCTGCACAGGCTGTTGTTCGCTACCATAAATTTCGTTAGGAACCCGCCACAAATCTTCGCGATTGTAAAATACTTGCGGGTCTTCCATGTGATAAGTGAGTAAACGTTCGGATTGAATGCTGAACAAATCTACTGGATAGCGAATGTGACTGCGGAGAGTCGCTGGCATTTGATCGAGGGTTTTGAAAAGTCCCGGAAAAATGGCAATCCAGCTATTAATAATGGGGTCAGATGGGTTGGCTACATAAAATTTTACGGAGCCATTGTAAGCATCTATTACTACTTTAACAGAGTTGCGAATGTAGTTAAATTGATGTTGACCTGGGTCTGAGTAGGGGTAGCGATCGCTGACAGTATATGCGTCGATAATCCAGTAAAGATAGTTGTTTGAATTAGAAATATCTGATTTTTCTTCTTCCTTATTTTGATTATATATAGTAGTATTTGCTACTACTAAATATGGGTCGATATCGTAGCGAAGAAAAGGTGCGATTGCACGGACTCGTTCTTTAATATTCCGGCGGAATAATACCTTAGTTTTAGGAGTAAAATTATCTGTTAGTGCCATCTGCCAGTTATTTAAATACTTGGCAAATACTAGCCTACGCCACATAGAAGCGATCGGAATACCACCGCTACCATCATAATTATTGTAAACGTTCTCATCTCCACTCGGATAGTCAAACTCCTTAACTTTCGTTGGTGCTATCACGTCGGTATCGGTAATTTCACCGTAATAAATTCGGGGTGTATCAATAGGAATACTCGCTCTAATCTCTTCGCTAGTTATTCCTAAAGTGCTTTTATTACCACTTGTAGTATTAACGCCAATATCCTTAACAAAATAGTTTGGCAACCCGCCTTCACCAACTGTATTTACAGGAGACAGAGTAAACCCATAGCCGTGAGTATAAACTAAATTTTCGTTCAGCCAAGTTTGAGCTTGTTGAGGTACTGTTTCATAATTTAACTCCCGTGCTGCTATAATTACTTGTTGCCTTTCTGTGTCACCGTTTTCTTTTTGATTTTTCTTGATTGTATAACGATCGATATCAGCATCTGAAAATTTATAGTAGGGTCTAATTTGCTGTAATTGCCTATTTGTTTGCAACAGCGGACGCTTATCCCAGAGGCGAATGTTTCTAATAGTAAGCTGATTTTTTTGGAGTTCGGCATAGGTGAGTTTACTTTCAGGTACGAAGGTTTTTACTTCTAGTCTTTTTAAGTCAAATGCCTGTTGGGTAAAATCGATACTTCGTTTAATATATAACCGTTCTCGTGCTAGTTCGTTGGGTTGAACGCCGAGTCGTTGTACTACTTCTGGCAGGACTAAAGTTAGAGCAACGTTGGCAATTACAAAGCCTAAAATAATAGGCTTTAAAATTTTATTTTTATGTTTAAATTTTATGGCTTGAAAAAACAAGAAAATGCTGGTAATTCCTGCTAATATACTCAGAATAGTATAGGTAGGAAGTTGCACTGTCACGTCAGTATAACTCGCCCCATAGGTAACACTTTGTTGGGAATAAAGCAGCTCGTAACGGGCTAACCAATAACGGAATGCTATAACTAGCATCACACCTCCTCCGAGTCCGTACAAGTGGCGTTGTTGCTGCGGAGAAAAACCATGAAAAGTTCCCTGGCTTAGACTATTTCCTGAGAGTAAATAGAGGAGAGTGCAAGATAGTAATCCATAGAAAAATAATCCTGTTGCCAAAAATGCAATAAGCTGTAAAATTGGTAGAGTAAAGACATAAAAGCTAAGATCGAGGTTAAAGAGTGGTTCGGTAATCTTAAAGGCAGTAGGTTGTAAATATTGCAATACTTTTGCCCAGTGGTGGGAGGAAATTAAAGCCAAGCCTAAACTCATTAGTATGGCTACAGCATTTAGCCAAAATTGAGGCGCAATTGTCAAAATAATAGTAAATGTTATCAATACTCCTAACTGCCACCAATCAAACAATAGATCCTTTGCCATTTGCCCTATTGAATCAATTCTAAATTCAATAGGCAAGGGTAGTAAAGTGTTAGCCAAGCTGATATCTATATTCCAAAATCTTACGGCAATTTTTCCGTAGTAAAGTATAGCATAACTTATCAATAAGCTCAATCCAAATGCAAACAATATTAGCCCTATCAATTCAATTTGGGTCTTTGATTTTTTGCGATTTCTTAATAAGGATGTGTTTGTAAAATTACGGGTTAAATTTTTGCTCTTGCTGTCCCTCTCTCTATCCTGATTTGAGGGGAATTTGAGCCGATTTGCCAAGGCTAAATTCCCTAGCCAAAAACCAAAGGTGACAGCTAGAGTAAAAGCAAACAATACCCATTCAGTTACTACTCTGCGCCAAAACACTGAGAGATAGCCAACTTCCTCAAACCAGAGGACTTCTGCCACAATATAGGATACGAACTCAAGAACTAGCCAAAGCCCAATTGGGAATAGAATAGCTTTGAAAACTTGTTTGTTGAAAGTCATTAATTTTGACTCAATCCGTTATATGATAATTTTACTAATTTATTGGCGATTTTCTAGAGAGGGAGGTTCAACTTGAGGTTTTGGGTCAAATCAGATAATAAAATCACGATCGCCTTGATTATACTATTAATGTTCAGCTTTTGTCTTAATACTTGTGGCATCTGGTGGGGTTTGCCAAGTTTTAGCGGCTGGGCCCCTGACGAACTTATACCTTTGCGAGTGATTGAAGGTATTGAGAAAGGTTTCTCTAATGGTTGGCATTATAAATATCCTCCTGTTCACTTTTATATTTTAGCTGTACTTTACTCCCCTGCTTGGTTATTGCACAAGTTAAATATTATCGATATTTACAGTTTACCAGCTTACACGGTTCTTTTCTACATTGGCAGATTTCTTACTGCGCTCATGGGTGCTGCACTTCTAGTAATTATCTATCGGTGTGGACTAGAAATTTATGATAAAAAGTCTTCTCTTTGGGCTGTACTTATTATCGCCTTAAGCGTTCCCTTTATCTATTATTCTAAAACCATTAACTTAGAAGTTCCCTATCTTGTATGGGTAATGCTGTCTTTACTATTTTATCTAAAATTGTTAAAATATCACCACCTTAAAGATTATCTTTTATTTGCTTTAACTGCTGCTATCGCTGTTTGTACTAAAGACCAATCCTATGCTTTTTATCTGCTCACCCCTATATTTATTGTTGCCGACCATCATCGCTATCTAAAACAGTATAATCCAGATATTACTCTTAAGGAGTCTTTGACTGACAAAAAAATCATTTTGTCTCTGGTTGTAGGTATTGGAGCCTTTTTATTATTGCAAAATATCATCTTTAACCTGCCAGGTTTTTTGAAGCACGTCAAATTAATAACCACAGGTGGGGGAAGTATTCGCCCCAGATACGAACAAAATATTTTCGGTCAATTAGAAATGTTTCGCCAGACTTTAACTCATCTCAGATTTTCTCTGGGATGGCCGATTTATATTATGTGCTTATTAGGATTTGCGAGTATATTATCTCGCTTCAAAAAAAATTATTTATTTGTCTCTCTATTCGTCCCTACAATATCATACTACCTATTTTATGTCTGTGTAGTATGGTATAATACTGTTCGCTACTTAATGCCTTTAACACTAATTTTAGCTTTGTGCGGTGGTAAATTTTTAGGAGAATTTTTAAATCCAGAGAAAAAGTTATTTAAGGCTAAAGTTAGCCTAGTTACATCCTTGTTTGTTTATACATTTGCCTATGGATTTTCGGTTAATATTTTAATGATGCAAGACTCCAGATACTACGTTGAAAAATGGATGCAGCAAAATATAGATCCAAGCGCTTTGATTTTAAATACTGGTGGTAATAAATATTCACCCAGACTAGATAATTTCAAGGCAGAAAATGTAGACAATCCTTCTCTAGAACTTTTATCTCAGAAAAAGGCAAACTATGTTATTGTTAGTAGTAGCTATGATATTCGTAGATTTAAAAAAAACACTCCAGAATACGCATTTTTTGATGATTTGAACAAAGAAATTAACTACAAGTTAGTATTAAAATATCAATCTCAACCCAAGTGGAATCTTTTTAACCAGAAAGAGTTAAGCTATCGAGAGTTGGATAAAATGTATATTTATTCAAATATTGATAAAATCAACCCAGAAATAACTATTTTTAAGAAAAAGTAAATAAAGAACATGACCCCAAAAACTGTCATTAAATTCCGCCTAAATAAAAGCTTGTTGCTAATTATTGTGCTAGCAGCTTTGCTAAGAATAGCATTTCTAGGAACAGCACCGATATCCTTTTCTGTAGATGAAGCTTCCAATGGCTATGATACTTATTCTATCATGGAAACAATGCGCGATCGCTACGGTGTTTTTCTGCCTTTTTTCACCAAAGCTTTGAGTGATTATCGCGAAACTCTGTATATATTTCTCAGTATTCCTATAGTTAAACTTTTCGGGCTAAATGAGTTTTCCATTAGATTACCTTCAGCTATTATTGGCACTCTCACAGTCCCAGTTGTTTACTACTTGAGTAAAGAATGTTTTAACAATCAAAAAATAGCTCTATTGTCTGCTTTATTATGTGCCATAAGTCCCTGGCACATCTTTTTCAGCAGATTAGCTTTTAGAGCTATATTACTCCCTTTTTTGTTTAGTTTAGCACTCCTACTATTTATCAAAAGTTTTAAGAAGCCTAACTATTTACCCCTAAGTGCTTTAATCTTCGGCTTAAGTCTTTACACTTACTCTTCTGCTAGAGGCTTTGTACCGCTTTTCATGTTGATTTTAACGATTATATTCTGGCGGCACTTCTGGAATAATCGGCGACAAACTTTAATAGCAATTTCTATCTTTATGGTAATTTTTATTCCGATGTTTATGTTTTGGATAACTCCAGAAGGTATGGCAAGAGCGACAACGACAGGGATTCAAACAAATATTTTACGTATTATTAAAAATTACCTGTCTTATTTCGATCCAGGGTTTCTTTTTGTTAATGGAGATCCTAACCCCCGCCGCAGCGTTTCGGGAGTAGGAGTTGGAGAACTTTATCTTTTTGAATTGGCAACTGTTTTGGCGGGAATTTACTTTTTATGTAAAACTAAAACTAAAGAACGGAGTATTCTTTTACTATGGCTTTTTCTCTATCCAATCCCAGCGGCGGTGATAGATTCTGCTCATGCTATCCGTGCGATTGTAGGTGTACCTCTATTCTCTATTCTCTCAGGTTACGGTCTTTTTCAGATTAGCAGTTTAGTAAGTTCTAACAGAAAAAAGTATTTTAATTCGATCGCGATCGCAATTGTAACTGCTAGCTTCACAGCGTTTTTGAATTTCTACTTTAACTACTCTCAGTATATCATTGGTAACACTTCTAAAAATTGGCAGTACGGCATGAAAGAAGCTATTAATTTTGCAGAAAAAAGTTCCTACAATTGTACCATAGTCAGCGACAAGTTTTGGCGGCCAAATATTTATATTTTATTCTATACAAAATATCCTCCTAGCGAACACCAAAAAGCTCCAATTGAGCCAGAGGTGACAACAGGCTATTCTCTGGGCAAGTATCAAGTAACTTCTATTTCGCAAACACAGATATTGAGCGGTCAATGCTTATTTATAATTCAGCCCAATGAATTTAAAGAAATACTAAATAAAGGAGCAGGAGTGCGCGAGTTAAAGTCAATCAAAACCCTGGATGGAATTGAGAAAATTAAATTGGTGGAAGTAAATGTATCTTAAGTAAAGAGCGGGAAATTAATCATTAAGTATTGTGTCTCTCTTCTTTGCACTTAATGGTTTTAAACGTGCTACTATAAGTGATAGTCTACACCGCGCAATTCCGATGAGAGCACTCACCCTTGACCGCAATCCCTGTGTCCTATTGGTTCAAACGGACGAAGCTCTAGCTCAGCACGTCAGTCTGGACTTGAAAGCCTCTGGCTATGAGCCTGTGGTGGCGACGGACATTGCTAGCGGTCAACATCTGGCTGCTGAACTCCAACCTGCTTTGATTGTAATTGACCGGATGATGCCGGGAGAATCGGGACTGACATTGTGTAACCATCTTAGAAATATTGGTAATAGAGTCCCCGTGCTTTTGTTAATGGCTCGTGATACGGTTGAAGATCGGGTGGCGTGTTTAGAATGTGGGGCTGATGACTATTTTCTTAAGCCGTATCGGACTGAAGAATTTTTGCAGTTAGTCCGTCTTTATTTGCAACCTGATACAAGTGAAGCTGAAGAATTAAGGTTTGGGGAGTTGGTGTTAGACTTGTCTACAAGACGAGCTTTTCGTAATGGGCGCGGCATCGATTTGACGATGAAAGAATATGAACTTCTGAAATATTTAATGGAACATTCTCGCGAAGTTCTGACTCGCGAACAAATTCTGGAGAATGTTTGGGGTTATGATTTTTTGGGTGAGTCGAATGTGATTGAAGTTTATATTCGGTATTTGCGTCTTAAAATTGAAGATGAAGGTGAAAAACGTTTGATTCAAACTGTGCGTGGTGTTGGCTACGTTTTGCGAGAATCATAATTTGTTAGTGGTTATAGCAACCGCTAATAATGTATCCGTAACGCCGCCATCTTGGCGGTATT
>NZ_JARFTR010000040.1 GCF_029167235.1 Kamptonema sp. UHCC 0994 | reverse complement strand
GTAACGCCGCCCTCTGGGCGGTTAAGATACCGCCCAGAGGGCGGCGTTACGGATAGTATTGTGTAAGTCATGTTTCTAATTAAATGAGGCTAATAGCTCTCCAGCCGCCTCTACATCCAACGGCTTAGAAAAAAAGAATCCCTGGCCGTATTCACACCCTAATTCCCTTAATTTATTTAACTGTTCTTGCGTTTCTATTCCCTCAGCAACCACGTCTAAACCCAAGGAGTGTGCCAAGGAAATAATCGTCTTCACAATATCAGAATCCTTGCTATCTCCAACCATCCCGCTAATAAACTCCCTGTCAATTTTTAGAGTATCAATTGGCAGATGATGCAGATAGGATAGAGAAGAATAACCCGTGCCAAAATCATCAATAGAAAATTGTATTTGCTTCCCTTTCAACTCTGCTAATAACTGACCCGCTGCTCCCGCATTCTCCATAAACATACTCTCAGTAATCTCCAACTTCAAAGATTCGCCACTTAAAGAAAAGTGTTCCAACAACTCCTCAATCAATACTACTAAATCAGGACTAGAAAGTTGAATACCAGACAAATTAACACTCATACTCAAAGGTCTGACATTCGGAAACTGTTCTAGCCACATCTTCAAACACCCCATCGCTTCCGATAGCACCCATGCTCCCAAAGGTAAAATTAATCCCGTTTCTTCAGCAATAGGAATAAACTCCGTTGGAGACACCATTCCCCTAACTTGATGCCGCCACCTTACTAAGGCTTCAAACCCAACAATTTGTTCATTAACTAATGAGAAAATCGGCTGATAATTCAAATGCAATTGCTCGTTAAAAACTGCTCGCTGCAAATCAGCTTCCAATTGGAGGCGAGAAATTGCACCCGCACGCATTCCTGCATTAAATATCGCCGTGCTACCTTTACCCTGCAACACCGCACAGTGCATCGCTGTATCTGCTGCTCTCAATAAATCTTCTGGTTCAAGAGGGTCTAAACTGCTATGAACAATGCCAATACTCACTGTTGAAGATACTGCCACTTCCTCCAAAACAAATGGCATTTCTAAAGCGCGATGGATACCGCTAGCGATGCTACTTACCTGTTGGCTGTCAGAAATATCTTTCAATAATATGGCAAATTCATCACTGCCCACGCGAGCGATTATCGCCGTTGGTAGCATACAACTTTCTAACCGCAGAGCTGCCTGTTTCAACAATTCCTCTCCCACCCCATGTCCCAAAGTAAATTTAACCACTTGATAGCGATCTAAATTCAAAAATAACACGGCAAAGCGACTACTAAGCCGCTGTTCGCTAATGCACATCTCTATCTGTTCAATAAACCCATTTCGGTTTAGTAAACCTGTAAGAGCATCATAAAACGCCTGATATCGTAGTTGTTCTTGAGCAACTTGAAGCTGCCGTTGATTCTCTCGAACTTCTCGGACAAACCCCAGAGTTTTATTAATTGTAATCTCTAAATCATTAAAGTCAATCGGTTTTGTCAAAAAATCAAAAGCTCCGCGATTCATCGCAGTTCTAATGTTTTTTAATTCGTCGTAAGCTGACACGACAACGGCTTTGAGAGTCGGGTCAATTTTTTTGATTTTATCTAACAGCGTCAAACCGTCCATCTCCGGCATCCGAATGTCCGTTAAGATTAAATCGACATCTGGGGAAACTTCTAGCAGAGAGATGGCTTCACAGCCATTAGTAACAAAGATAAATTCTAATTCTTTCGCCTTAATCTGTTTGCGAAATCTCTGTTTAATTAAACGTTCTAGACTAAGTTCGTCATCAACAACTAAAATAATTTTTGCTGTTTTAAAAGATGGCATAGTTAACCACCCCCAGAATTGCTTTCTATTGGAATTTCTATGATAAATTCGCTCCCCTTTTCTGGCTTAGAAATACAATCAATTCTGCCACCATGTTTTTCTACCACAATTGACCAGGAAATAGATAGCCCCAATCCTGTACCCGCCCCGACTGATTTTGTGGTGAAGAATGGGCTGAAAATGTTCTCTCTTACTGATTCTGGCATTCCCGGCCCATTGTCAGAAATGCGGATTACAGCTCGATTGGAGGGTAATCTCAATTCCTCCATTCTATTGTCATCATTTACTATCTCTGATTCCCCATCTACTACTTCAGTTTTAATAGTAATTACTTTGGAGGTAGCTTTAATTTCTTCATAAGTGTAACCTTGAGTGGCTTCTTCTATTGCATCAATAGCATTAGCAATAATATTCATAAATACCTGATTTAGTTGTCCAGGGTAACATTCTACTAGAGGTAACTCTCCGTAGTCTTTAATGACTTTAATCTCAGGTCGATATTTGTTACCTTTCAGCCGATGCGTCAAAATCAGCAGGGTACTCTCAATACCTTCTTGAATATTGAAAGGAACTTTTTGGACGGTATCGCTTCGGGAGAAAGTTCTTAAAGATGTGCTAATATTGCGGATGCGTTCTGTTCCTTGTTTCATTGATGCGACAAGTTTAGGCAAGTCTTCAATGACGAAATCCAACTCAACTTTCTCTATTTGCTGCTGAAGAACTTCGCTAGGGTTTGGTAGTTCGGCTTGATAAAGTTGTAAAATATTCAACAATTCTTCGATATAGATTTCTATGTGGTCGAGATTGCCCGCAATAAAGCCAACTGGATTATTGATTTCATGAGCAACTCCCGCTACTAATTGCCCAATAGAAACCATCTTTTCACTTTGAATTAATTGAGATTGTGCCTGATGTAGTTCCTTGAGGTTTTGTTTCATTTTTTGGACATACTCCAAGGTTCTGTTAATAGTAATTTCTAAATCATCAAAATCTATAGGTTTAGTTAAAAAATCAAAAGCGCCCCGATTCATTGCCGTCCTAATATTTTGCAAGTCACCGTAAGCAGAAACTACCACTGTTTTTAGAGTTAGATTCACGTCAAGTTCGGAGAGCTTTTCTAACAAAGTTAGCCCGTCCATTTCTGGCATATTAATGTCAGTTAAAATAATAGCTATGGGGGATTCTGCTGCTAATTTTTCTAAGGCTTCTTTACCATTGTGAGCAAAAATAAACTCTAATTTATTATCGCGGATACTTTTGCGAAAGCGCTGTTTAATTAACCGCTCTAAGCTCACTTCATCATCTACTACTAAGATTTTATATGTCATCTTTTTACCTACTACACACGCACTTATTTTTTGGTTCTGTTGGCATTGAATCGGTGATAAAAGCGGGGATTTGGCTTTTTTTGAGATTTGAATTAAATTGTAATTGACAACTCAATCCTGACAAATTAATTCTCTTCTTGTCCAATCGCTTATCTTCCATTGCTCAACTGTTTCGGCAAGCTTATGATGAATTCTGTCCCCCTTCCTAGTTCAGTTTCTAGTTGGATGCTGCCTCGGTGTTGTCCTACAATTATATCGTGTGTCAGCGATAGCCCTAAACCTGTACCTTCTCCAGCCGCTTTGGTTGTAAAGAAGGGATTAAAGATTTTATCTTGAAGTTCTGACTCGATCCCGATACCGTTATCAGCAATGCTGATTTCTACAGTATCGCCGCGATTTTGCGTCTTTACAGAGATGGTAGGGGTAAATGAATCGCCAAGTTGTTGCTTCTTAGTATGCACGGCGTAGCAAGCATTGTCAATCAAATTGATGAAAGCGCGGCTGAGATCGGAAGCTATTAATTCTAATTGACCGATGGTTCTATCATAATTGGTTTCTATTGTTAAGTTGAACCGATTATCTTTTGCCCGCCTACTATGGTAAGCTAAATCAACTGCTTGAGCGAGAAGTTCGTTCAAGTCTATAAGTTGGTAATGACCGCTCTCTGTACGAGCGTGCATCATCATACTTTTAATAATATTTTCTGCTCTTTTCCCGTGCAGATTAATGTCAGTGGCATTGCCTTTTAGTTCTTCTAATATGTATTTAATATTGTCAAGAGTTTCTGGCTCTATTTTCTCTGAATTGTTTTCTATTTCTTCTGTCAATTCCTCAGTTAATTGTACGCTGGATTCGGCAAAGTTATTGACAAAGTTAAGGGGATTTCTGAGTTCGTGAGCAACACCAGCGGTCAGAGCTCCTAAAGAAGCGAGTTTTTCTTTGGCGACAATCTGCTTTTGAGCAGCTTTAAGTTCAGCGGTTCTTTCTTCGACTTTGGTTTCTAGGGTGTGGGAATATTCTGCTAATTGCTGGTTGGCAACTTCTAATTGCTGGTTGCTTTGCTCTAGGTTGCTATACAAAAAGGCATTTTCTAAGGAAATAGCTGCTTGGAGGCAGAGGATATTTAAGACTTCTGTACGCTCTTTTGTAAAGGCTCCGATTGTGATGTTATTTTCTAGATAAATGATGCCAATTAGTTTGCCTTGATTGAGAATGGGCGAACATAATACTGATTGAGGCTGCTGCTGTTGAATGTAAGGGTCAGCAGCAAATCTTGAGTCATTAGCAGTGCTATTTAAAACGAGGTTTTGTCTGCTCCTGAGTACATAGTTGACAACTGAAATAGGAACTAATTCATTAGTTAAAGGTCTTTGCTGTACAGTTACTAATTCTGGGCTGAGAGCGCTGACTTCTATTGTCAGTTGATTGTTTTCCTGCAAGATTAAATAGCCTTTTTGAGCTCCGGCATTTTCTATTAAAATTGTCATTAGTTTGCTGAGTAAGCCTTCTAAGGCAAATTCGCCGGAGAGTGCTTGTGCGGCTTTGATAACGCTAGCGAAGTCTAATACTGCTGAACCTCTCGAACTGGAGTTGGTTGACCGGGTTGAGGTAGTTACTCTAGTTGCTTCTAAGTCTGATACCTCTGGGTTTGACGTGCGGAAAATTAGCTGAGGGTAGCGTTCGTCTAAGTCTTTGACTTTAGCTGTTGCTCCCCAGCGGATGTAACCGTAGTAGGCTTCTGTCATGTAGGTTTTGGCTATTTTTTCTCTGCCGGCGGCGAGATAAAATTCGGCGGCGAGTTCGTTGGCTAATGCTTCTTCTTGGATGTAGCCGTTGTTTTTGGCTCCAATAATTGCTCGGTCATAATAGTCCTGAGCTTTGAGGATATCGCCCGAAATTCGCGCTCTTTCTGCTTCAACGAGTTCGTATTTATGCTTGTAGTTGGCGGGGGCATGGTGTGCCCACTGCTGCATTTTTTGCTGGTTCTCTTCTACTTGGAGTAGATATTGTTTTTGTTTGGTAGGTTCGACTTGGGAATAGTGAGCGAGGAGAGATAGGGAATAATAAAAGTTATAAACGGCCAGAGTCATCAAGCCTATCCCGCTTGCAATTTGTTCTAGTACTAGCAAAGCATTGTCAATAGCTTGAGAAAAATCTTTGAATAAATAGCAGAGAATTGTTTTATTAATATATACAACAAAAAGAGTTCCACTATTTTTTGTTGCTTGCAAATAGGGTAGCATAGCTGTCTCGTCAAAACTTTCACCAATCAACAGAATTTTATTTAGCGCTAGCCCTTGTAAATTTAACGTAAATTGATGAAAGTTTTGTATATATTTAGTTACGAATTCTTGCTTTAATTTTTTCATTAAACCAATATATGCCAGTTGCTCATTTGCCACTAATTCTAATGGCTTTCCAGCCCAAAGTATGTGAACTGAATAGTGAAGAGCACAAATACCAGCATATTCCATATCTCCAGTCTCTAATCCACTGTGAAATCCCTCTATTAACGGTGCTAGAGTTTCCACAGTATGCTCTTTCCAGTGTCGAATTAAACCGTTAAAAGGAGCATAAACTTTACTTTTGAGTTCTCTAGCATTAAATTGCTCTAATAATCTTAAAGATAGTTGACCAGCATAATATCCAGCATCTAATTCGCCCATTACTCCAGATAAAATCATGCCATAATCAACATAGGCAATCGCAGCTACAGCCGAATGACCTTCTTCAATACAAAGAGGAAGCATAGTGAAAACTATCTGCACAAAAGCTTGGGGATTAGCAATCACAGCAGCAGCACTAATATTCATCAAAATTTGCATAGCCGCCAGCTTATAAGGATCGGTCATTATAGGGAAATTTTCTAAATCTTCAAGTCGAGGCAAATTGAATTTTTCAGTGCTATCACTGCCAGGGAGAGGAGATAATTGTACGCCCAATAATTCCACGACTCTTGTTCCTGTTTCAATTGCTTTTAGCATCTGATTTTGTGCAATAGCAAACTGGATTTCTAGCTCATACACCTTCACCTTATCCAGTAAATTTTTAGCTTTTTGCAAAACAATTTTTACCAAGTTTTCTGCTCGATCAAAATTAGTATTTAAATATTCTGCTTCCGCCGCTTCCACATGAAGTTTAAGGGTCAATTCATAGTGACTATACCAGCTATTTTCTGGCAACAATTCCAACCCTACTGTTAAATATTTAACAGCCGCATCAATTGCTGTAGATGTTTTCGCCTTCTTACCAGCTCTCAAATTCAGATTAGCTAGCTCCTCTTTTTCCGAAGATTCCGTAATGAATTCTCTACCGATATTAAGCTGATTAACTATATCAAAAATTGTTTCTTCTAAGGCATAATTTGCTGTCTGATATAACAGCAATTGACCGATTTTTAAATGCGTAGCTTTTTTTTGTTCTTCAGGAATTAGGGAATAGGCTGCTTGCTGTACTCGGTCATGGAGAAATTTATAGCCAACTCTAAACTCTTCAAGGGGTGTTGTATCTTGTTCAGAGGGGTCAAGCTGTAACGGTATTTTATAGTCATTACTTAAAGGTAACAATAAACCTAATTGCAATGCTTCCCAGAGATTATCTGCTATGCCAAACTGAGATTTTTCGCTGACTATTGCTAAGACATCTAAGTAAAAAGAGTTACCAATACAAGCAGCTAACTTTAACGCTTCTTGAGTAGCTTCTGGGAGTTTTTGCAAGTTTCTGGCAACCAGTTGAACAACGTTGTAATCGGTAATACCGATTGCTTGTATTTCCTCTAAGTTCCACAGCCACCGCCCTTGCTTGAAGTCAAATTGTAATAGTTTTTCTGCATACAGAGTTTGCAGTAATTGGTTCATAAAGAAGGGATTTCCCTGAGTCTTATTGAAAATGAGGCGGCTGAGTTCTTGGGAGCGTTCAGAATCTTTTAGGGTATCAGCGAGGATTAAATTAACTATATTAAGCGTTAAAGGTTGGAGGACAATATTATTAACTATTGCCCCAGTTTTTTGTATTTCCTCCAGGGTTGATATCAAGGCATGAGTACGACTGACTTCGTTATCTCGATAGGCTCCAATTAGTAATAAATAATTGCTATCATCGTCAGTCATTAGTAGTTGAATCAACTTCAAAGAAGCTAAATCTGCCCACTGCAAATCATCAAGGAATAGAACAAGAGGGTGCGTTTTTTTGGTAAAGACACTGATGAATTTTTTAAAGACTAAATTGAAGCGGTTTTGAGAGGCGGTAGGTTCAAGTTCCGGGACTTTTGGCTGACTACCAATAATCAATTCCACTTCTGGAATTACATCAATGATGACTTGAGCGTTAACCCCTAATGCTTCTAAAAATTCTGATTTCCAAATGGCTATTTGTTCAGTAGTTTCTGTTAACTGCTGGCGGATTAGTTCTGAGAAAGCTTGAATAATCGCTGCATAGGGAATGTTACGCTTGAATTGGTCAAATTTCCCAGTAGTAAAGTAGCCCCGTTGTCGGACTATGGGTTTGTGGACTTCCTGAACAACGCTGGTTTTGCCAATGCCGGAGTAACCGGAAACTAGCATTATTTCAACTTGACTTAGCCCGGTTTGGGGGTTGCTAACTCGTTCAAATGCTTCTAGCAATGCTGCAACTTCTGATTCCCGCCCGTAGAGTTTTTGCGGAATGAGAAATTGTCCCGATTTATCTTTTTCTCCTGGGGTGAAGTTACGAATGCGCCCAGTAGCTTGCAACTGGTTTAAGCATTCTTCTAAGTCTACTTTCAATCCTTGGGCGCTTTGATAGCGATCTTCCGCATTTTTTGCCATTAATTTCATCACAATAGCACTGATTGTGTGAGGAACTTCGGGGTTGATTTGCTGAATGGGAGTCGGAGTTTTCGCTATGTGGCAATAGACTAATTCCAATGGTTCAAAACTGGTAAATGGAACTTGACCCGTTAGCATTTCATAGCAGGTGATGCCGAGGGAATAGAAATCGGTGCGGTAGTCGAGAGTGCGGTTCATTCTCCCAGTTTGTTCGGGAGACATATAGGCAAGAGTGCCTTCAAGTTCGTTGGGGTTATTGATAGTTGGGGTTTCTCGGCTAAGGCGAGTGGCGATGCTAAAATCGATGAGTTTAAGTTGCTTGGTAGTGGCGTTAATGATGATATTACTTGGTTTAATGTCTTTGTGAATGATGCTGTGTTGATGGAGTTCAGTAAGACCAATTGCAAGTTGCAAAGCGATGTTAAGAAATTCTTTAAGGGTTGGTTTTTTGGCTGCTAAAAGTTGCTTTAGAGATGTTCCTCCTAAGTCTTCCATGATGAGGGCGTAGCTGTTACCTGCATTTTCTAGACTGTAGGTGTTTACAATGCCTTGTAAGTTTAAATTTTGAGTGATTTTATATTCGTGTCTGAGGCGAGTAATATCTTCTATACTAGGGAACTCGGCAGTTAGGGTTTTGATAATGATTTGGGTGCGGTCTTTTTCGCGGGTTCCTCGGTAGATGGCGTTCTTTATTCCCACTTGGACTGACTGGGTGATTTGATAACCGGGAAGGTCGAACATATTGGAATCTCCTGTACCGAGAGAAGCAAGTTGTCGATTCAGTATATCTAATTTTTCGACCAAGTAGGAATGGGGTAGAAATTTTGGCGTTGCTGATTTACGGTATAAACGGCTAAATATGCAAATCCTCAAAACTATTGTCCACAAATATTCTGGGTTTTTGTATGGTTCCTTTTCGTACCTTGATTAAGCAACGCCGAAAATTGTTATATCTTCCACCATTAGCACAAACCCCCCAGGGGTTTTAACCCCTATCTATCTACTTACGTAAATATACTGAATTTATAAAGATTCTATAAAGTAGCTGCCAAATAGCTTGACTTTGCTTTGAAGCTCATATAATGTAGTTTGTGACCTGTATCACACAGAGATTGTTAACTCTGTCACCTCTTGTAATGTCTTCTGTCACAATATCTAAGGCAACGAGCAAAAATTCTCAATGCTTATCCTCGCCATCTGAAGAAAAACCGCTTCGCAAACAACTTTCGGTCAGTCACGGAGAACCTCTGACGCTAGCCCCTACTTCTCCCACTAATCTTACCCAAGCTTTGCAACGGGCGGCAATTCATTTTCCTAATCAAGGCATTGTCTATATTGAGTCTGACGGTAAAGAGAGCGTTCAGTTATATCCAGACTTACTAGAGGAAGCCCAGCAGATTGTTGGGGGATTGAGAAAACTCGGACTAAAGCCGCAAGATAAGATCATTTTCCAGTTCGATCGCAATCAGGACTTCATCGCTGCCTTTTGGGGATGCGTTTTAGGGGGGTTCGTTCCCGTACCGATCGCGATCGCTCCCACCTACTCCGAATCGAATGGCGCAGTCAAAAAGCTGCACCATGCTTGGCAGATGTTAGAACATCCAACAATTCTAACTAATGAAAAATTAGCTCCCTCAATTCTTGCTCTGTCGCAGTCTTGGGAAGTCGAAAGCATTCAAGTTGAAACTATTGAAGAGTTGCGAACCGCTACCCCTGACAAACGCGCTGAAAATAGTAATCCCGACGATTTAGCTCTATTGCTGCTCACTTCTGGAAGCACGGGAGTACCCAAAGGGGTAATGCAAAGCCATCGCACTTTACTCAGCCGCTCTGCTAGTACCTCCCAGATAAATAACTTTAACAATAAAGATATCTCACTGAATTGGATGCCTCTCGACCACGTTGGTGGTCTAGTCATGTTTCACATTCGAGATGTTTACTTGGGTTGCAAACAAATCCACGTTGTCAAAGAAGCTATCTTGCAAAACCCGCTCCTTTGGCTAGACTTGATCGATAGCTTTAAAGCAACAATTACTTGGGCTCCAAATTTCGCCTATGCGTTGATTAATAACCAGGCTCACAAGATTCAATCGCAACATTGGAATTTATCTTCAATGCGGTTTATTTTAAACGCAGGTGAGGCAATTGTTGCTAAAACAGCAAGACGTTTTTTAGAGTTACTTTGCCCCCAAGGACTGCCAGCTAATGCGATGCGTCCGGCGTGGGGAATGTCAGAAACTTCTTCAGCCATTACTTTCTCAAACAACTTTTCATTAGACTCAACAGCGGATCATGATGCCTTTGTAGAAGTAGGATCTCCTATTCTCGGTATTTCCATTCGCATTGTTGATAGCAATGACCAAGTAGTTGAGCAAGAAACGATTGGACGCTTACAGGTTAAAGGAGTTTCCGTTACCTCTGGTTACTATCAGAATCAAGAACTAAATCGAGCAGTTTTTACCGAGGATGGATGGTTTAATACGGGAGATTTGGGATTTCTCAAAGGTGATAATCTAACTATTACAGGTCGCGCCAAGGACACAATTATAGTCAATGGTCTCAACTACTACAGCCATGAAATTGAAGCAGTAGTTGAAGAAGTTGAGGGAGTAGAAGTCTCCTATACTGCCGCCTGTGCCGTCCGAACTCCTGATAGCAACAGCGATAATTTAGCAATCTTTTTTCATACACATATTTCCGAACCAAACCGCTTGGCGTTACTACTCAAGGATATTCGAGCTAGTATTGTTAAAAAAATTGGTCTGAATCCAGATTATCTGATTCCAGTTGAGAAAGAAACGATTCCTAAAACAGAAATTGGGAAGATTCAGCGATCTCAATTGAGCCAAAGCTTTATAGCTGGAGAGTTTGATAGCATTCTCAAACAGTTGGACATTAACACTAGCAACAGTAACACATTACCAGACTGGTTTTATTGCCCGATTTGGCGACCAAAAGTAGCGATTCCCGTAACAACTCAGTCAATAACAGGCGCAACCCTAATATTCCTTGATTCGATAGGATTAGGAACTTACTTGAATGTAGAACTAGAAAATCGCAATAGTCCCTGCATCAAGGTTAAAATTGGTGATGAATTCAACAAGTTTGATACCAATCATTATCAAATTAACCCCAAACACGCCGAACACTATTTGCAACTACTGGCATCACTCTTAGAAGATAACATCACAATTGTTCGGATTCTGCATTTGTGGACATATCAAGTATATTTAGGAGAGATTACCAACTTAGAAGCACTAGAAGAATCCCTCGACCTTGGGGTTTATAGTTTACTATTCCTCACCCAATCACTGACCAAGCTTAAAGGTGCGAACCATTCAGTACAATTACAAGTAATTTCTAGCTATTCACAGCCAACTTCACCCGATGACAAAATTGCATCGGAGAAAGCTCCAATTTTAGGACTGGTCAAAACAATTGCCCAGGAAATCGTTGGTTTGAAATGTCGGCATATCGATCTCCCTGTAGATTCAGTTGCAGTGAATGCGCCTTATATTCTCACGGAAATTCAGACAGATAGCAGCGATTCAGAAGTGGCATATCGCAACGGACAGCGTTTAATTCCCCGCTTAGAAAAAGTTGACTTGACCATAGCTGAAAAGCAAAAACTTCCCTTCCAAGCTGGCGGAATGTATCTGCTGACTGGAGGATTAGGAGGAATTGGTGTTGAGATTGCTAAGTATTTACTCGAAAATTATCAAGCTCGGTTGTTATTAGTCGGTAGAACTCAATTGCCTCCTAGAAATACATGGGAGACTCGCATCAAACAGGCAGATGTTATTGCTCAAAAGATTAAGGCTTACCTAGCATTAGAGCAACTTGGGGGAGAGATTATCTACGAAGCTGTTGATATCTGCGATTCTGCTCAGTTGCAACAGGTTGTTAACCAAGCTCAGTCTCTCTGGCAATGCGAATTACAAGGAGTGATTCACTCAGCAGGAATTTATCAAGAAAGTTTACTGGTCAAGGAAACCAAAGATAGTTTTGCCAAAACACTGCATCCCAAAGTTTTTGGTACTTGGGTTTTGCATCAACTCATAGTCAAACATCCCAATCCTCTTTTCATTAGTTTCTCTTCGGTGAGTAGCTTTTTTGGAGGGGCTATGGTAGGTGCTTATAGTGCAGCCAACCATTTCCTAGACTGCTTTGCTCACTATCAAAAATACCAGTGTTCAATACAGAGCTATTGCTTTAATTGGAGTACATGGAATGAGGTAGGAATGAGTCAAGGTTATCGAGGAAAAGATGCACTCCACGCCAGAGGTTACAAATCCATGTCAGCAAAAGAAGGCTTGCATTCTTTCCTAACAGGGTTATATACTGATCGAGCAAACCTCTTAATTGGGTTGGATGGCAGTAAAAGCTTTATTCAACAACATACAGAGGTAAATGAAGCCGGAAAACACCCTTTTAGTCTTGAATGGGAAAGTCCTAAAGCGCAGCGAAAAAAAGTCGCTGCCACCGCCAACACAGAAGTAGAAAAAATAATTGCTTCTATTTGGAAACAAGTGTTAAATATAGATGATATCGATCTCCATGATAGCTTCTTCGATCTAGGTGGAAACTCCTTACTTGTAGCTCAGGTGACTGGGAAATTACAGGAAGTTTTACATCGAGATATTTCGATGAGCGAAATGTTTCAGTACCCCACCATTAGCTCGATCGCAAAACATTTAGACAATCCAGAAAAACAAATCTCTATTAATCAGTTGCGTCAGAGCAAAAGTCCAACTGATAAACGTCGAGAACTCATTCAGAGACAGCAGCAAATTCTGTCTAGAAAGTCACGAAATCTAGTCTAAATCCATATCAATTTGTCAACAATATAACAATTAATCAGGAGTCCATTAGAATGGAAGCAATTGAAAACGTGGGTGTCGGTAATGAACTAGATATTGCCGTTATTGGGATGTCTGGTCGCTTCCCTGGAGCAAAAAATATTGATGAATTTTGGCAGAATCTACAAGATGGCGTGGAATCTCTTTCCTTTTTCTCAGAAGCAGAATTGGAAGCTGCTGGTGTCGATGCTGCGACTGCAAGCAATCCGAATTATGTGAAAGTAGCTCCTGTTCTAGATGATGTTGATTTGTTTGATGCTTCCTTCTTTGGCTATAGTCCGAAAGAAGCGGAAATGTTAGATCCTCAAAATCGCTTGTTCATGGAGTCTGCTTGGGAAGCTCTGGAAACTTCTGGCTATAATCCTAAAAATTATTCAGGTTCGATTGGCGTTTATGCCAGTCAATCTCTGAGTACATACCTGTTAAGAAATGTTTATCCAAACCTTGATTTTCGCAGTTCGATTCTCTCATCAAGAAATGTCCAAGCTTTGATTGCCAATGAGAGAGACTTCTTACCAACAAGAGTTTCTTACAAATTCAACTTAAAAGGGCCAAGTCTCAACGTTCAAACAGCTTGTTCGAGTTCATTAGTAGCGATTCACTTAGCTCGTCAGAGCTTATTAATGGGTGAATGCGATATTGCTTTAGTCGGTGGAGTTTCCATCTATCTTCCCCAAAATGCAGGCTATTTGTATGAAGAGGGAATGATGCACTCTCCCGACGGACATTGCCGAGCTTTTGATGCCAAATCTAAAGGAACAGTTTTTAGTGGCGGTGTCGGTGTTGTCATTCTCAAGCTACTCGCTAATGCTATTGCTGATGGAGATTGTATTCATGCAGTAGTTAAAGGTTCAGCAATTAATAATGATGGTGGTTTTAAAATCGGCTATACAGCGCCTAGTTCTCAAGGTCAGGCAGAGGCAATTGCCGAAGCAATTCTTAATTCAGGAGTAGATGCTGAAACTATTACTTATGTAGAAGCTCATGGTACAGGAACTCTCCAAGGCGACCCGATTGAAGTTACAGGATTAACTAAAGCTTTCTCACACTATACCGAAAAGAAAGGCTTCTGCGCCATTGGTTCCGTGAAGCCAAATATTGGACATACTGATGTAGCAGCAGGAGTTACCAGCTTCATTAAAACTGCGTTAATGTTGAAACATAAACTGTTAGTTCCCACTATCAACTTTGAAGAACCAAATCCCCAAATAGATTTTGCCAATAGTCCCTTCTACGTCAACACAAAACAGCAACCTTGGATAACTGAAAATGGCATTCCTCGCCGCGCCGGAGTCAGCGCTTTTGGCATTGGCGGAACTAATGCTCATGTCATCTTAGAAGAACCACCAGAAGTAGCCCCCGTACCATCAGAAACCGAACGCCCCTTACATTTATTATGCCTCTCAGCCAAAAATGAAAAAGCTTTAAATGAATTGGCAGCTCGATATGAAACTCACCTCGAATTGTCACCAAATCAGCCCTTAGCAGATATTTGTTTCACTGCCAATGCAGGACGTTCGCACCATAATTATCGCATCGGAATTGTAGCTGATTCCGCACAAGATTTACGCGAACAATTAGCAGATTTTTCCGCAGGTGAAGACTTTAGCGAAGTTATTACCAAATGTTCCACTAACAACCCACCTAAAATTGCCTTCCTATTTACAGGTCAAGGTTCCCAATACATCGGCATGGGGCGCGAACTTTACAACGCTCAACCGACATTCCGCCAAACTCTCGATCGCTGCGATCGATTGCTACAACCCTATTTAGAAGTGCCTCTCCTAGATGTTCTTTACCCAGAAAAGGGCGTATATTCTCCTCTCAATGAAACAGCTTATACCCAGCCAGCTTTGTTTGCTTTCGAGTATGCTTTAGCTCAATTATGGCTATCTTGGGGTATCAAGCCAGATGCAGTTATCGGTCACAGTTTAGGCGAATACGTAGCCGCCTGTATAGCCGGAGTTTTCAGCTTAGAAGATGCCATAAAGCTAGTTGCAGAACGCGGTCGGCTAATGCAAGCACTACCTCCAAATGGCGAGATGGTAGCAATTTTAGCAAATGCAGAGTTAGTAAAAGCCGCCATCGCACCCTACCAGCCCAATGTGGTAATTTCAGCTATCAACAGCCCAGAAGAAACAGTTATTTCTGGAACTTCTGAAGCCATTTCTGCGGTACTTTCAGACCTCCAACCTCAAAAACTGTGGACGCATAAGCTCACAGTCTCCCACGCCTTCCACTCGCCTTTAATGGCACCCATTCTAGATGATTTTAGGCAAATTGTAGCTCAAATCACCTATGCAGAACCACAAATCGAGCTAATTTCAACAGTAACAGGAGAAAGCGCCCAAATCACTGAAATCGGATGCGCTGAATATTGGTGCAATCAAATCCTGCAACCAGTCAATTTTGAAAGTGGAATTAATGCACTTTCAGCTTTACAAATTGATATCTTCCTTGAAATTGGAGCGCACTCTCCATTAATCCAAATGGGACGCAGATGCCTCCCAGAAAAAACAGGAGTTTGGTTGTCTTCACTTCACAAAGAACGCTCCAACTGGCAGCAATTACTTGCGAGTTTAAAAGTATTATACGTTCATGGAGCCGATGTTGATTGGGCGGCATTTGACCAAGACTATTCCCGTCGCCGAGTGCTACTTCCTACTTACCCATTCCAGCGCCAAAGATATTGGATTGAGCCAGCAGCAAGAGTAATAGTCAGCGAACAGCAGACCTCACTTGCAGCAGTTGACTCTATCTTTGAAGAAGCAGATATGGCGCTATCTACGGCGGGATTAAATTTCCAGAAAGTGACTTGGCGTGACAGAATATTAACTGCCAAAAATAGCGATCGCCCCTCTTTATTAGAGTCTTATCTTTGTCAGCAAGTAGTCCGGGGATTGGGAGTGAAACGATCTGAAGTCTGCCTCGAAGCGTCTTTAAGGGAGTTAGGCTTTGATTCTTTAATGGTCGTTGAACTCAAAAATCGGATTGAGAAAGATTTGGAAATCAGCTTGCTAGTAAAAGAACTAATTGCAGGGCCTTCTATCACTCAACTAGCCCTAAAAATGAACTCTCAACTAACGCCAGCAATAGAAGAATTATTACCAACACTTGAGATTGCAGCTTTGACAGTTCCTCAAAATACTAATTTGAGTTGGATTAATAAATCTGAGTTTTCTACCTCTGCAAAAATCCGCTTATTTTGCTTTCCCTACGCTGGTGGTGGTGCTTCAACCTACCGCAGTTGGGAGTCACAGTTGCCACCAGAAATAGAAGTCTGTCCAATACAGCTTCCTGGCCGCGAAAACCGCATTAGCGAAGCGCCTGTTACTCAATTTACAGAGTTGGTTGAAGTTTTGGCAGATGTCCTGAAACCAATGCTCGACAAACCTTTTGCCTTCTACGGACATAGCATGGGTGGGCTGCTAGCTTTTGAGGTAGCAAAGTCCCTTCGCGATCGGTTTGGCTTGTTGCCAATTCACTTGTTTATTGGAGCAACTATTGCTCCCCAATTACCTAATCCTTTCCCAGCTCTCGATTTGACTTCTCATCTGAATTTGACCAGATTTCTCCGCAGTTTAGGAACATCATCTAAAGTGCTGCAAAACACTGAACTGATGGAGGCGCTGTTACCGACTATGCAGGCAGATTTTCTTGCTCTTGAAAGCTATATCTACAAGGATAATGCCCCACTAGATTGTCCGATTTCGGCTTTTACGGGAAGTAAAGATCGTTTTGTTAGTCAAGAAGATATGGCAGCATGGAACACACAGACTTTAGGTGGTTTTCACCTTGAATCCGTTGCGGGTTCTCACTTATTTTTAGAGAGCGATCGCGAACAGGTTGTACAAACTATTTCCCGCAAACTAGCACCTAATAATGTTCCGCAGCACCAAGTCTCTTCTTTTAGCCGCTCATTAATATCGTCTGGGGCTAATTCTCATAAATAAATAGGTACGTAGTTCCGCTTTAGCGCTCTTTCTGTACGCGAAAGAGCGCTAAAGCGCAACT
This sequence comes from Kamptonema sp. UHCC 0994, assembly GCF_029167235.1. Lineage (GTDB taxonomy): Bacteria > Cyanobacteriota > Cyanobacteriia > Cyanobacteriales > Microcoleaceae > Kamptonema. The sequence goes on along the minus strand of NZ_JARFTR010000040.1, from coordinate 1,814 downwards.
ACATACCTTAGAGAAAACAAAGAGAATAAAAAGAGCGATTGTATCGAATTTTAGATCGTCTAACAACTAACAACAAAGGAAAAATCATGGATGCAACTTCTTTTCCCATCAGCCAAGAGCGTGTAATCAAAGGACAAGCTGTTTATACGGAAGATATTTTGTCTGAATATGACAAAATCGTGGGAATTTCTGCTCGTTTTTTGTGGAAATGTTCTTATTCTAGGCTACTCAATTTCTACAACAAAAATATTTCTGCTTGCCACTTAGATGTTGGAGTTGGATCGGGATATTATTTGGATAAGTGCCGCTTTCCTTCTAAGCAGCCAAAGATTAGTTTGTTGGATCTAAATGCTAATAGTTTAGACTTTACCTCAAAGCGAATTGCACGCTACAAACCGTCTTGCTATCAAGCATCGGTTCTGGAACCATTGCCGCTTGAACCAAATCAGTTTGATTCTATAGGAATTAACTACTTACTTCACTGTCTGCCTGGAACGCTTGCGACTAAAACCGTAGCCTTTGAATACCTCAAACCTTTGATGAAAGATGGTGCAATTTTATTTGGTTCTACTGTTCTCGGCGCGGGAGTTAAGCACAATTATTTAGGGAGAATAGTGATGCACATCTACAACAACACTGGTGTTTTCACTAATTGGCAGGATAACGTTGAAGATTTAAAAGAGGCGCTAGCATCGAATTTTTCAAGTTATTCAGTTCAAGTTGTTGGTTGTACTGCACTGTTTACGGCAAGAAAGTAATAAGTTTTTGTCGGGCAAAGCATTGTTTTATTTTCGTAAATACAGCATATTCCATATATATGTGGTACACACAATTTCATCGATCTAAGTAGTTAGTTGACTAAGAGTTCTGCTACTGTACTTCATTCACCTGGAATATGCTGTAATTCATACTTTTAACTTTAATCCGCAACATACCTCCAACCTTGCGGCTCATATTCCCGCTGAATTCTTACCATCCAATTGCCTTGAGGAATTGAAATAGGATTGTGTTCTTCGTGACTCAACAAAGCTGTCGATGAAAGCACTCGCAAATAGAGAGTTCCATCTTTTTCATAAAGCTCAGCCTTTCCGTCAATAATGCGATGAGAATGTCCTGTCACTTCGCCTTCTGCAAGTGTGAGGTGAGGTTTTTTTTGCCCCTCAGTTTTCTGTACTGGCGTTAAAATTACGTCGCCTTGTCGGATGGGTTGCATAGGTTTTCCTATAGATTTTGCTTTCTTTTTGCGGTAGGACTTGAGGTGAACTCTATTCAGTCACCATAAATACTACAGAAATGTGCGATTCGTTTTACCTAAAGTAAGCTGAAAAGCTTACGGGACGGTAAACCCAGTTGATGAAACTGGTGATACAGCACTTCCGGATGTTATGAGGTACACTAGAGCAATACTACAGACTATTTTCAGGGGCGATCGCGCTAACGGTACGTAGCCCTAGCTTCAAACCTATGAGCTTATGTACCGGTCCGAAGTATTGAGAGAATCAACTAAAAAATAATATACCATGAAAGCATATTCAGTAGATTTGCGAAAAAAAATAGTAGCAGCACATCACGAGCAGAAGCTGTCGATCCGAGCAACAGCAGCAATATTTTCTGTGAGTAAAAGCTTAGTTCAAAAGCTTGTTAAACAACAAAAAATAGAGGGAAATTTACAGCCCAAACCCAGAGGAAAACCGGCTCTTTCGTACCTACTATGCTAAAATATTAGGAAAATGCCAGCTAATCAAAGCTCTAATTTCAAAATTGTTAAAGTTTCTAAATCCAAATCCACAACGCTTTAACAATTTTAATTTGTT
>NZ_JARFTR010000070.1 GCF_029167235.1 Kamptonema sp. UHCC 0994 | reverse complement strand
TTATTTACCGCCAAGATGGCGGCGTTACGATAACCTAAGTCCTGAATTAACAGTTAACAGTTAACAGTTAACAGTTAACTAAAAAGTGTAATTACTAGCATTAAAACTTCCAGCAGTGATATTTTTCAACGTCACCAGTACAGTAAAATCATTTTGAGCGCTAGCACCATCCGAGTCAATTTGCAATTCTGCATCAGAACCAACTTGAACCAACCGCAGAAACTTATCATTAATAGGATTAGAACCCGCATAGTTCAGTTTATTAAATACCGACTGCAAATTCAACACATCTCCGTCGTCCCCAGCCGCAAAATCGAGGATCGTATCGCCATTATCACTTAAATCGGAGAAAATAAAAACATCCCTACCTTCCCCGCCCTGTAACTGATCCGCACCAGCACCCCCCACCAAAGTATCATTGTCAGCGCCCCCCTCAAGGGTATCAGCTCCAATGCCCCCATAGAGTGTATCAGCACCTTCACGGCCGCAAAGTTCATCATTGCCAGCCTCACCGCTGAGGTAATCATCCCCCAAATCGCCGCAGACAAAATCGCCACCTTCCCCAGCAAAAACAAAATCGCTGCCTTTACCTGCAAAAATACTATCCTCCCCTTCCCAGCCAGAAATCGTATCAGATCCTTGATTACCGAACAAACTATCATTGCCATCGTTGCCGTAAATCAAGTCATCCCCTTCATTACCATAAACACTGTCATTACCGCTGTTGCCGTAAAGCGTATCATTCTCCGTCCCCCCAAACAGAGTATCGCCGTCTACTCCCCCATCCAGAATATCAGCGCCCTCCTCGCCCCAAACTAAGTCGCTGTCGCCACCCCCAAGCAGAGTGTCCCTGTCCTTACCACCAAAAAGAGTATCATTGCCACTGGTGGCATCCAAAATATCATCGCCTTGATAGCCTACAAGGCAATCGTCACCGCCTCCACCGATCAAAATGTCATTTCCGTCATTTCCAGTCAGAGTATCACCAATGCTCGTGGTAAAGGTCGCATTATCTGTCGGGTAGTTAAAAATGAAACTGGAACTGCCGTCAAAGGTGAGAGGTGTGAGGATCGGATCGTCTGGGCGGGTGGTATTACTGGGAGTATTATTTACAGGCGTGGGCGAGGCGCTAGGAATTGGTGCTGGACTTTCAGAGGGTAAAACTGGAATTGCTGCTGTAATGTCGTCAATTACCGTCACCTTAGTTTTGCCGTCGGTGTAACCTGTCGCCGCAGCCGTTAAATCTACTGTTTTCCAAGTAGTATCAATAATCTGATCGTTGACAGCATCGATGTTAAATTCTACGGTAGATTGCCCAGCACTGATAGTCAATTCTTTTGTGGCAACTCCGTTAAAATTAGCCTCCAATGGATCGCTAACAGTAACAGTTACATCAACTGGATTAACTATATTGCCAGTGCGGGTGACTTTTCCCCTCAATGTACCTGCGGGTACGATATCTGGAAAGGCCGAAGGAGAAATAGTTAAAGTGATGTTAGTACCAAAACTGAAGCGACTTAAAACGGGTTCTCGTAATATGAAATTATCAATTTCTGGCTCGGTAAACTCGACGTTACTATGAACGATATCGATTTCTGGAGCCGTTTTATCCCGCAGATTTTTGCTGATTAAAATCTGGTCGAGGGGTTGGGAGTTGCCATCAATAATTGCAGTATAGCGATCGGCAGGTATGTTGATATTTTCAACTAAATTGGTAAGAACCGCAGTTCCTTCTCCTTCTGGTTGACCTTTTAAAACATTTAAAGCTTCGGAGGTTGGGAAGTCATTAAAACTGCCTAAAACAATGATATTCGCATTGGCATCTGTGGCGAGGATACCATCTACAAAATTATTGACAGTTGCGGCTTGCTCAATTCGTTTGGCTTCGGAAAGTCTTGCTGGTGGCTGATTGGGGCTAAATAATGGCTCATCTTCTGCCTGGGAAATAAAATCATTGTTAACTACAAAAAATTTCTCATTATTGAACTCAAATAGTCCAGCAAGAGATTTGGACTGATTGTTAAAAGCGCTGTTTGTGGGGTCAATGCGGCCGGGATTGAGGGAAACAGTAGTACCGCTATTAACTTCAATAGCGTTGTCGGCACTGCCTGCTGTACCTGCGACAAAGGTAACGCGGCTAGGATTGAATAAAAAACCAGAACGGTTGTTGAGGGGGCCGCCGTCTTGGTTGTTAGTGGGGTTGATTTGCTGATAGTCATAAGTGCCACCTCCTGCTGTGGCGATCGCATCAATCAAAGCCTGATAAGTATCTTTAGCATCTACTATACCGTCATCTTTCTGGCCGCTATTATCGGATACATCCTGAAGGGCAATAATATCAGGTGCTTGGAGGTTGTTAGCGATGATATTGGCGAGGCGGCTAACTAGCTTTTCGGAACTAGGGTCAAGATTACTGGCGTTGAATGTCGCTACTGTTAACTGGCTATCACTACCTTTGAGGGCCGTTGTTTCCCGCGTGATCGGACTTGGTTGCAGGGGTTTGGCTGAGGGATTTAAGTCGGAAGTATTCAGTAATTCGTAGTTGCGATCGCGATAGTCTATTATCCCGCTTATAGTTCCCAATTGCGCCGCGACATTAACATCAGGATTGGTTAAAGAGGTATTAGTACCCTTAAATAGCGTATTGTCTACCTCAATCCGTTCTGGATTATAGTCAACATTAGTGCCAGAACTAATAATGGAAATACCCCCGCGCGGGGTACGGCCAGTAGCATTGGCCCCGTTATCTCCTAATATCCAAATTTCACCCTCGCTGTTGCTGGGACTAACTGCTACAGCATTATTGACCTGTACCAACATCCCTTCCAGACTTTCGTAGAAGTCCATCCCCTCGCTGTTAGGATTGAACAATTCGGCACTGGTTTCGATGTTACCAACAGCGCTTTTGATGGTTGTAGTTGGCGGAATCCGGCCGCCATTGCCGATAACTGTAGGGGCAGGTAAGGGGTTGCCTGTTGATACTGTTGTATAAGACGGAGTGACAATCTGGGTGACAGTGAGATTTTGGGGGTCGTTATTGGGTCGGATTTCCCTGACAATACCCGTAACTATCACTGAATCCCCTGATTTGAGGCTGGGTGTTGAACCCGTGAAGATGAAAATGCCGTCGGATGTGGCCGTGTTTCCGTCCCCAGAGGGGTCTTGGATATAAAATCCGCCATTTTCCTCACCCGTTACTGTAGCTGTATTCTGCTGTATAGCCGTAACAATCCCTGGAACTGTTGATAAAAGCTGGTTTTCTAAGGGAGAACGATGGTTTTTTCCCTGAATATCATAAATCCGTTGGGATTCTCGTCCTAAAGTTGTGTGGGTTCCTAGGTTACTGACATTGGTGGCGGCGTATGCGTCCCATTCTAGGCTAGGGTTAAAGGTTTGTTGGGGGTTGGTGGAACCTGCGATGACGCTGGTTTTGCGCCGCAAATTGGTATCCTGAGTGCTAATGTCTCCGTTAGTCCAAGCTGTACCGGGATCGAAGCCGACTTGACCGATCGCATCAATTACATTACTAGCTTTTCGCAGTACGATCGCGTCGTTGCCATTGAAGGATAATTCGGTATTGGTTTGATTGCCTTTGTCTAAAATGATGGCATCAGCGCTTTTGTCTGTCACGACAAAGGTTTTGCCTGCTGCGATCGTGCCAGTGAGGTTAATTGTTGTTGTGGGAGAAGTGCTACCATCTGCATAGATTTCTATAGCGTAGCCAGCCGATGAGAGGTCAACTGTAGATTCATTGCTGTTGTAGATTTCTAGCGCTTGGTTGCTAGTGCCACTTTGGATATACTCTGAAAAAAATAAATCTGTCATTGGATGCCCCTTTAGTATCTTTAGTATTTCAGGACTTATATCATGTCCGGTAAATTACTTACGATGTGTCATTGCGAGCGAAGCGAAGCAATCGCAAGGTGTTGGGATTGCTTCGCTTCGCTCGCAATGACAAGTATTTAACCGGACATGATATTACGCATTGTAACGGTGTAGCAAAGCTTTGGGATGGCTAAGCCCCCTGCGGGCAGGCTAGGCCAACAGAACCCTCACAATGACATAAATACATTGTTTGTGCGTAAGTCGTATATTTCAATACTTCGGACAGTTTTTAAGCAGCAAGAGTACCATAGAACAGGAGTTCAGGAAAGTTCGGGTGATTTAAAATCAAATTTTGGTCTAAATCTAACTTATCAATAAAGGTAGAAAGCAGATACCGATACCTCTGAGATATGCAGCCAGTTTTTCTTTAGCTTGACGTTCTTGCTCTCTACCAAGACGTTTCACAATTAAACCAACAGAAAACTAGCTGACGTAATCGCACTCTTACTCACACCAATCATCACACCCAACTGCTCCCCAGTCAAGAGATTCTTAATAATTGTCCCCTGATTGTTATCAGTCAATTCTAACTGGCCAAAACTCAAACCACCGCTTAATCCTATCAAATCTTGACCAATGGTAAAATCACCGATAGTATCAAATCCTTGACCAGCTTTTAAGACAAAAATATCATTACCACTACCGCCAATCAAACTATCATTTCCTAAATCTCCGTAGAGAATATCATCACCTTGACAACCTGTGAGAGTATCGTTATCTTCACCTCCGTAAATAGTGTCATTCCCTTCACAACCAGACAAGACATCTGACTGTTGATTACCACTAATTAAATCATTGCCTACGCCACCACAGATAGTATCTGAACCTAAGTTTCCAAATATGTTGTCATTACCTTCACTACCCAATATTGTATCGCTACCTTGACCTCCATATAAAACGTCATTATCCTTGCCACCATCAATGAAGTCATCATCTTTATTACCAAAAATGATATCATTACCTTCGCGGCCATTTAGCAAGTCATTGCCTTTACCTCCGAAGATTAAATCGTTACCCAACTCGCCAAGAATGATGTCGTTTCCTTCGTCTCCAAAGAGGATATCTTCGCCATTACCTCCGGTGATGAAGTCGTTGCCTTTATTGCCATTAAAGATATCGTTGCTGTCGCCACCATAGAGGTTGTCATCCCCTGAAGAAGCATCGAATATATTGCCAGTTTTACTGCCGAGAAATTTATCATTTTTGGCAGTACCTATTTGAATTTCGGGTACTCCGATGATAGTATTTTCAACTTGGTTAGGTTGGTTTAATTCGGGATAGACAATTCGATCGCAGATGCAGCTATCGTCTGGGATGTTGTTAGTTATTGGCGTGGGAGTTGGCGTTACCGATGGCGTTGGCGTTACCGATGGCGTAGGCGTTACCGTTGGTGTTGGCGTTACCGATGGAGTTGGTGTCGCTGTGGGAATTGGTGTTGGCGTTACCGATGGAGTCGGCGTTACCGTTGGTGTTGGCGTTACCGATGGAGTTGGTGTCGCTGTGGGAATTGGTGTTGGCGTTACCGATGGAGTCGGCGTTACCGTTGGTGTTGGCGTTACCGATGGAGTTGGTGTCGCTGTCGGAACAGGTGTTGGTGTTGGCGTTACCGATGGAGTTGGTGTTGGTGTCGGAACAGGTGTCGGTGTTGGCGTTACCGATGGAGTTGGTGTTGGTGTCGGAACAGGTGTTGGTGTTGGTGTCGGAATTGGTGTTGGTGTTGGTGTCGGAGTTGCAACATTAACACTAAAAGTACCCAAACTGCTAGCAGCAGCAAAATTACCAATAGCATCCTTTACCTGGGATGGTTGCAAGTTAACAGTATAAGTTGCATTGTCAGCATTGTCCCAACTTCCCCCAGGCGGAATAAACGAATAAGTAGCTGTACGCGGCGTACCATTTCCAGCAGGAGTAACACCGACAAATTGTGCAGGAATAGCACCGCCTGACCAATTTACAACCACGTCAGAATTATCTAAACTGCTAACATCAACTCCACTGTTATCGCTGAAAGTCACTGTCAATGTCTGACTTGTACCACCCGCTGTAGTAATGTTAGAAATTGCACCCAAGTTAGCAGTAGGTACAGTAAGATCAGCAGTGCGAGTTAATTGAGTGGCTGCTGTATTATTATTACCCGCAGTATCAGTTGCTTTAGCCGCCGGGACATCAACTGTGACATTACCATCAGCATTCGGTGTGACGGTAAAATTATAAGTCGTGCCGCTACCTGTAAAGCCGCTCACAGTGCCGTTACCAACATTAACACCTGTTGCGCTAAATCCTGTTACGCTTTCACTGAAAGTTGCTGTTACTGCAAAAGGTGCGTTTGTGGTGGTTGGGGATGCTGATGTTAAGGCAATTGTTGGTACAGTTGTATCAACAATTATGGCTTTACTATTGGCTAAAGATTGTCCAACAGGAATAGTTAATGTTGCATTATTGCCAGCAGTATCTTTTAAGGTTGCACCAACCGCTAAAGTTATGGTAGTTGAGTTAAGGTCAGTGCTATTTTGTCCGGTGGCGGGAGTATAAGTGCCGACAGCGCTAGTGCCTGTGAAAGCTGCAATAGTAACAGTACCACCTGTGTCTAAGGCAACTGTCATGTTACCACCTGCTAAAGTCACTGCTTCGCTGAAATTGACGGTGACGTTGATGTTGCCAGTTGTGCTGTAACTACCGTCAGTGGTGGTAGAGGTGATACTGGTGACAGTGGGTGCAACGGTGTCAATAACTATGGCTTTACTACCGCCGAGGGAGTTAGCTGTGGCTAAAGTGGGGAGGGTTAAAAAGGCATCCCAGCCAGTAGCAGCAGTCTCTTTAATTGTGCTGCCGTTGAGAGTGAGAGCCGTTGTGGAGAGATATTCTAAGTCAGCAGAAGTGTCTCCGGCTTGCACTACATAGTCGAAGGTGAGTACAGTACCGCCGCTACCACCAGTATAAGTGGCAAATTGGTCAGTGGTGCCAGTTTCTAGTTGTAGTTGAGGTGTGCCACCTGTGGTATCTACATTCACAGCCGCATCAAAGGTGACAGTGATATTGATAGTGGAGCCGATACTGTAGCTACTGTCAATGTTGGTAGCGGTGACGGCAGTTACTTTGGAGGTGGTGTTGAGGAATATGGAGGCGTTGTTGCTGTTCACCACTGCTAAGTCCGGTTTGCCGTCGCCGTTGAAGTCGCCGATGCTGACGGAGCGGGGCACAGTGCCAGTGGTGAAGTCTTCTTTCGGGGCGAAGGTGGGGGTGGTGGCTCCCGTGGTAGTCGTGTTCAGCAGGATGGAGATGGTGCTGAAGGCTTCGCCCACTGTTACTAAGTCCGGTTTGCCGTCACCGTTGAAGTTGCCGATGCTGACGGAGTTGGGGCCGATGTCAGTGGTGAAGTCTTCTTTCGGGGCGAAGGTGGGGGTGGTGGCTCCGGTGGCGGTGGTGTTGATCAGGATGGAGGCATTGTCGCTGCCGATGTTCGCCGTTGCTAAGTCCGGTTTTCCGTCGCCGTTGAGGTCGCCGATGCTGACGGATTGGGGCTGAGTGCCAGTGGTGAAGTCTACTTTCGGGGCGAAGGTGGGGGTGGTGGCATTAGTGGCGGTGGTGTTTAGGAATATGGAGGCAGTGCTGCTGCCGGCGCTCGCCACTGCTAAGTCCGGTAAGCCGTCGCCGTTGAGGTCGCCGATGCTGACGGAGAAGGGCCCAGTGCCAGTGGTGAAGTCTACTTTCGGGGCGAAGGTGGGGGTGGTGGCTCCGGTGGCGGTGGTGTTCAGGAATATTGAGGCGCTGGTGCTGTTGAGGTTCGCCACTGCTAAGTCCGGTTTGCCGTCGCCGTTGAAGTCGCCGATGCTGACGGAGCGGGGATCGGTGCCAGTGGTGAAATCTACTTTCGGGGCGAAGGTGGGGGTGGTGGCTCCGGTGGCGGTGGTGTTGAGTAGGATGGAGGCGCTGGCGCTGTCGTAGTTCGCCACAGCTAAGTCCGGTTTGCCGTCGCCGTTGAAGTCGCCGATGCTGACGGAGCGGGGCAAATTGCCAGTGGTGAAGTCTACTTTCGGGGCGAAGGTGGGGGTGGTGGCTCCGGTGGCGGTGGTGTTGAGCAGGATGGAGGCGGTGAAGCCGTAGTTGTTCGCCGTTGCTAAGTCCGGTAAGCCGTCGCCGTTGAAGTCGCCGATGCTGACGGAGAATGGCCCACCGCCAGTGGGGAAGTCTACTTTAGTGGCGAAGCCCAGGATGCCGCTGTAGGTGTTGCGGGCTGTGGCGTTAAATGGTATGGTGGCTTTGATGTGGCCGGTTTGGACTTCTAGTTCCCAGTCTCCGCCTAATTCGGCGCTACCTGTGGGGGTGGCTGAGGCGGCGATGTGGGCTTCGGTGATTTCACTGAGTCGTTTGACGAAGTTTTGACCGGTTTCTCCTTTGGCGATTTCGCAGCCATATAATAGGATGTCGGCGTTTTGGGTGAGCGCTTTTCCCCATTGTTTGATTTGGGGGCTGAATTTTTCTATATTATGGCTATTGAGGGCTTCGGTGCTGAGGTTGAGGCTGCCTTCGCTGCCGTGGGATAGGATGTGTAGGGCTGAAATGTCTTTTTGATTGGCTAGGGCGTTGGTTATTTGTTCGATGCCGCTCAAATTTTCATTTAAAATGAAAATTTGAGCGGCATCGGCTTTGTTAATTAGGCTTTGGTAATCTTGCACGGAGGGGGCTACAAAGATTATTTGGTTGTTCACGGTAGATTACCTGATATTTTTTATATAGAATAATTTTATCATAGCCATTTGGGTATATCACCCCCTTTATGGGAACTTTACATTTGAGGAGATGATTAATTTTAGTATAATATTAGCATAAATTTAGTATCAACTATGAAATTCATTAACCCCAAAACTGATTACGCCTTTAAAAAAATCTTTGGTTCGGATCAAAGTCACGATATTTTAATTAGTTTCCTGAATGCGATTGTCTATCAAGGTGAGACTTTCATCACTTCTTTGGAAATTATTGACCCCTACGCACCGGGGAGAATTTCTGGTTTGAAAACTACTTATTTTGATGTGAAAGCTCAACTAAATAATGGGGAAAATGTGTTAATTGAAATGCAGGCATTTAATGTGCCGGCTTTTGGAAAGAGGATTCTTTATAATACGGCTAAAATGTATGTGAATCAACTGAAATTAGGAGAGATTTATCCTGAGTTGAGAGCCGCTATCGGTGTAGCCGTGACAGATTTTACCATGTTTAATGAACATAATAAAGTGATTTCCCAATTTACGCTCAAGGAAGATGAGTTATTACTGAATTATCAGCATAGTCCGTTAAAGTTAGTGTTTGTGGAGTTACCTAAGTTTAATAAAAGCTTAGAAGAGTTGAGTAATATTACCGATAAATGGCTTTATTTTCTTAGGAAAGCACCGGATTTAGAAGTGGTGCCAGAATCTATGTCAATTGTACCGGAAATTGAGAAGGCTTTTACGATTGCCGATCGGGTAAACTTAAGTTTGGAGGAGGTGGATGATTTGGAGAAACGGGAGCAATTTGAAAGGGAAAGGATTGGTGCTCTTGAGTTGAGTAAGGCTGAGGGGTTGGCTGAGGGCATAGAAATTGGTGAGCAAAGGGGCATCGAAATTGGTCAAATAAATCTGATTAAACGCCTATTACAACGACAATTAGGTGAGCTTAATCAAGAAATTGAAGCTAGTTTATCAACCCTATCATCAGAACAATTATCGGCTTTAGCTGAGGCTATTTTTGACTTTTCTAGTATAGCTGACTTATCCAGTTGGCTAGAAACTAATTGCCCTAATTGAACATAACTGAGACGATCGCCTACCTGACAAGTTACAATTTTACATTAAGAATAAATTAAATATGTATTCAGATTCTTTGAACAACGATCGCACTGATTTTAATACCACCCAAAAACACGAGATTTTTGGCGATCGCGAGTTACCATCTTGGTTAACCCAACAACAAATCAGCCTCGCTTGCACCACCTATCAAACTAGCAGATTAATGTTAATTGGTAGCAATCCCGAAACTAATACTATTTCTGGATATTGGCGAATCTTCGATCGCGCAATGGGGCTTTATTGCACCCACAATCGCATCTATCTAAGTTCAAAATATCAACTTTGGCAATTAGAAAATGTGTTAGCTGCGGGAGCGCAATATCAAGGTTACGATCGCCTATATATTCCCAGAATCGGCTACACTACAGGAGATATCGACATTCACGATATTGCTGTAGATAAAGATAACCAAATCATTTTTATTAGCACATTGTTCAATTGTATCGCCACAGTGAGCGATCGCCACAGTTGTAAACCTCTCTGGAAACCACCTTTTATCTCCCAATATATCAACGAAGATCGCTGTCACCTCAACGGTTTAGCAATGGTAGAAGGGGAAGCGAAATATGTCACCGCCGTGAGTCAGTCAGATGTTGTAGATGGGTGGCGCGATCGCCGAAAAAACGGCGGTGTAGTGATTGATATCCCATCAAATGATATCATCGTCACAGGGTTGTCAATGCCGCACTCACCGCGCTGGTATCAAGATAAATTGTGGTTGTTAAATTCGGGAAAAGGAGAATTGGGATATGTGGATTTAGACACAGGGAAATTTAACCCCATTGCATTTTGTCCGGGCTATTTACGAGGTTTAGCCTTTTGGCAAAATTGGGCAATTGTGGGACTTTCTAAACCCAGAGGAAATGATAAAACCTTTGGCGGTTTAGAATTAGATGAATTACTCACTAAAAAAGATGCAGAACCCCGATGTGGTATCATGGTAATTGATATTAATACGGGAACAATTGTTCACTGGTTGCGGTTTGAAGGCATAGTTACAGAACTCTATGACGTGCAAATAATTCCCGAAGCACAAAAACCAATGGCATTAGGTTTTCAAACCGATGAAATTGCCCAATTAATTACCTTAGAAACTTAAGGTCAAAGCCTTAGTCCGCCAGGGCTAAAACCCGTGACGGCTTTCGGCTTAAATTGACATCAATAGGTAGTCATTTCCTTTTATCTTTCTTCCTTCTTTTTTCCGAGGGAATAAGCGAAAATGCCGATTCCCTCCGATTTAATCCGTTTCTTTGCTACTTACGCAATTCCCACCAATTTAGCGCTCAGATCCCACATCCGCTCAGCTTTCTCATCATCCCTTGCTTGGGGAGAAACTGTTTGTACAAAAGACTTACCATCTATCTTCTGTCGATTTCCCCAACTCCAATAAGCACCAGATTGACGATATTCGGGATCTGCAACCACCGCCGCTACGCGCTCACCAGATAATTCTTCCGACACAAAACCACCAGTAATGTACTTCTGGAATAATGGGAAAAGTTTCTGAAACAACGGATAGTGATTGCGGAATAGAGGTGTTTCCGCAACACAACCTGGATAAAGAGAAGTGAAAGTAATTCCCGTAGATTCGTAATAGCGCCGATGCAATTCCCGCATCGTCAGCACGTTACAAACTTTACTATCTTTATAGGCTTTGACAGGTTCAAATTTCTTACCATCAATCATCGAAATTGGTGCTTTAAAGCCATTTTCAAAGCCCTTAAGATCGCCCAAATCTGGTCGCGGTGGAATCTTCCCGCCCAACTCGTCTGGGTTATGGGTGACGGTTCCCAAAATTACCAACCGCCGATCTCCAAAGCTGGATCTCTTCAGATCCTCTAGCATCAGGTTACAGAGGAGGAAATGACCAAGGTGATTTGTCGCGACGCTCAATTCAAATCCGTCTGGGCTTCGTAAGGGTTCCTTTAATAAAGGCATATAAATGGCGGCGTTACACACCAAAGCATCCAGTGACCTACCACTTGCCCGGAAGTTGTTTACAAACTCTCTAACGCTATATAAGGAGCCTAAGTCGATGTGCATTAGCGTGTAGCTATCGGCGGGCATTCCCACCGCTTCGGCCGCTTTTTTTGCCTTGGGCAAATTGCGACAGGCCATCACTACGTGCCATTGCTTCCTTTTGGCAAAGGCTAAAGCCGTGTACAAACCGACTCCTGATGATGCACCTGTGATTACAACTGTTAACTTTCGCTCTTGTTCCATACTGTTGTGAATTCCGTTGAGTTAGCACTTACGCATTATTTAGGTAATTCTGTCATTGCGAGTGAAACTAAGCAATGGCCATCATTAATTTTTTGCTGTTTTTGCGTAAGGTAGGTAGATGAAAACAAACAAAAGGATGTAAAGCGATATTTAAGCAACTAGAACACTTTTCTCTTGAGTATGGTCGCTGTTTGATGAATGCCTGACCTCAACCATAAATATTAATTTTGACCTATACTTAGGTGATAGGGATTAGCAATCAGCAATTAGCAATTAGCTATTAGCTATTAGCCATCACCAATTAGCAATTAGCTATTAGCTATTAGCCATCACCAATTACCAATTACCAATATTACTTTTGAACCAGTTTCACCTTAGTCGCTAAACCAAGTGATTGTAGCAATTGAATTGTCATCCAAGTTAAGTCAATTTCCCACCATTTTAAACCATGACGAGCAGAGTATTGAAATGCGTGGTGATTGTTGTGCCAGCCTTCACCGTAGGTAACTAAAGCTACCCACCAGCAGTTAGTAGAACTATCACTTGTCTCGTAAGTACGATAGCCAAATTTGTGAGTAGCGCTATTTACAAACCAAGTACAGTGATATACTAAAGCTAGGCGAACAAAGATTGCCCAAACGACAAAAGGTAAACCCCCAATTAACAACAGTAAAAGACCAAAAGCAATCTGAATGGGGAGAAAATAATTTTGAAAGAACTTATAAACTGGGTCGTCAGCAATGTCTTTTGTACAGCGATCGATAGTATCAAGAGCAGGACAATGATAAAACATCCAACCGATGTGGCTCCACCAAAAACCGCGCCGGGAATCGTGGGGGTCTAGGACTCCTTGATCTGAGTGTTGATGGTGGACTCGGTGCAATCCTACCCAGTGAATTACTCCTCCTTGACCGGAAAGGACACCGCAAAAAACTAGAAAATATTCTACCCATTTTGGTGTCTGAAAACTACGGTGGCTGACTAGACGGTGCCATCCTAAAGTGATGCCTAAACCGCCTGTCACCCAATGCAAAATGATGGCTAAACTAATGGCAGCCCAGTTAAAATTACTTGGAAATAGGGCGCACAGGGCTCCGATGTGAACTACTGCCAAACTAATAATGTGCGTCCAATTGAGTTCTAGTTTGGGTTCGATGGCAATTGTCATGCTCTATCTGGATAGAAGGTTGTGGCTAGTAAAGGGTTGTTTGTTTTTGGTGCAGATTGTCGGTAATGGATTTGATTGAGGCAATCAGCAATAGATTTTGACCATTACCAATTACCTATTACCCATTAACAATTATTATTTTTCTGCTTCTGCGAGTTTTACTTTGGTAGCTAAACCAAGTGCTTGCAAAAATTGAATTGTCATCCAAGTCATGTCAATTTCCCACCATTTCAAACCGTGACGAGCAGAGTATTGAAATGCGTGGTGGTTGTTATGCCAGCCTTCGCCGTAGGTAACGACCGCTACCCACCAACAATTTGTAGAGCGATCGCCTGCGTCATAGGTACGGTAGCCGAATTTGTGGGTAGCGCTGTTAACAAGCCAAGTGCAGTGAAATACGATCACAATTCGGGCAAAAATGCCCCAAACTACAAAGGGCCAGCCCCCTAAAAAGTAGAGCAAGATGCCAAAGGCAATTTGGATGGGTATAAAGTAGGTTTGGAAAAATTTATAAACGGGGTCATCTGCAATATCTTTGGTGTAACGGGGGATTTGATCTCTGATCGGCAGCTTATAGAGCATCCAACCCATGTGACTCCACCAAAAGCCTTGATTAGAATCGTGGGGATCTGGTTCAGTATCGGAGTGAACGTGGTGCAACCTGTGCATTCCTACCCATTCGATGGGGCCGCCTTGGCAGGAGAGAGTTCCGCAAAAAACTAGGAAGTATTCCAGCCATTTTGGGGTCTGGAAGCTGCGGTGCGTTACTAGGCGGTGAAATGCCAAGGTAACACCTAATCCGCCTGTTACCCAGTGCAGAAATAGGGCTAGAGCAATGGCCGACCAACTAAAGTTACTAGGCAGGAGAGCAAATAAGGCTCCAATATGGAGAAATGCCATAAAGCCTATGATTGTCCAATCAGGGCTAAGTTTTGTTGTGGTAGTTGCGATCGTCATGAAGATAATAGGTTTACTAACTAAGGGGCCATATCTGCGGTTTATTAACTAATGGGCCATATCTGCGCCATAATGAACACCGCGCACTCAAATAGTGAGCTAGGTGAGGATGAATAGCACTGAACGGCTACAAGAAGCAGAGCAGGCACTCTTTCAGATTTTTTCTGGAATTGGCGCGACAGTCAAGCAAAATCTCAAACGAGTTCTCAATGCCTTTCACCACCATCGCGTAGGTGTTCACCATTTTGCAGGGGTTACGGGCTACGGTCACGACGATTTGGGGCGTGAGACTTTCGATCGGGTGTTCGCTGAAATCGTGGGGGCCCAGGCCGCTGCGGTGCGAGTCCAGTTTGTTTCGGGAACTCATGCGATCGCCTGCGCTTTGTTTGGCAATCTCCGTCCGGGAGACGAAATGCTGGCGGTGGCTGGTGCTCCCTACGATACCTTGGAAGAAGTTATCGGTCTCCGGGGTCACGGTCAAGGTTCTCTGATTGAGTTTGGCATTAGTTACCGCGAGTTGCCTCTAAGTAAGGATGGAAGCGTGGACTGGCAGGCGTTGAAGTCTGCTGTTACAGACAAAACTCGCCTTGTTTTTATCCAGCGTTCTTGCGGCTATTCTTGGCGACCTAGTTTATCAATTTCTGATATTGAAAAAATCGTTCAAATAGTCAAGCATCAGAATTCTAACACAATTTGCTTTGTAGATAATTGTTACGGAGAATTTGTGGATGAGTGCGAACCGCCGGCGGTTGGTGCTGATTTGATTGCTGGTTCGCTGATTAAAAATCCGGGTGGTACTATTGTCCCTACTGGGGGTTATGTAGCAGGCAGAGCAGATTTGGTGGAGGCGGCTACTTGTCGATTAACTGCGCCGGGAATTGGTAGCGGTGGAGGTGCAACTTTTGATTTGAATCGCTTGCTATTTCAGGGTCTATTTTTAGCACCTCAATTAGTCGGGGAAGCGATGAAGGGAAATCATTTAACTAGCTATGTTTTTTATAAATTGGGTTATAAGGTGAATCCAATGCCTGCTGCGAAGCGGCGAGATGTAATTCAGGCAATTCAGTTTGGTTCTGCTGAAAAATTGGTGGCTTTTTGTAGGGCAATTCAGCAGAATTCTCCGGTGGGTTCTTATTTAGATCCTGTGCCTGCACCGATGTTAGGATATGAAAGTCAGTTGGTGATGGCTGGTGGTACTTTTGTTGATGGAAGTACGTCGGAGTTTTCTGCTGATGGGCCGTTGCGGGAGCCTTATATTGCTTTTTGTCAAGGAGGGACGCATTGGACTCATATTGCGATCGCGCTGGAAGCTGCGATCGATGCTGTGGGGCCTGCTTCGTAGGGTGGGCGCTGCTGCGATAAATTTTTGGTTAATAACAAAAAACTATAGCAGCACCCAGCTTACATAATTGCAACTCAAAGAGCGCACAAGCGCAACAACTTAGCCGGTCTAAGATTCTGGCAACTTATATTGTCCGACTATTCGCTTAGCATATTCTGGTACATGAGCCTCCAATTTCTCCGGGTGATTCCGCTTAACATAGAGATAATTGCGAGTGAAATGAGAATCAATCGAAAATCGCGCGTATTCCAAACCTTTAGGCCCAATTCTCTCAATAAATACTCCCATTAATTTTGCCGCCCACATTGGCAAAGTTACTCCCTTTTCATAGGCAGGAATACTTTGTTGAACAGCAGGCATCCTATTACCCTGAGACATCACAGGCTGAGTATTTAATTGATCCATTACTAAGTCTAACATCTCTTGTCCGGTATCATTTCGTACCACAATCCATTGCCAGCCAAAAGGTGCGCCCATGTAGCCAACAACCAAGTCTGCTAAACTATTAACGTAATCAAAACAGCTCAGGCAAGAAGGGGCAAAAACGTCTTTAAGTTCCTTAGTATTCAGTCCAAAAAATGGTACTTTTTCTGTAGATCCATCTTCATGCTTAAAGTGAACGTTAAAATCCTGCATAAACTCATAAGACACCACTGTTTTATGAGAACTGCTAGTAGTTTCTAGGAATTTTTGCAAACCATCACGACTAACATTATCAACACAGGGAGTACCCAAAACATAGAGTTTTTCTAAGCCTAGTTTTTGCTCTACTGTTCGTAATGCTTGAATTTGACAACCAACGCCAATTACTAACAACCGCTTCATCCCCGATTTCTCGATCTGTTCCAATACTGAAAGGTTGGGAGAAAGCGTTGGTTTATTCACTTTTGCTGCTAATATTTCCTCTGGAGTTGTAGCAATAATTGGCATCGGTTGAAAGCGGTCTTCTTTGGTATTTTGAACGCAAACCACGCCTTCAACGATGCCGCGATTCAGCATTTCTATGGCAATTGTGCTAACAATTCCCGTCCATTGTGCGCCCTCAATTGGCTCCTTTTTGCGGGCCGCCATCATGGTTTGATTAACGCCGAAATACCAGTCATCGGGGTTGTCGAGATTGCGCGATCGCCCGTGTATTTCTGCTTCCAGTTCCGCAATGTGCTGAGTCAGGAAGGCGCAAGCTTCCTTGACATAATGGATATAATATGTATCGCAAAGACCACATTCGCTGCAAAGTTCTTTTGCGGGGCGGCGACTGTTTGGTTTGAGGGCTTTGGCTTTTTTGTGCTGGGTAGATTCAGTTGCGGTCATCTAAATTGCTGATTTTATGGAGAGGTGGCTTTTATTAAGATAATTGATTCTTCATCTTACACAATACTTGCCCACTCCCCAAAAACAAAATAGAGACGCGATCGCTCGCATCTCTATATCAAACAGAGTGAGCAATACCCACCCTATAAATTAGCTATTCTGAGTCACAGGAGCACTCGGACTTACAGAAGTCTTAGGCCGCTTCTTGATCAACTGCGGTTTGTGAGAATCAGTAACCGGTTGCTCATCTTCTACAGCGTAATCTGACCCCATCCAAGCCGGACGACTTTGATCGAAAGTCATTTGCAGAGCCGCAGCCGCGATCGCATGAGGATCGTACTCCTCACACAACTGAGATACTAAAGGTAAGAAAGAAGCCATGCGCTCACCGGCCAGCGCTTCGCGCACCTTAGCTTGCATCTTCTCTAATTGCTTACCTTCAATCTGCGATCGCGTTGGAATCGTGCGAACCGTCAGAGTTTGGCGCACATGACGCTCAATCAAGCGCAACTTCCGGCGATCCACCGCCTGAATCAACGTAATCGCCGTCCCCTCGCGGCCAGCACGACCCGTGCGACCAATCCGGTGAACATAGCTTTCCACGCTATCGGGTAAATCGTAGTTAATGACGTGAGTCAAATCATTCACGTCCAAACCCCGCGCCGCAATATCCGTCGCTACTACCCAGCGCACCTGACTTTGGTGGAAACGAGACAATAACCGCTCCCTTTGGGCTTGGTTCAAATTCCCGTGATATTCATCAACGCTGTGACCGGCTGCTTGTAATTGGCTAGTCAACTCCGCCGCCGCTGCTCTTGTTCGCACAAAAATCAGTGCAGATTCGGGGTCTTCCATTTCCAAAATCGGCTGTAAAGCTCGCGATTTTGACCAACCGCGCGGAATCATGTATACGCACTGGCGGATACGCTTCGGTGTAGCTTTCGGTTGTTCCACCGTGACATTAATGGGCGATCGCAAATGCTTAGACACCAATTTGCGAATCGAAGCCTCCATCGTGGCAGAGAAAAACGCTGTCTGGTGATCTGCCGGTGCAGCCTCAAGGATCTTTTCCACATCTTGGATAAAGCCCATGCTCAGCATTTCGTCAGCTTCATCCAAAACCATCCATTTCAACTGGTCTAGCTTCAGACTGCCTCGGTTGAGCATATCAATAATCCGGCCAGGTGTTCCCACTACAATATGAACACCCCGGCGCAAGCGCTGCATCTGGCGATCGATCGATTGACCCCCGTACACAGTCAAAACTTGCAAAGAACGGCCTAATTTCACAGGGCCTTCGCTGAGACCGCTCAACTCGCGGATTGCCTCAGTCACTTGCAGCGCTAATTCACGAGTTGGAGTCAAAATCAGGGCTTGAACCGCAGTTACGCCAAGATCGATCCGTTCCAATATGGGCAACGAAAATGCTGCTGTTTTGCCCGTTCCTGTCTGAGCCTGACCCACCACATCGCGCCCAGCTAACAAATGAGGAATTGCTTGGGTCTGAATGGGTGTGGGTTCACTAAAGCCTAATGTCTCCAGATGGCGAATGCGCTCTTCTGAGATACCTAAGCTTTCAAACGTTAAATTCATTAATTCTCCTAGTAACGAGTTTTAGCCTTCTGAGTTGCCCAACTCGGATGCGGATTTCTGCGATAGTTGCAGGAACTCATAAGAGTTCGATATGGCGTTGCGTCTCCACGCCCGCCCGTATAATACCTTATCGAGTGCAGGGCAGCTTCGTCGAGGGGGAGTAATTCACCGACTCGACAGCCGTAGCTGAATTTCTGGAATCATCACCCTCTTTTTACTGGCTTATATAAGGATAGCGCTTTACATTCAGAAACAAAAGCTCAAAAGTATTAAATTTTTTCGACAACCCTGTAGAGATTACCGCACTAGGGGAGCAGGGGAGTGGGGGAGCGGGGGAGC
>NZ_JARFTR010000262.1 GCF_029167235.1 Kamptonema sp. UHCC 0994 | reverse complement strand
AAGATACCGCCCAGAGGGCGGCGTTACGTAAGTAAAGTATTTAAGCGGAGACAAATATAGCAACCATTAAAACTTGTAACTTAAAACTTCAATTACTGACCCAGTATCAGGTAAATCAGCAGGTTTAAGCGCGATCGTATCCCGATCGATCTGACGCACAGGAGTACCACTCATCAACGCCAAAAACTCATCTAGCGATACCAAATCACAGGTAGCAGCATCCGCCGCTTGGGTTTTGTAATGAGTCGGAATCACCATTTTAGGTTTCAGGAGTTCCACAGTTTTTTTCGCCTCTTCAGGAGTATAAGCCTTTGGCCCGCCTCCCACCGGAATCAATAGCAAATCTGGCCGTCCCAGCAAAATTTGTTGTTCAATTCCAATCTGTCCCGCAATTCCCCCCAAGTGTAGAATTTTGAGACCCGCCTGCTTCCACATCCAAGCCACATTCATCCCAAAACGCCGTCCACCTTCGCGATCTTTCTCTGTGCGAATACCTTCAATCCGTATCCCATTAAACTGAAAAACTCCCGGTTCGTAAAGGAGTCCGGGATTGTTTGAAAATCCGTCAATCGCACCTTCATCGAGTAATCTGCTGCTGATCAAAATCAAATCTGTAGCCACATTGGGAGCGCGATATCCCGCCGTACAACCGATTTGGCGGAAGGGATTCACCAGGACTTTTAAACCGCCGCCCGCGAACAAAAAGCAAGTATGACCCAACCATTGCACGGACAAAGCATCGCTGGTTTGTGCTTGATAGCTTTGCCATCCCGAAGGTAAACCGGTTGCTAAAGCTGCTAGTAAACTTGTCTGTGCGTAACGCATTAATTGTCGCCGTTTCATTATTGGGTATTTTTAAGTGTTAGGTTGCAGGTATCGGTAGTCTGTTGTTATAGCATAAATGGGACTTAACTTACGCTTTACGTAACGCCGCCCTGTGGGTGATAATGATACCGCCCAGAGGGCGGCGTTACAAATTATGTGTAAGTCCTAAAGCCTTGCCAAGAAATTTCGTAGCAATTGCTTTCCAGAAGTTGTCAACACACTTTCAGGGTGAAATTGAACTCCTTCAATGTGCGGATATTGGCGATGTCGCACGCCCATAATCGTACCATCTTCAACCCAAGCTGTAATTTCTAAAACCTCTGGACAAGTTTCTCGTTCAATTACTAAACTGTGATAGCGGGTGGCAGTCAGGGGCGATTCTACACCCTCAAAAACTCCTGTTCCTGCGTGCAGAACCGGAGAAGTTTTGCCGTGCATTAAAGTTGGTGCAGAAACAATATTGCCCCCAAAGACTTGACCGATACTTTGATGGCCGAGGCAAACTCCTAAAATTGGTATGGTTGACCCTAATTGCTTAATCAATTCTAGAGAAATTCCTGCATCTTCCGGCCGCCCCGGCCCTGGAGAAATCACAACGGCTGCTGGCTGCAACTGGCGAATTTCTTCTATAGAAATTTGGTCGTTGCGGTAGACTTGGATTTGCGCGGCTACGGGCAAATCAGTACCTAATTCTCCTAAATACTGCACCAAATTATAGGTGAAGCTGTCGTAGTTGTCGATGACTATAATCAATGGTGATACTCCTATAAATAAGCTGTTGCCTAATGATTAATTGCTGATTGAATCAGTGCTAATAAAGGAGGGAGCAACAGTGTAGCTGCGACGAGGGCAGACACCATTGCTGAAACTAGCACAGATCCAGCAGCACAATCTTTGGCTATTCTAGCAAGGTCGTGGTATGTTTGCTGAACTGTTAAGTCTACTACTGATTCTATCGCAGTATTTAACAATTCTAGGGCTAAAACTAGACCGATTGTTAAGCCAATTACGGATATTTCTACTGGGTTTAGATGCAAAAAGATACTTAAGAGAATTGCTAAGGTGCCAATGACGGTGTGAATGCGAAAATTACGCTGAGTTTCAAAAGCATAAGTTAGGCCTGCCCAGGCGAATTTAAAACTAATTGCTAAACTGGAGGCGACTTGCCAGGATAATTCCCGGTTGTGCTTTACTGCTTTATTAGATTCTTTAAGGCTTTGGGTTGGAGAGTCTGGGTCTGTGATAAATTCTGTACACTCTGAGGAGATTGATGACTCATTTAGTTTCATAAATGGCAAACTTAAGTTAGAGAGATGAGTATTCCTAAGACATTTAAGATTGGCTTGATTTAGTCTCGTAACTTTCCTGGGCTTTTGCTGATTTTTGGGTTTGATTTGAGAAAGTTATTTTTGACTTGATTATGATGAAATTTAAGTCATCGCGACCAATCTGGTAGAATTAAAAGCGTTTATGTCTGAACAGCAAGACCAATTGTTTGCAGCAACATTTCTTGTTGATTGAGCATACTATTCAAACTATCTTCATCCGGGTGATCCCAGCCCAAAAGATGCAGAAAACCGTGAGCCGCTAGCCATGCGAGCTCCGTTTTTAAGGGATGCCCTTGCTGTTGGGCTTGGCGGTGAGCTGTATCGACGGAGATTACTATATCACCCAAATACAGGGGGAGAGATGCTAGCATTTCTTGGGGATAAAAGCAGTTTACCTCTAAAGCGGCAAAAGCTAGTACATCGGTTGGTTGATTTTGTTGCCGATATTGGGTGTTGAGGGTTTGCATTTCAGGGTCTCCTGTGAGACGGAGGCTGAGCTCGCAACTGGGAACTTGCCCAATATCTGGGGAAAGGGTTTCTAGCCATTTCTGAAACCAGTTTTCCCAGGTTTCTGGCTGAATCTGCCCGTTGGTTATACTGTGAGGGCTAATTGCAGTTAAAGCTGATTCGCCAGTTTCCCAGTAAAAGTCCTGTACGCTCACCTCGATTTCCATTTTTTGGCACTCCTGAAATGTTTGTTAATTATTAATTGTTAATTGTTAACTGTTAACTGGGAATAAAAACTACTATATTAGGGATGAAAATAGCGATCGATGAATGCTAAACCGATTAGTATCCCTAACAGGGCGATCGCTGTCAGGGTAAAATGAAACAGGGAGGTTCCCCGCTTGCGAACCATGTTTCGCATGGCGAGTTTAACATAACTGGGTTGAGGTGCTGTTCCAGGCGGGGTGGGGGTTTCGGCGGCTGGCTCGGAGTCGGTTTCAATGGGTGAGGGCGATTGGCTCATTGTTCTGAAGGTTGACAGTTAAGATTAAACTTGGGACAATTGTAACAAAAATGTAATGTTTTGTATAGCAGGTCGGGTGGAGGCGATCGCGATCTGTAACGCCGCCTTCTAGGCGGTACCGCCTGGAAGGCGGCGTTACGGATATGTTCCTTGTTCCTTCAATCAATCATTGACTGTTTTGGCAGACTGATTAAACAACAAATTTCGTGACTCTTCAATACTAATTGCCTGAGTTTTGAACGCTTCTGCTTGTTCATAAGCTCGAATGGTTGCTGGACGAGCTTTAATGGCTTCAAACCAACGCTGCAAATGCTCAAAATCTTCTAGCTTTTGGCTTTGGAGCGCATGGGGTACAATCCAGGGATAAATGGCAATATCGGCGATCGAATAGTCACCGCCAACAAATTCGCGATCGCTTAACCGCCGATTCAACACAGCATACAACCGTCCCGTCTCATTGACGTAGCGTGCGATCGCGTAGGGAATTTTTTCAGGAGCATACTGACTGAAATGATGGTTCTGTCCGGCCATTGGCCCCAACCCGCCCATCTGCCAGAATAGCCATTGTAGAACTTCGACGCGATCGCGAATCTCCGCAGGGATCAGCTTTCCGGTTTTTTCTGCCAAATAAAGCAAAATTGCCCCCGACTCAAACACAGAAATTGGTTCGCCACCATCTACAGGTTCGCGATCGACAATAGCAGGAATACGATTATTAGGGGCAATCTTCAAAAACTCTGGTTTAAACTGATCGCCGGCACCAATATTAATCGGAATCAGCGTATAAGGTACTCCCACTTCCTCCAGAAACATAGTAATTTTATGTCCGTTGGGTGTTGTCCAGTAATAAACTTCAATCATAGATGTCTCCTGAGATTACAAAAATTCTGCTTTGGGTATCACACACTCTCAAATTATAGCTTAACAAAGCTTGACACAAAAATTGAGTAATTAAAACTCAAGGAGCCAACAGGTGTAAATTTTTGATAAGTTACTTGACACTCCCAGATTTTTTTTGTATCATTCGTTCATTGAAAATGTGCAAAAAAAGTTTAGTAGCAAGACTCAAAGTCTGATGCAAATTCCAATCCTAGGGTGTTTTCTATCTAGTTTTACCAACAAAGCTTAGCTTGTCCTCGCAGAAGTAGCTTGACAATTTTATCTATGAAAACTCCACAGATTGTTCCAGAAACTCTAGCTGAATTTCCTTTCTTTGGTATTTTAAACCAGAGTGATTTAGAATGGATTTTACATCAAGCTACCGCAGAAAACTGTCAACCAGGGCGAGTGCTAATCCAAGAAGGTCATCCAGTAGAATCCCTCTATCTATCTATCTCAGGAACCCTAGCTGTCACAGTATCTCGTCAAGATGGAGGAGAACAAGAACTCAAGCGACTATTCGGTGGCGAACTAATGGGAGAAATGTCTTTTTTGGACAATCATTTACCTTCCGCTACCATCAAAGTAGTCGAATATTCTCAGGTATTGTCACTATCTAAAAACACCCTTGCCCGTAAACTAGAAATAGATGGAGATTTTGCCTCTCGTTTCTATCACTTATTATCCTTAAAACTCTCCGATCAATTGCGAGGATTGTCAGGATTACTGACGGAAAATCAAGCATTGCCCAGCGAGCCATTACGAAAAGTGTTGCTAGTATTTGCCGTCCTTAATGATAGCGATATTGCTTGGATGATTGCTAACGGAGTTCCCGAAAAAGTTATTCCTAATACTGTTCTCATCCAACAAGGAAAACCCGTACCAGCCGTTTACATCTTACTAGAAGGCACATTAGGAATTTATATCTCCCTGAGCAAAAACGGAATTACAACAGAGAAAGAAGTAGCAAAGTCAATCAAAGGCGAAATCCTCGGAGAAATGTCCTTTGTCGAAATAGGAACCGCCTCTGCCACCGTCAAAGTAGTAGAAAATGCTTGGTTACTAGCCCTACCTCAATCACAATTAGCCGCCAAACTAGAGCAAGACAGAGCCTTTGCGAGTCGATTTTATCGAGCCATTGCTGTTGTCCTATCAAATCGTTGGCGCGATCGACTAATTCGGCGTGGATTTGCCACCCTCGCCAACGATCTTACTTCCATGCTCTCCGAAGAAATTGATGCCGAAGACGAACTTGATTTCGATGTTTTAGAAGGAACTGCCATTGCCGGTACCCGCTTTGATTGGATGATTCGCCAGTTACGTTAACCGTTATAATTGAGTGACTTACTATGTTTACGAAAGATAGCAAAAAACGAAATATTTTTCGTCAAGAATCTCTAGAACGACTCTCTTCTCCAGAACGCCTCGATCAACTCATGCAAGTGGTTGGCCCCAAAGAATGGATACCTTTAAGCGTTTTAGGAGGTTTAGTTTTAGTCGGATTAGCATGGAGTATATTTGGCAAAATACCAATCAACATCGATGGACGCGGTATCTTTATCGCACCCCGTCAAGTAGTTGATTTTCAATCCCCGATTTCTGGTCAACTCAAAACATTATATGTCCAAGCAGGTCAATGTATTGCTAAAAATGAACGCTTGGCAACCATCGATCCCTCTGAACTAAAACAGCGGCTCAAACTCGCTCAAGATAAACAAGCACAATTGCAACAGCAATCTAACGAAACATCTGTACTCTTAAATCAGGGCACTCGTTCTGAACAAGATGCCATTATTGCCTCCAAAATTAGTCTTCAGCAACGTCTTTTAGCCGCTCAGTCCATGACTCCTATGCTGCAAAATAAAGACTTAGATGCCATTGCCCAACAACGTCAGAGTCTACAACAAAGATTACAGGATTTGCAACAAATGACACCTCTACTCCAAAGCAGAGGTTTAGATGCCATTCTCAGACAAAGACAGAGTATTCAACAGCAACTACGAGATACTAAATCACTTACCCCTACTCTCAAAGAAAAAGGCTTAAATACCATTACTGAACAGCGTCATAGTCTGGAACAACGCTTAGAAAATGCTAAAAAACTAGCGCCAGTTTTAGCAGAAAGATTAAAAAAACGTCGAGAATTATTTTCAGAAGGTGCGATCCCTCAAGATACTTTACTCGAAGCAGAACAAGAATATTTGCAGAAATTGGAAAGCGTTGCAGAACTCAAGGCAGAATTGAAAGATTTAGATGCCCGTGAAGTGGAAGCGCAACAACAATATTTGGAAAATCTCAATCAAATTGGAGCGCTCCAGGCAAAACTCAAAGATATCGATGTTCAAGAAGCCACAACCCAACAGCAATATCTGAATAGTCTCAATCAAATAAATGAAATTAAAGCGCAACTCAAGGACTTGGAAGTAAAGGAAACAGAATCTCAACAACGACACCTAGAAAATCTTAACCAAATTCGTCAAACTCAGGCAGATTTGCAAGAATTGGAAACCAAAGCCAAGCGGTTAGAACAAAACAACTTGGAACAACTAAATAATAAGAAAAATCCTATTCAGGATGTCGGTCGAGAAATTGCTCAATTGCAACAACAAATTATTGACAACAGCGAAATTCGCAGTCCTCACGCCGGCTGTATTTTAGAAATTATGGCCACAGAAGGAGAAGTAGTTGCACCAGGAACTAATTTAGGTTCTTTGAATGTCACCAGCCGCAAAGGAACTCTAGTTGGGGTTAGTTACTTTACAGTTAAAGATGGTAAGAAAGTTAAACCGGGGATGATGATTCAAATTACACCGGATACAGTTAAACGACAACGATATGGAGGAATTGTTGGTACTGTCACTTCAGTTTCAGAATTTCCTATTACTCAAAAAGGTGTGGCGACAGTAATTGGCAATCCCGATCTTGTTAGTGGATTAATTCAAAGTGTCAGTAGCGGAGTAGGTGGAGTAAATGCCGATACCGGGGCGATTGTGGAAGTGCGAGCCCAATTGGAATCAGACCAAACCCCCAGCGGTTACAAGTGGTCTTCTTCCCAAGGCCCGGAACTAAAAATTACCTCCGGTATCACCACCACTGCTAGAGTTCGAGTAGAAGAACAAGCCCCTATCACCTTTTTACTACCCGTTCTTCGGGAATGGACTGGTATTTATTGATGCAAAAAATGCTAAAGATTGGATTTACTAAATCAAAACAACCCCAAGTCCCCAAGCGAGTAAAAACACCAACCCTATTACAAATGGAAGCGGTGGAGTGTGGTGCCGCCGCTTTGGGAATTATTCTTAGATATTATGGTCTAATCGTTCCTTTAGCGGAACTGCGGACTAATTGCGGTGTTTCCCGTGATGGCAGTAAAGCATCGAATGTATTGAAAGCGGCAAAAAATTATGGAATGCAGGCGAAAGGGTTTAAAAAACAACTCGCCCAACTTCAAGAAATTAAACCACCCTTTATTGTATTTTGGAACTTCAATCATTTTCTAGTAGTTGAAGGATTTACGAAAGACCGTGTTTATCTTAACGATCCCGGTACCGGCCCTCGGAGTGTGAGTTTTGAGGAATTTGATGAGGCTTACACCGGCGTAGTTTTACTCATGGAACCGAGCCCAGAGTTTAAACGTGGTGGCCGTAAACCTAACATTATTCGCTCTTTAGTGGAGCGTTTAAAAGGCTCATCTGGAGCAATTATCTACTGTATCTTAGCCGGGTTTTTCCTTGTAATTCCAGGGTTAGCTATTTCCATTTTTGGTCAAATTTTTGTTGATAATATTCTTGTCGAAAATCGCTATGATTGGTTGCGACCATTAATAATTGGTATCGGAATTACTGCCATAATTCAAGCCAGTTTAACCCTGCTGCAATTGCGCTACTTAAGACATTTACAAATCAAACTATCTGTGGGGATGTCAAGCCGATTTATCTGGCATATTCTCCGCTTACCAGTGGGATTTTATGCTCAAAGGTTCGCCGGAGAAATTAGCAACCGCGCCCATTTAAATACCAGAGTTGCAGATGTATTATCTGGCCAGTTAGCCCAAACTGCGATCGATGTTGTGATGGTGGTATTCTATGCAGCAGTGATGTTTGCCTATGACTGGGTACTGACTTTAATTAGCATCTTTTTTGCGATTCTTAATGTCACAACCTTGCAGTGGGTAGCACGGCAACGCAAAGATAGTCACAGGAGGTTAGTGCAAGATCAAGGAAAGGCAGCAGGTATCGCTATTGCTGGCTTACAAAGTATTGAAACCATCAAATCGGCAGCCTTAGAATCAGACTTTTTTGCTCGTTGGGCTGGATACTATACGAAAGCAGAAAATTCTCAACAGGAACTCGGAATTAGCAACCAAACTATCACTGTTTTACCCAATTTTATCACTGCTTTAACTACTCTGTCACTGCTTGTTATTGGCGGGTTGCGGGTGATGGATGGACATCTAAGCATAGGGATGTTAGTGGCCTTTCAAAGTTTAATGGGGTTGTTTCAGAAGCCAGTTAATACCTTGGTGAGTTTTGGTAGTACCCTTCAGGAGTTAGAGGGAGATATCAATCAATTAGATGATGTGCTAGATAATGAAGTTGATTCGCAGATTAACCTAGAAAATCCACAAAATCCCTTTCAGGTTGATGCGATACCTCGTACAAATGGAAAATTAACTAATTCTGCCTTTAAATTGGCAGGATATCTAGAACTTCGCAATCTCACTTTTGGCTATTCACGAATTGACAATCCTTTAGTTGAAAATCTTAGTCTCAGCTTGCAACCAGGCCAGCGAGTAGCGTTAGTGGGAGGGAGTGGTTCTGGTAAATCAACTGTTGCCAAAACAGTGGCGGGGTTATATGAAGCTTGGTCTGGAGAGATTTTATTTGATGGTATTCCCCGTCAGAAAATTCCCCGTTCTGTGCTTACAAATTCTCTGTCAATGGTGGAACAAGATATTTTTCTATTTGGGGGAACTGTGCGTGAAAACTTAACTCTATGGGATAGTACAATTCCCAAGGATCAGTTATTACGTGCTTGTGAAGATGCGGCGATTTTAGATGTGGTTTTAGCCATTTCTGGGGGTATTGAAGGGAATTTGCTTGAAGGTGCGGTGAATTTAAGTGGCGGACAGCGACAACGTTTAGAAATTGCCCGCGCTTTGGTCAACGATCCTTCAATCTTAATTATGGATGAAGCTACCAGTGCTTTAGATGCAGAAACCGAGAAAATTATCGATCAAAATTTACGGCGGCGGGGTTGTACTTGTTTAATTGTTGCTCACCGTTTGAGTACAATTCGTGACTGTGATGAGATCATTCTCTTAGATCGAGGTAAGGTTGTGCAGCGCGGTACTCATGAGGAAATGAGGGCAGTTCCAGGCCCTTATATGCGCTTGATTCAGTCTGAGTGAAATATTATTGGTAATTGGTAATTGGTAATTGGTAATTAGGAATTGGTAATTGGTAATTGATAATTGGTAATTTGGTAATTGTAAGGTGGGCGATCGCCGCTCAGAACCTGCGATGAAAAATGAGATAATGATTCGTTATCATGACGGATGGAGAGATTTTTCCAACTTAGATCTATCAGGCATTGATTTGGAAGGGTGCCAATTAATAAAAGCCAACTTTAGTGGCGCAACTCTGAGACAAGCTAATCTTGTTAACGTAAACTTAAGTGATGCAAATCTTACTGAGGCCAATCTCGATCAAGTCAATCTAAGCTGTTCAAACTTGGCAAACGCTATACTCTCTAAAGCACACTTAGGCGGTGTAGATTTAACCTCGTGTATTTTACAGGGAACAAATCTTGACCAAGCATTTATTATGGATGCAGTTTTATATGGTACTATCTTTGATAACTCTAGCTTACGTCAGGTATATTTGTACTCTGATTACTTATGTAACACCAGTTTTTGCGGAGCAAATTTAGAACAAGCCAATTTATGTGGGATTATATCTGAAGGGCTTGTAAAAATGATTAATACTCGGCTTGTTAAAGCCAACCTCTGTGAGGCTCAGCTATCAAAAGCCGATCTGACACAAGCCTCACTCCAGGGGGCAGAATTACGAGATGTAAATCTTACTTATGCAGTTTTAAGAAATGCTGACTTGAGGCTAGCAGATATAGAAGGCGCTAACTTAAGTCATGCTAATTTGAGTTATGCAGATTTAACAGGAGCCAACTTGATGGCACTCGATCTAAGCTACGCTAATCTACAAGGAGCGAATCTATCTAGCACCGATTTAGAGAGTGCTGATTTAAAGGGTGCTAATCTGCAAAATGCGCTACTACCATAATGAGTACTATGGATTAAATGGGGAACATTTCAATCCTGAGAATCCGGCTTTTGGTGGTGTTTATGTGTTGACGACTATTGTGGGAATTCTGCTTTTTATTTTACTCTCCCCGAAGTGATAAAAGAGGGATAAATCATAGCAGAAGATAGTTGTCGGCGATCGCCCACCCTACATTTAATTAAATTTCGGGTGATGTTTTGTACCAAAATTAGTTAGGAACCGCTATAAAACTACACCTCTACTAAAACTTTTTTGGATAGTTCGCTCACAAAAATTGGCTCGAATTCATAAATGCTAGATAACTTTTCTACTAGCGTATTCTCAATGAATTCCCATTGATCGTTAGGTGTATATCCACTCAGACGAGAACGACATACATCTATTAATTTAGGCTGAATTTCATTTACTTTCAAAAAATCGATCAGTGCATCAATTCGTTCTACGATTGTATCCTCAGACACCTTTAACTTTTCAGCCAGTAACTCATCTGGTTGGATGGTACAAAAGTAATATTTCCCATCCATACATTTAACCGATGTATTTCCCCCTAGAGAAAGACGAATTTTGTTGTAGAAGTTATTAACGTAGTCATCGTAGGCATCTTGGGTAATCTCAACTTCAAAATAGGCTCCCGATGCGTTATCACAAGAAAAATAGTCAATATCGATATCAAGAATGACTGATTTATTTGATTTTTGTACTTCCTGACTAGAGAGAGAATCTTGCACAGTCATATATGTCATGGTGAAAGACTTGTAATCAGGATTGAACAATTCGTTGAAATCAGCTTTTGATTTTAGCATCAATCGCTTTCCTTTACCTTGGTGGGAATAGATCTGCATTTTTTTCTGTACACGAGAACTCTTGTCGTGCTGTTGACGTAGCCAGTAAACCCCACTAAACATTCCTTGATAAATTGCAGGATAGATGAAACTTGCTATCGATAGTTCGCTGTAGGTCAAGTCATGCAGTTGTTTTAGATTATGATTCACCGACTTCAGGGAAGTATTTAAAAGTGGAAATACCATATCTGAATGCTCGTCTACATGGAGTAGCGTATTCTGAGTTTTGTCAATCAGCCCTTCCGCCACTGCGTAATTCCAAATAAAGAAGGCTTCATGATGTTCTTCCATGATATAAAACGGAATTTTGGTCATAGTTAAGATGATGATTTTTGAGGGTTGAACTTAATTCAGTTAATGTCAAAGCTCTAACCGATTGAGTCAAATGCTGAATCAATTAGCTTTTGGTTGCTAGCATGGCACTTTCTTGCAGGAAATCGGCTTTTACCCCTGCTGAGGTTCGTCATCAAGAATGCCGCGATTGAACATTAAGTTAAGGGAGTAATTAATTTCGGCTGTGGGAACTCCTAACTGTTCAAATTGTGCAACGATTTCTTTCGCTGTTTTATCGCCTTTTAAAATTGCTTCACCTAATTCTTTAATCAAAGGACGGTGGCGGAACTTGAGTGCTAGAAATCGAGTTGAAACCTTGAAGCCATCGTCAAGATTTTCGTGTTTGAGATCGCGGCGAAACCGTAGGCGAATATCTGGTCTAATCCCTAAAGGCATCTGCTGAGTCATCATCCGTTCTAAGAGAACTCTGAGATCGCTTGCAGTTTCAAAAGTTCCTCGATCGTAAACCCGATACCCATTTGGCCATCGATCGTCAGCTTTGCAAGGACTGATTAACTTAACGCTACGCTCAACCATATTAAACAAAAATCCCGTCACGCAAGCAATGGTTGATTGCACAGGTTGGTCATCATCAACTTCTCCAGCTTTTTTCTGCTTTTCTAAGCTGCGTCCAGCGACAGCTTTATTCATAATTGACTCTTTATTTTGCAGCACTAGACCAACACGAATTAACTCTTCTGGGCTAAATTCTGCAAACACATTCTCTAGAATTTTGAGTGACAAAATTGAGAACCGATGGTAAGCAAATCCTTTACTATCTGAAAATTTCAGGAATGAGCGCAGGCGTGCAGGATCTTTCATCGGTTGGGCAGTTGTCGTTTGCGGAATTGTGCCTAAAATAGCGTGAAAATCCCTGACAAAATTTTCATAATCGGGGTTATCTAGAGGATCGGTTGCCCAATAACAAAAACCTGCCCCGGCCGCTGGCCCGCCAATTTCCTTAATAACTTCTAATACTTCACGCCAAAGTTGGGCATTTTCAGGGGTATAAGTAAAGATATCACTGAAGCGAGGAGCAGATACGCCGCAGAACCAACAGCCAACAGAACAACCTTTACTCAGTTCAAAACAGACAGGTGAGTGAGCAATTTGAGCATTCATTAGCTTGCTAATTTCGCCATCTAACCGTGCCATTTGCCGATCTCGCCATGATTGAAATCTTGGATCGCTATCAGGCATCTGAGTGCGCCAGCGATCGACCCATTGATTGTGTGCTGTTTCGTAATCAATGAAAAGTTGTATAGATGGGGGAAAGGGTATGCCTTGAGTTTGTTGACTTTTCGCAAACTCTTTGTCCCACAACCAGCGAATTTCTTCTAAAGGGATTTTGAGATTATATTTAGCAACAGTTTGGTCTGGAGCAATTACTATGTTGTTTCTAAATTCTGGATCGGCTTCGTAATATTCAGTAAAGCGCTTGATATGACTGATACTTGTTAATTCCTCTGGCTCTAATCCCATCCACCGATGGAGCATTTCAGGCTCATAGTTCTGATGCGGTTGAGTCAAATTTGGAGCAAATTGTATGGTGCTAGTAGCCATTTTGTAAATCCTCTCCTTTTCTCGATCCGATAGTAAAGAGGAAGCAAAAAAAATTATTCCTGATTTGCTTCCTCTCATTAAATCAACGCATTTATTAAAATGCTTGTTTGGCTTGGTAAATTGCGTTAATTATCGGGTAACAAAGTACCAGCGTCTGCCGCCGAAGATGGCCGCGCCACCAGCGACTGCTTCTAATTGTTCTTCAGACAATTCTTCTTCAACAGCTTCCGCACTAGGTAGGACTAAGTACATCTTCGTAGCTGTTTCTTCCACTACTTCAATTGTCAGATCGTCGGGGACTTGAGTGTCAAACTCTTCAGCAATCACTGCTTTAGGATTTGCTTTAAGTTTTGCCCGGAAGCTGGGATCTTGAAGAGCTTTGATGGCGAGTTTTTCTTCGGCTTCTTTGCGAGTAGACATGATGTTCTTTCCTATTTTAAATGAGTGGGTTTGAGAGGTGTCTTTGCGATGTTCGCTTGACGTTTGATTCTTGCTCGAATCTTTTATCAGAATAACCAGTCCTTCCCAGTACCGTCAATATAGAAAAGTTCAGTAAAATTCAGGACTTAGAAACAAAATTTAATTATTTTGTTAAGTTTAGTCAGAAAAACTCTGTTAAATTCAGGTCAGGTACACTGTTGTTAGCGAAGAGCCTAAGTTTTAAACCATGAACGTCAGTCAGGCACTAGAATTGGCAGATAATTTGGTGGTGGCTAAAACGGCCAGGCACTTGAGCGACTTGCAAAGACTGTTATTAGAGGAATTTTGGACGAGGCCAAGTTTGCGTTATGACGAAGTTGCCCAAACTCACGGCTATTCAGCTAGCTATCTCAAGCAAGATGCAGGCCCGAAACTGTGGCGATCGCTCTCAGATGCTTGTGGCGAAAAGGTAAGCAAGGCGAACTTTCGAGCAGCACTAGAGCGAAAATGGTCTCCAGTGGGGGAAAAGGAGAACCTGTCTTTACCAGAAAACTCGGATAGCGATCGCGCCACCATTGAGGAACAACTTCGCCCCGCTTTATCGGTGGCAGTTTTAGCCCCACCCACAAGCTACCCAACTCAAGAGTTATTGAACTCCCCGGTTGCGCCGCCTGACACCAATTTGCTACCCGCACAATCTCAGAGTTATCAAGATTGGGGGATTGCGCCTGATGTTTCCACCTTTTACGATCGCTACGAGGAAATAGCTCAACTTAAACAATGGATTGTAGGCGATCGCTGTCGCTTAGTCGCGATCGTTGGTTTAGGAGGAATTGGCAAAACCTATCTCGGCGTTAAATTAGCTGAACAGATTCAAGATCGTTTTCAATACGTGATTTGGCGATCGCTGCGAAATGCTCCACCCCTACAACAAATTCTAACCAGCATTCTGCAATCGATCGCCAATAATCAAGAAATCGATTTAGCTGCAACAGTTCATGAAAAAATCTCTTGCGCCATTGAATTTTTCCGCAGCCATCGTTGCTTGGTGATTTTAGATAATATCGAAACAATTCTACAGGGCGGTGTTTACACAGGTTATTACCAAGAAGGTTATGAAGATTACGGCGAATTTTTTAAGTATTTAGGAGAGGGTCGCCACAATAGCTGCTTGCTGCTAACCACTCGTGAAAAACCGAAAGAAATTGCGATAATGCAGGGGGAAACTTTACCCATTCGCTGTTTGCGACTGCAAGGTTTATCTATCTCCGCAGGGCTGCAACTCTTACGCCTAAAAGGTTGTTACTGGACATCAGAAAAAGAGGGATTTGCCTTAGTTGAACAGTATTCTGGGCATCCCCTAGCACTAAAAATTATTGCCTCGACAATTCGAGAATTATTTGAAGGCAATATTTCGGAGTTTGCTAAACATAACCTATTGGTGATTGATGAAATACGCACCCTCTTAGAAGAACAGTTCGATCGGTTAACCTACTTAGGAAAAGCTCTATTTTACTGGATAGCTATTAATTTAGAGCCAGTATCGGCAGAGGAATTATATTCTGATATTTATCCCCTAGTTTCCAAACCTAGTTTAGTTGAAACTTTAAAGTCTTTAGTGCAACGTTCGCTGATCGAACAAACAGGCAGTCAGTTTGTCTTACAGCCAGTAGTTAGGGAATATGCGATCGGCTCTTTAGTCAAACAAGTTTGCGAAGAGATTGAAACGGGAAATTTTGCAATATTTAACAGTCATGCTTTGCTCAAAGCTCAAGCAAAAGACTATATCAGACAAACCCAAATTAAGTTTATTCTCAATCCCATCCTCGACAGGTTATTAACAGCATTTAAAACCAAATCGCGGATTGCAAATCACTTTAAACAATTGATACATGAATTGCAAATGCAGTCACCACAATCCCCTGGGTATGCAGCCGGAAATATGCTGAATATCCTGTGTCAAATGCAGATCGATGTCAGCGGCTATGATTTTTCTCATCTCACAGTTTGGCAAGCTTATTTGCAAGGCACGAACCTACATGATGTCAATTTTAAAGGTGCAGATTTAGCTAAATCTGTTTTTGCCAAACAGCTAACCAATGTTTTAGCACTTGCCTTTAGTCCTGACGGCACGCTATTAGCAACCGGAGACGCTAACGGAGAGGTTTGCTTGTGGTTAGCAGACGACGGTACGCTGTTGAGAATTTACGAAGGACACGCAGGTTGGGTAAATTCAATTGCCTTCAACCCAAATGGTAGCTTACTGTGCAGCGGGAGTAGCGATCGCACCGTCAAAATTTGGGACGTAGGAACCGGAAACTGCCTGAAAACCCTGTCAGGACACAATCAACGGGTACGGACGGTGGCCTTCAGTCCTGACGGTCAAACCGTAGCCAGCAGCAGTGGCGATCGCACAATTCTACTATGGGACATTCAAACCGGTTGGTGTCAACAAATTTACTCAGGTCATACCAGTTACGTCTGGTCAGTCAGCTTTAGTCCCGATGGCAAAACCCTCGCCAGTGGTAGCGAAGATCGCACCATCAAACTATGGAACGTTCTCACAGGGGAATGCTTGCAGACATGGCAGGATTCTAGCAGTTGGGTTCGCACTCTCACCTTCAGTCCTGACGGCAAAACCTTAGCCAGCGGCGGAGGCGATCGCACCGTCAAACTATGGGACACTAACACAGGAACCCTATTAGCATCACTCCCCGGACACTCGCAACGTTTGCGTTCCGTCGCCTTTAGCCCCGATGGTAAACTACTTGCTAGTGGTAGCGGCGATCGCACCGTCAAAATCTGGGATTTAACAGCAAAGCGCTGCCTAAAAACACTACACGGCCATAGCAGTCGCCTCTGCGCCGTCACCTTTAGTCCCGATGGCAACACCCTAGTCAGCGGTGGCGAAGACCGCACCGTCAGGTTTTGGGAAGTCAGTACGGGTAACTGCAACAGCATTTGGCAAGGTTACGCCAGTTGGTTTCAATCCGTCGCCTTCAGTCCCGACGGCAAAACCCTAGCCAGCGGCAGCGAAGATGGTACAGTCAAGCTTTGGCAAACCAATCGCAACTCCTCTGACCCTTGTAGTCCCATTACCTTACTAGGTCATGCAGGTTGGGTTTGTTCAGTCGCCTTTAGTCCTGACGGCACAACCCTAGCTAGTGGTAGCAGCGACTACACGATTAAATTATGGGACGCTAGCAGTGGCGCTTGCCTGAAAACCTTACTAGGAAACCCGCGCTGGATTCGGTCTGTAGCATTTAGCCCCGATGGGAAAATGTTAGCGAGTGGTGGTGGTGACAATACCGTAAAATTATGGAACCTTCGTTCTGGCAACTGTTGCGCTACCTTGCGATCGCACGCAGGTTGGCTGTGGTCAGTCGCCTTTAGTCCCGATGGTGCGATCGTTGCCAGCGCCAGCGAAGACAAAACCGTAAAAATATGGTGCGTCCACACAGGCGAATGTTTAAAAACCTTTGAAGGACACAGCAGTTGGGTGCAAGCAGTCGCCTTTAGTCCCGATGGCAAACTGTTAGCTAGTGGGAGTTGCGACCAAACGATTAAACTCTGGGATCTTGATACAGGTAAATGCCTTAAAACATTTTGGGATCATGTTAGTTGGGTGCAAACAGTTGCCTTTAGTCCCGATGGCAAGTTCTTAGCGAGTGGGAGTTGCGATCAAACTGTAAAATTTTGGGAAATTGACACGGGTAAGTGCTGGCAAACTCTATCCGCACATACAAACTGGGTTTGGTCGATCGCCTTTAGTCCCAATGGTGACATTTTAGCCAGTGCCGGTCAAGATGAAACTATTAAATTGTGGAAAGTTAGCAGCGGTGACTGCTTAGAAACTCTTAGAAGTAAAAGGCTTTATGAAGGAATGTGTTTGAGTGAATCTACACATTTAACAGCAGCCCAATTAGCAACGCTTAAACTTTTAGGGGCATTTATTTAAACGATCGCACGCACGCGAGAAATAATTTTTACTCGGAGATGATATATCGCAGGAGGCAGAGATCATCAAAGCAGGAGAGTTTCAGCAATCCATCGTGTCCTAAACCCTTTGGCAGTTGCTATAACAGCTTAAAATTGGGTAAGTTAGAAATGGATAATAGTGTGGGGTTTGTCCCCTAGGAGAGATCGCCCATTCTTCATCTCTATCTTTGTTGAAAAGTTCCCGGATGGTAAAATCTCACTAGGAAGTTTAGAACAGCCAAACTTTAACTAAGAGGAATATTTTATGCGTGTAGCTACCGTTGTAATTCTGAGTTTACTGGCCTTTTTGGTTCCGGGGTTAACCAGGAGTGCGATCGCGGGCGATCGCACGAAATCTCTAACTGAACAGTTAGAGGAAAGCGGATTATTTACTCCAGGTGCTCAGGTTAAGCCCGTCTTTGAGGAAGGAAATTCTGAACGCGAACTGTTTAATAAGCCTTTTTATCAGGGTTTGCAGGAACCACCGAAAAAGGAAAAGACGGTATCGAAAGGTTCTAGAGGTGCTGAGGTCGCTGCCGTGCAGAAGCGTTTGCAGGCTCATGGTTTTAATGTTGGCGCGATCGATAGCGACTTTGGAGCCCAAACTGTTTCGGCTGTAAGCGCCTTTCAGCAGTCGAAGGGATTAAACCCTGATGGGGTTGTCGATCGCACAACGTGGGATGCTTTAAAGGATGAGCCGATGGTTGTAGCCCAAAAGCAGATTCCTGAGAGTAGTAAGGTATTGGCGAAGGGCGCAGCGGGTTCTAAGGTGAAGACGCTACAGGTGCGTTTGGAAATGCAAGGTTACGATCCTGGCCCAATTGACGGGATTTTTGGGGCGCGGACTTTGACCGCTGTGAAGGACTTTCAAGCCACTAATAATTTAAAAGTTGATGGCACTGTGGATGAGATTACTTGGCAGGCGCTAAGTGGGAAATGATTATGTGGTGGGGGTTTGAGGAATTTTTATTTTTCTTTACCCCTTTTTCTGTTTTCTGTGTTATGATTGTTTTTGGCTTAACGCGGATGTGGCGGAATTGGCAGACGCGCCAGATTTAGGTTCTGGTTCCGAAAGGAGTGAAGGTTCAAGTCCTTTCATCCGCATTGTTACAGTACATCAATTAACAGTTGGTAGTGTGACTTTGCCCATAACTTTGCCGCAACGGTAAGGTTATGCTTCAATGTAGCTGTGGCAATCTTATGGGTTCACTTAACCTGTAAGTCCATAAGATTCCTCACATCGATTTTTAGCCCAAGTTTGC
>NZ_JARFTR010000103.1 GCF_029167235.1 Kamptonema sp. UHCC 0994 | reverse complement strand
GGCGGTGAAGATACCGCCCAGAGGGCGGCGTTACGAAGATTGCGTAAACTCTTAATTATTGAATGCCGAAAATATCGGACAAGTTCCACTATTTTGCTGACTGCAAAACTTGTCCTAATATTTTTTTCTTGTGCTTTTACTTCGCTTTCTCTCTTTCCAAATGCTGGCGAAGTTTGGGCAGACAAAAAGAGGGCTTATATCGCTTACAGTCACATTAAATTTACCGCTCATCCGTACCTCGCAGATGCGTTCAAAAGTTATCTAAATTTCGGCGGGCATTCTGACTTTAGAGACAGGTTTTGTCTCCTTACAGTTGCGGGACAGCGACGGATTTACACCGAACTTTCCCCGTTACCTCTAGCGGCTGCTCCCCGCTAGAACCGACTGAATTTTCAGACTATAGCAC
This sequence comes from Kamptonema sp. UHCC 0994, assembly GCF_029167235.1. Lineage (GTDB taxonomy): Bacteria > Cyanobacteriota > Cyanobacteriia > Cyanobacteriales > Microcoleaceae > Kamptonema. The sequence continues at coordinate 18,296 of NZ_JARFTR010000103.1, read as the reverse complement.
ACTTTATGTGTTTTAGGAAAAAATTTTATTTGGGGCTTGAGAATTTTTGCTTTAGAATTAAGGATTATAGCAGATCCCTACTACAACAACTATTTCCTTCTTCCTTCTTCCTTCTTCCCTCTTCCTTCTTCCTTGTTCTTACCATTGGGGTTGAGCTGCTACTAGCACCGTCGCCGCATTACAGTCTACTGGTTTTGAGAAAAAATATCCTTGACCGTATTCACATTGTAGAGTTCTGAGTTGAGCTAATTGTTCTGCGGTTTCGACTCCTTCAGCAATTACATCCATGCCTAAATGACCGGCTAAAATCAATATTGTTTGTACAATTGCTTCGTTGCCTTCATCATCAGCCATTCTACTAACAAAAGCTCGGTCAATTTTTAAAGCATCAGTTGGGAAACTGTGTAGACGTGAAAGTGAGGAATAGCCTGTACCAAAATCATCGATATATAACTGAATTTCCAAAGCTCTCAATTGTAGTAGCAAAGCTGCTGCTGATTCGGCATTGTCCATAATTACGCTTTCAGTAATTTCTAGCTTTAAACTGCGGGGATTAAGTTTAGTTTCTAGTAAGATTTTTCTGATTTGGTCGATCAAATCTGGCTGGGTAAATTGTTGATTAGAAAGATTAACGCTAATAGTTAAAGGCGGATCTGCGGGAAATTCTTGTTGCCATTCGTACATTTGGCGGCAAGCTGAGCGGAGCATCCACCAACCAATGGGTACAATGAGTCTCGTTTCTTCTGCTACGCGGATAAACTCTGCCGGCGACACTAAACCGCGCTGCGGGTGTTCCCAGCGCAATAGTACCTCAAAACCGCTAATCTTGCCATTTGTGAGAGAGACTATAGGCTGATAGTACAACTGAAATTCGTGACGCTCGACAGCGCGGCGCAGGTCATTTTCTAGTTCCAAAAGGGCCACAGCGCGAGTGTGCATACTCATATCAAATATTTCGTGGCGAGCTTTACCCTGTGCTTTGGCGTGATACATGGCTGCATCTGCATCTCTGAGCAAGTCTTCGGGGCGATCGTATAAAATTGGACATTGAAGATGGGGTAAGCTGGTAGCTTCGCTATCTCTGACTGGGGCTAAACCGGAACAGACAATGCCAATGCTGGCGCTGCTGAATATTTTGTGGGCGTTTAAGTTGAAAGGTGCTGCTAGTTCGTTTTGCACTCGCTCAGCAATGATGGTTGCGTCGCTGGCATCTTTGATATTTTCTAACAAAATTGCAAATTCATCTCCGCCCAGGCGGGCAACTGTATCTCCTGTACGCAGACATATTTTCAATCGCTGGGCGATCGCGATTAGTAGTTGGTCGCCGACTAAATGTCCTAAACTGTCATTGACGACTTTAAAGCGATCCAGGTCGATAAACAGTACGGCAAATAAAATTTCTGGTCGTCGCTTACCCAGTTCGATCGCGTGTCCCAACCTATCCATAAATAACGCTCGGTTAGGCAGACCTGTGAGAGTATCGTGGAGAGCATCATGGAGTAATTTCTCCTCAGCCATTTTGCGGACGGTGATATCTTCGACAGTGCCTTCGTAGTAAAGCAATTCGCCGTTGTTGTTGCGAACAGTCCGCGCATTCTCCGAAATCCAAATCGTGCTACCATCGGCGCAGTAAACCTCGGACTCAAATTCAGATATAGAACACTTGGTCTCAACTTCGCGCACGAATTCAGCTCTACGTCTGGGGTTAACGTAAACTTGGGTTTTGATGTCTTGTATTTGTTCGATTAATTCTTCTGGGGAGTTGTAGCCGTAGATTTTGGCTAAGGCGGGGTTGGCGCTGAGGTAGCGTCCTTCTGGGGTACTTTGAAAAATTCCTTCGATCGCATTCTCAAAGATGCTGCGATATTTCTCTTCAGCTCGTTTTAAGCTTTCTTCTGCTTGTTTGCGATCGGTAATATCGGTAAGCGTGCCCAAATAGCCAGTAACTTCGCCGTTTTTTTCTACTTCTGGTACGGCTTGACAATATACCCATGTCACCTCAGAGCCTTTTTGGAAGCGGTATTCCAACTTGAAAGGCATTTTATCTGTGATTGCCCGATACCATGCGGTTAAAACGCGATCGCGATCGTCGGGGTGTAGCGATCGCGCCCACCCGGATTTGAGCGCCTCTGCGGGAGTTAACCCCGCCATCTCGCAAAATCTGGGGTTGACATACAAGCACTCGCCAGCGGTTTCGGTGCGAAAAATTCCCACTGGTAGCATTTTTGCTAAGGTGTAATACCGATATTCGCTCTCTTGTAATGCTCTTTCGGTGACTTTGCTCTCTGTAATGTCAAACATCAAACCTTGGAGGAAAATCGACTGATTTACCTCGTCCCAGACTGCGACTGCGCGATCGCGAAACCACAGTACGCGACCGCTTTTTGCGATCGCGCGATATTCTACAGTAAAGGATTGGTCATTAATGCTGTCTTTGCTTATAGAGGCGGCGCGGCGGGTTGCGTCTTCTACTAGGAGGCGATCGCAGTCATCGGGATGCAGGATTTTAGATAGTAGATTCGGACAAAGGTTCCATTCCTCCAGAGAATAGCCCAAGAGTTTGACGATTTGTGAGCTGATATATAGCCGATTACTAGGACACTCTAGGGGGGCGATGTAGGTGACAGCAGAAATTTGCTCGCTTAAGACGCGATATTTTGCCTCGCTGGTGCGGAGTGCTGCTTCTAGGCGCTGTTGCTCCTCAATGGTGAGATTTGTTAGTGCTATTTCCGGCGCTACTAATGACTGCATCCTAGTCTTCGCAAGGTCGCTTCCTGTAGCGCTGCTGTCTTCTTGACTGTTACACTGCCAAGCCGCTAAGGTTTTCAAGGGTGCAAGCTGTCGAGGAACTAGAAGCCGATCGCTTGTCCAGAGATTTCCCATAGCCAAAGAGCGATCGCTAATAGTTCCGGCTGTAGCGGTGGTAGATTTTAGCAGTCCTTTGTTTGTGTAGGCTTTTAACGCGATCGCAAAAGTCACCAACAACCCCAGAAGGTATGCAGGAATCCCATTGGATAGAAATGGGTCGAGCTCGAACATGGATCAGCACCTTGATGACAACAGTTACCTAAAACCAATCTATTTAAAAATAACTAAGTTATGAGTAATAAGGAGTGACTAATGCAAAGTTCCTATATTTAATCCTGGCATACTGACTCAGCGTTCAAATTGGTCAGGACTCATACTTTAGCAGCTAAGTCTATGTTCGGAAGTGGCCCAACTTACCAGACTTATGTGCATTTGCTCACACAATAGTCAGGAAGCTCATCCTTTACTCTGGCAGAAGTGGGACTGGCAAAAGCATTAAAAATTAACAAAAAATTTAATTTTTGATTTTTGATTTTTATCTTCTTTCTTCGTCCAGACTCTCATGGTCGCACTGCACCTATTTGAGGTACGATCGGCAAATGGATCGAATCGAAACAGATCCTAAGTCAGAATTGCCAAAAAATTTTTATGAAAGCGATCGCTTTTGATACACCTGGAAACCCGGAAGTCCTGCAAATTGTGGACATTCCCGCCCCAACTATTCAGAAAGATACAGAACTCTTGGTACGGTTACGGGCGGCGGGTGTCAATCCTATTGATACTAAATTACGACAGCGAGGCACTTTAAAACAAGATAACACTCCTCATATTTTGGGGTGTGACGGTGCTGGTGTTGTCGAAGCTGTAGGTGCTGGGGTTCAACTTTTTCAAGTTGGAGATGAGGTTTATTTCTGTAATGGCGGTTTGGGCGGCCCAACTGGAACTTACACGGAATTTGTGGTTATAGACGAGCAGTTTGTTGCCAGAAAACCATCTTCAATCAGCTTTGCTGAAGCCGCCGCAGCCCCTCTAGTTTTAATCACGGCTTGGGAATCACTTTACGATCGCGGACGGCTACAAACTGGTCAAAAGGTGTTAATTTACGCCGGTGCTGGCGGAGTTGGTCATGTTGCTATCCAGTTAGCAAAGTTACAAGGTGCGGATGTTTGCACGACGGTTAGTTCTGAAGAAAAAGCTAATTTTGTTACGGAATTGGGTGCCGACTTACCGATTATTTACAAAAATAGAGATGTGGTCGATGAAGTTTTAGGTTGGACTCAAGGGCAAGGAGTAGACTTAGCTTTTGATACGGTAGGTGACGAAACTTTTTATCAAGCATTTCCCTGCGTTCGGATTTACGGAGATGTGGTGACAATTTTGGAACCCAATCCAGCTTTAGGAAATTTGAAGATAGCTAGGTTGCGAAATCTGCGAATTAGTTTGGAATTGATGCTAACACCAATGTTGGAAGGGTTGGTGGAGGAACAAATACAGCAAGCTAAGATTTTAGAGCAGTGTTCTCGCTGGATAGATAACAGTTTACTGAAAATTCATGTAGGTAAAACTTTCCCTCTGGAAGAAGCTGTAGCGGCTCATAAGTTACTAGAATCTGGCTCGATGACTGGTAAGATTGTTTTGGTAATTGATAGTTGATAGTTGGTAATTGATAGTTGATAGTTGGGAATTGGTAATGGGTAATTGGTAATTGGTAATTGGATACACAGATTTTACAGATTCCTCTGATTTCACAGACTAAATAATCATGACTCTAACTAATCCGTGTAATCCGTGTAATCGGTAAAATCCGTTAGTCCGCGCAGGCGGACTTAGTTTGTGTAGTTGCGGTTTCAACCGCCGAATTATATAAGGGATAGCTCAAGATGCCAAAACTTCACTTTCAATTTCCCCCGTATGGAAACTAACCCACATAGATTCTAGCAGTGGTAAGTATTCTGGAAACTTCTCTACGGTGTATATAATAATTGATGTGTCTACATAGACAACGCTTGAGGCTGCAATGTTTAACGTTCCCATGAGTCTCTTTCCTCTTGAAGGTACTTGTCCGCTTCTTCAGGAGTTTGAAACAGCCGCTTTCCTGGTAACTCTTTAAGTATATCCATAACCGAAACTTGTTTAGGTTCAGTTTTTTGTGGCAAAATAACAAACACATCTACACTATCGCCAACTGCCCCATCTGGAACATCAATCTCAAGCTTATTCCCTGGTAAAACTTTAGATTTTATGTGTAAAGCTGATTGCATGACCTAATCCCTCACAATTTTTAATTAATTATACCTAATAATTACGCATCTTTGTACGAAAGAAGGGGCTAGGGGAAGAAGGGGCTAGGGGCTAGGGGCTAGGGGCTAGGGAAAGAGAGGGGAAGAGAGGGAAGATGGGTAATTAGCAATTAGCAATTAGCAATTAGCAATTAGCAATTACCAATTCCCCATTACCCATTACCCATTACCAATTACCAATTACTAATTTCCACTTTTTACAGCGTCAAAGATTGAGGATTTGTTTCAATTAACTTCGCCAAATCCTGCAAAAATGCCGCAGCATCAGCACCGTAAATAATGCGATGATCGCAAGTAATATTCACCTGCATTTGCCGTTTCACCCCGATCAATCCCTCTTCATTCGCAACCACTTGCGGCCGCGAAGAGCCGATCGCTAAAATTGAACCCTGACCGGGTGGTAAAATCGCATCAAACTTATCTACCCCAAACATTCCTAAATTTGATAGGGTAAAACTGCCCGTGCTATATTCCGCAGGTTGCAATTGCTTACTTCTAGCGCGATCGACTAAATCTTTCCAACTGCGAGAAAGCGAATAAATATCCATTTGATCCGCCTTTTGAAGGACGGGAGTAATCAATCCGCCGCCATCCATTGCTACTGCTACAGCAATATTAATCTCAGCGCGGTATTGAATCCCCGACTCCACATAGCAAGCGTTAAGTAAAGGATGTTTTTGCAGCGTTACGGCTACGGCTTTCGCTAACAGCCCCGTCATCGTTACGCCCTTTGACTTCACCTGTTTGTAGAGTTTGTCTAGATTGTCAGTAGTAATTGTATAACCGACATGGAAAACAGGCACGGAGAGGCTGGCGGTCATATTCCGCACTACAGCATTTTGCAGGGCGTTCATGGGCATTACTTGACCCAAAGGCGCGATCGCACCCACAGGAGGGGCCGCCGCTGCTGCGGGTTTCGCTGGTACTGGCGCTGCGGTGGGTGCAGCGATCGCTACTGCTTGCTGAACAGCAGGCGCTTTCACTTTACCAGCGGCCACTTCCACATCCTCTGCCACAATCCTACCGTGAGGCCCGCTACCTTGCAGGGAACTTAAATCAACTTTGAGTTCCTTGGCTAACTTGCGAGCACGGGGAGAGGCGACGCTGCGCCCATTGCGGCGGTTTGGGCTCTCTTGCAGCGCGGCGGGTGCAGAAGCAACAGCAGCCGCAGGAGTGGCGGGACTTTGGGCGGGGGCGGCGGCTACTTTCACGGGGGCGGAGGTGGCTTGCTGCTGAGCTTTTTCGATTTCAGCTTCAGTTTCTGCAACTAAGGCGATCGCCGCCCCAACAGGCGCAACATCCCCAGCAGCGACAATAATAATAGCCAAAAAGCCTTCGTAGAAAGACTCCACATCCATGTCTGCTTTGTCAGACTCAACCACAACCACCGTTTCACCTTTTTCTACCTTGTCTCCCGGCGATTTAACCCAAGAAACAATTTTGCCCTCGGTCATAGTAGAGCTCAGGGCGGGCATGAACACTTCGCGAATCATTTCTCAAACATCCTTTCTCAACGGCTAAATCGGTAATAGGTAATGGGGTGAGGGCCTGGGCAAGTAAAAAGGGAGAATTGGTAACAGCCAGCCGATTTTAAATTTTCGACACACAAATAACTGACGGTAAATTTCCAATTCCCAAATTCTCAATTACCAAATTACCCAGAATTACTCTCTAAATATCCCCGCGAATTTCTTCAACTAAACCGTCCCGCAGGAGCACTTCTACCTGCATTTTTTGAATCAAGTTATCTCCAGTCTGGACGCTGAATATGCTTTCAATTTGACCTTGGGCAACTTCCTGTTCTAGGTCTAATATCTGCACTTGGTTGAGTTGTTGGAGGCTTTGATTTTTCTGATCTAGCAATTCGCTTTTCTTTTGATTTACCTGCACTTGAATGTTCTCAATTTGCTGCACTACCTGCGGGCCAGGTGGTTGCAGACTTTGCCGTTGAATATCATTAATCATTCGCTGCCCTTGCATTTCTAGCTGTTGCAGTTGAGAATCTATTTGGTTAATTTGAGCTTGAAGTTGCTGTTGAGCCTCTTCTTTCCAGCGGGGAGTAACGATGACTTTAACGTTAATCGCTCGTTTCAGGAGTAATTGATTGTTGGAGACATCCATAAAGATTTTGATTGTGTTTGTTGTCAGTTGCCAGTTAGAAATTGTTTAGAAGGGGAAGGGAAGATCGTTTTGACTACTCCCCTGACCGCTGTTACTTAAACATCTCGTTAATCATATCGCGGTAGTGTTCCATTACAACAGGGCGCTTAATTTTCAGGGTTTGGGTCAGCATCCCATTTTCCACTGAAAACGGCTCCAAAATCAGGCGGAAGGGGCCGATGCGGTCGTCTGGGCGGTATCCGGGTCGGTTTTGGACTTCGCGGTTTAATTCTTGGCGAAATAAATCTTGAACTGCCTTGCTATTCCAGTCGATTTCCTGTATTGAGGGATTCAGACTGGTTGCCCACTTCTGTAGGGCTTCCTGATTCGGTACGATCAATGCACCCAGAACTTTTTGATCTTGACCTACTAGCATAATTTGATCGATATAAGCGCTGCGGAGGCTGGCATCTTCTATTGGTTGGGGTTCGATATTTTCGCCATTTGTAAGCACGATTGTATCTTTTGCCCGACCGGTTAATATTAAATCATTTCCTGCTGTCATCCAGCCTAAATCCCCTGTATCGAACCAGCCTTCTTTATCTATTGCTTTAGCTGTGGCTTGGGGGTTTAAATAGTAGCCTCCCATGATTTGCGGCCCCCGCCCTAAAACTAGGCCTGTCTGTCCGGTGGGAAGTGATTTCCGAGTTTCGGGGTCAACTATTTTTATTTCTGTTTCTGGCAGTGGTTGTCCTGCCGATCCTCGTAGGTTGTGCCAGGGACGGCGGACTGTGAGCACTGGGGAGGTTTCGGTTAAACCGTATCCTACTAATAAGCCGATACCGGTGATTTCAAAGAAGTTATCTAAGTGAGTAGCTAAGGAACCACCGCCGCTGATTGCCCATTTGAATTGTCCGCCTGTGGCTTCGCGAACTTTTTGATAAATCAGTTTTTCACCGATGGCGTGGAGAGGCCAAAGTAGAAGGGTTTTGATTTGGGCTGTTAATTTTTGGGCGGGAGTTGGGGGTTCTAAATTTAGGGTTAAATCTTGGGCAATGCGGCGAGATTGTATGTATTGAAGGCTGGCTCCTAAGAGGAAGTTAACTAATTTTTGCTTGTTGGCTGGTTGTTCGCGAAATTGCTTTTGTGCGGCTTCATAAATTGAGTCCCAAATGCGGGGGACGCTGACCATATATTGGGGTTTACAGGTTTTAAAATCTTGTTTAAAATAGCGGATGCTGGTGTAAATTTGGGCGCATCCTTGGGAGAGAAGAAAGTATTCAACAGTACGCTCGTAGGCGTGCCAACTGGGGAGAATACTGAGGGCGGATTCTCCTGGTTGGGGTTGAAGGATGGCTCCGAAGGTGGTGATTTGATGTAGGAGGTTGCCGTGTGTAAGTACAACGCCTTTGGGTTTGCCTGTGGTGCCGGAGGTGTAGAGTAGGGTAGCTAGGGTGTGACGTTTGTAATTGGTGGGTTTGAGGAGGCGGTTGGCTCCTGTGGCGATGACTTCGGAAAATTTGATGACTGTGAGGGTTTCGCTTTTTTCTGGTTCTTCGTCGGAGAGGAGGATGATGAATTGGATGGGTAAGTCGGGGAGGCGATCGCGCAGTTTTCGCAATAGTGCTGAGTTTTCAACTACTAGGGCTGTGCTGCCGCTATCTTTGAGGATATAGAGTAGTTCTTCGGGGTCTGCTCCTGCACCCCGCACAACATCGGCGGCTCCTGCGGTCATTATGCCTTGATCGGCGATCATCCAGCGAGGGCTGTTGTCGGCAAAAAGGGCGATGCGATCGGGAACATCTCCTTCTTCCGTTGGCTCGATTCCTAATGCTTGTAAGCCGGCAGCAAATTGTTGAATTTGCTGATATAACTCTGCGTAGGTAAGCTTGACTTCTGGCTTGCTGTGAGGATCGTGAAGGGCGATTACTTGACTGAATCTCTGTTTAGCAATTTGCCAAATTTCAGGAAGAGATTGTAATGAAGTGTAATTCTCTACGGTGTTGAGGTTGGTGCGTTCGATTTCGCATATCTGGTGGGCGGAACTGGAATCTGTGGGGCGGTTCATAGGGTATTTCCTGAGTTTTTAGGGAGAAAATTATTGACTACAACTTTAATATCTCTGATATTTTAATGGTTATGTGGTATTTGAGGGACAGTTTGCCAACCTGCCCTTGTCTATTTTTACCTGACTATGGGACTTTGGCGAAAACTGGTTGCGATCGACTTGGTTTCTCGGTTGAGCGGTAGAAATTGCCTTGAGTATGGCTGAGTTGGTGGATATTGATGTTGTTACATAGTTAGGTTTATTCGTGCCTACTTATTTAGAGTCAACAAACAAAAAGTAATGATTAGCCAAATAAAGGAAAAACCCTGAAATATGAGTATTGGAGATCAACTATTCTATTTATGGCTTGTAGCAACTGTTGCCTTTATCATTTGGCGTGTGCTCACCAATCCCCTCACCAAAATACATGAGGCAGTTATAGATAATGATATTCAGACTGTGAGACTTTGTTTGGAAAAAGGTGTGAATGTAGATATTCGCAAAGGTCAAGGTGTTACACTACTGTGTTTAGCAGTTCAAGAAGGGTACAAAGAAATTGTAGAGATTTTGATTGCTTATGGGGCTGATGTCAATCAAGGGTTGAACAATGAAGATGGTCTAAATCCATTATTAGAGGCAGAGATTCGTAATCATTCAGAAGTTGTTGAAAGTCTCTTTGCTCGCGGTGCTAGAATTGGAATTCACTTTGCGGCTTTACGAGGAGATATAAATGCAGTCAGAAATTATATTGAACAAGGAATACCAATTAACGCCAAACGTAATCGAGGGATGACTCCACTTCACTGTGCTGCATTAGGTGGTCATCGCCAGATTGCAGAGCTAATAATAGATAACGGTGCTGATGTCAATTTTGATACCCCAGCTAGTGAAACACCTCTGCATCACGCAGTCAGACACAATCATATAGAAGTTGTGGAGTTATTAATTGACCGAGGTGCAGATATGAACCGCATTGGTAAAGCAGGAACTCCACTGCATATAGCGGTCTATGAAAATAACAGACAAATAGTAGAGTTATTGATTGCTAAAGGTGCAGATGTTAACAAGCAAAGTGGAGGATGGGGTAGCACATTACATATTGCAGCAAGAAAAGGATCTGTAGAGATTGCAGAATTACTATTATCAAGTGGTGCACAAGTAAATTCTAGCACAAAATTCCAGAGGTACACTCCGTTACACTATGCAGCAGGCGAAGCCGAGTTAGAAGTAGCCGAACTATTGATAACTTATGGTGCTGATGTTAATAGCAGAAGTTGGATTGGCGCTACTCCTCTCAGTGAGGCCGTAAATTGTACAGAAATGATAGCTTTATTACTGAGTTACGGCGCAACAGACTACGGATTAGTGGATTAATAATCACTCATAATTCGTATGGCAGATCACTCAAATACAACTGTTTTATTGCCCTAAATTAAGATACGGTTTACAAAAATCGCTAAAATACCGAGTATAATAGTCCAAATAACTTTAGGGTTCTACTTTCTTGGCTGAGTCTTGTCAGACAGTTACTCCAGGGCAACCGCTTGCCCCTTTACAAAAAACGGGCATGGAATTGGTTGCTCGTCTTCACGGCGGACGCGATGTAGTTTTGGCAATTGATTTAACGGAGAGTGTTGGCCTTAATGATGAGGGTCGCATCCGTTTGCGTCAGATAGTTGAGGATAGTTTGCGGCCGGGAGATACAGTCTATGTTGTGCCTTTTGCAACAACAGTAAATCCTCTGGCGGCTAATGTCAATCCTTTGCTTCCAGAAAATTCTATTAAGTTTAATGGCAAGAACGATCTCGACCTAATTTTACAATCTATTCCTTTTCAGCCTAATCTAAATTTTCAAAATACAGATATTCAGCAGGCAGAACTTACTATTTATCAAGGTCTTGCGAATATTAATCAGTGTCGTTTGGGAGGGAATCAACCGATTAAACCTCAGTCTGTAGTTTGGATTAGTGATGCACCGTTATTTACTCAGTCGCCTGCGAGTTCGGGGGAGTGGGTAGAAACGCCTGCTGATAGTCAGTTTCGGATTGGAAATTCTCAAGCGAGTCAACAGCGTCAAAGTTGGCTTCAGGTATTGCCTTTACGGGAGCGATCGCTAGCTATTAGAACTAAGGATAATAAACAATATAAATTAAGTGTTGTTGACATTTCTCCGAATGTACAGGAGTTTTGTACACCAGCACCGGGAGGGCGAGAAACTTGTTTAGTTTCTGCTTATTTATTTAATCAGTTATGGTTGCCTGTGTTAATTTCGGGAATTGCCCTGACTGCTGGTGTAGTTACTGCCATCAAGTTCTGGCGGCTGCACAGGAAATGGACTCTGGCTGTAGATTTGAGAGCTACTGCGAAAGAGGATGACCAAGTATGCTATCTGGGAAATAATCAAAGAATTGCAATTGGTGAGTACGAATCTAGCTGTGCTGATTCGATTGATACTCCAGGGCCAGAAGTCAGAGCTTATTTATTACGGAAGGGGGAGAAACTTTATTTAGAACCAACTGGAGAGGCGGCTATTTTTTTGAATGCCAAAGAAGTGACAGAGCGGACTTTGATAACTAATACTACTAGAATTAGGCTCAATTGTCCCGATGCAAAAAAAAGAGAATACGAGATTGTAATTCAAGTAAAAAAATAAACAATCAGGGATATAAAGATGACTCAAACTACAAGCAGCGATCGGCAAGTGCGGGGTATAAACAGGACTATTTGCATTGGTTTAGGGGGTACGGGCAGAGATGTTTTAATGCGAATTCGCCGCTTAATTGTAGATCGCTACGGCGATTTGAGCGAGTTACCAATAGTGAGTTTTGTTCACATTGATACTGACAAAGCCGCAACCCAAGTATCGGGTTTGCGAACTGGTAGTACCTATCACGGTGTTGACCTCAGTTTTCGCGACTCTGAAAAAGTAGGCGCGACCATGACATCAGCAGAAGTAACTAACTTTGTACAAGGCTTAGAACGACGTTCTAACTACGATCGGCAAGGGCCTTACGACCATATTGCTCGCTGGTTTCCACCCCAATTATTACGCAATATTAAAGCAGTAGAAGAGGGAGCAAAAGGAATTAGACCTGTAGGCAGATTAGCTTTTTTTCACAATTATCAAAAGATTAAAACTGCCGTTGAAACCGCAGAAAGACGGACGCGGGGACACGAAGCAACTTTACTCAAATCTGGCTTAAGAATTGAACCCGGATTGAATATTTTTGTCGTGGGTTCTCTGTGTGGCGGGACTGGTAGCGGAATGTTTTTAGATATTGCTTATAGTCTCAGACAAGCTTATGGCGAACAAGGCGCTCAAATTGTAGGCTATTTGGTGATTAGTCCGCAGTTATACGGCAATACTTCTAATATGAGTGCCAATACTTATGCTGCACTTAAGGAATTGAATTACTACACTACTCCCGGCACTAAATTTGAGGCTTGTTATGATATGCAAGACTTAGTTTTAGTGCAGGAATCGCGACCGCCTTTTGACTATGCTTATTTAGTTTCTAACCAAACTGCGGGGGAGTATTCGATTCTAGAACAGCGCAAATTATGTAATGTAATTGCTCATAAAATAGCACTGGATTTTTCAGGAGAATTAGCGCCTGTAGTTAAGGGAATGCGAGATAACTTCTTGCAGCATTTAATTCAGTGGGACGGCCACCCGCGACCGAATATTCAGCGGTATTTAACTTTCGGACTGGCCGCGATTTATTTTCCCCGCGATATTATTGTACAAATTGCTTTGACTCGAATTAGTTTAAAATTAGTAACATTCTGGTTAAATGGAGAGGGACAAAGCCCAGATCCACAGTTGTTACTTGAACAGTTTTTAATTCAGTATCGCTGGCATAGCGATTTAGCTAATCGGGATGGTTTTACTACTAGATTGGCGGAAGCTGTACAAGAATCGAATAAGACTTTTGTTAGTACGCTCAATACTTGGAGAAATGCTAAATTAGAGCGAGTAATTAATGATTGTAAAAGTAAGGATGACCGGATTGGCATCAGGCAAACTTTACCGCGAGAGTTTAGAGAGCAGTTTCGTAAAACGCAGCCTGGGGAAACTGAGAGTACGAGAGGAATCTGGCTGACAAGATTGTTACAAATTCGTCCGACGATTACAGAACAGCTTAAGCAGGACATCGATCAGTTTTTGGCGAGTTTATTAACTCCGGGAAATGTAAAGTTTTCGATTAAAAGCGGTCGTGATTGGTTGGATGCTTTGGAGACTGATTTGAATAGTTATCAGCGTCAGTTAGAGGAGGAAATTACTAATTTTGGAGGAAATCGTAAATTAGAAGATGTGGAGAAGAAATGGCGCGATGCAGAGGAAATAATTGAGGATATTGAGCAAAGATTTGAATTGCCAATTGTGGGTAGTAAAAATCGGCAAGTGCAAGCTGAGGCGAAAAGAGTTGTGCGGGAAGTTTGCGATTTAATTAAGCACAATTTTGATTTAGCTGTGACTCAGGAAGCTTTGCAAATTGTTGGTAGTTTGCAGAAGCACGTTTCAGAACGTGAAACTCAAGTGGCTGGTTTTAACCGCGTAGCGGATAATTTAAAGAGTGATTATGAGAAGGAGGAAAGCGATTTAAGGCAATTGAATTTTGATGAGATGAGTGGCGAGGCAATTTTTGACAATGAGGATATTGAGGGGTGTTATAAAACTTTGCTACCAGAGCAAGATTTTCGCTCTCAGTTGGTGCTAGTAAGTAAGGAGATTACACAAGTTTCGGGAGTGGGAGATTCAATTGTTTCTTTAATGGATAAGACGACTCAAATACAACTACAAAAAGAAATTGATTTGACCGTTGATAGGTTATTTGGTTCTCGCAGCACTCAGATTGTGCAATCTGTGATTAAGCGTTTTATCCAAAATTATTCGATACAGGATCGTTCGACTCGTTTGGGACAAATTAGACAGCAAGCTGAACCGCTTCTCCGTTTGAATTTGAGCGATCCTTACTTTCGGAATAGTCCTGCGAAAAGAAGCGATTTGGTTGGTTTTAAGGATACTGACGAGTCGGAAGTGCAGCAGTTTAAAATTACTCTGGGACGAGATTTGGGAATTGCTGAAAGTGTCTTAAAACCTACTCAAGCTGAGGATGAAATTTTAATTGTGACTGAGTATGCGGGGTTTCCACTGAGACTAATTAGCGGTTTGGAACAGATGCGAAATCCATACATTCGCGAAGGAAATTCGGAGAGTTCTTTTCTGCACAATGACTACCGAATTACCTTCACTGATATTATGCCACCTGATGCTCTGAAAATCGAGGAATTAGAGGATGTTTTTTATCCTTGTTTGGCTTTCGATCTAATTGGTAAAAATGCTGATACTCAGCAGTTAGAGTTTCAGTATTATGACGATTTGCGTGACTGTTATTATACTGCTGGGATTAGTCCGGTATGGAATCAAGCACTCGAAGAATTGGCTAATCGGCGGGATATGACTGATGCTTTAAAGGGGTTTTTAGAGAGAGCAATTGCTCAGATTGAAAAACATCCCGCTCTTTGGGAGAAAGACTATTTACCGAAATTACGGGATTTTGTAAAGCTGGTAGATAACTTGACAGAAGATAGTCCTAATTATCCTTACAGAGCTACAGTAGTTGGAGTTCCAGCCACTACTGAAATGCCAGCTAAGGAGGGAATTATTAATCGTTTTCGCAAACAAATGGAAGAACGATTTAAAAGTTCGCTAAATCCTAATACTTCCCCTCCTGGAATCGGTGCTTATCAGCAATTTACGCAGCCAGAAATAGTTGTTGAACCTACTGATGTTGTCGATAATCGTACTAAGAGACGGCAAGAATTGGAGCGGTTGAAACAGGATGTCAATGATGGGATTGTTACAGATAAGGAGTATGAAAAGTTACGGGAAGATATTTTGAGAAAATATCCGATTTGATTCAAACAGGACTTACGCAAAACTATCCTTACCGCCAGGATGGCGGCGTTACAATCGTGGGTAAGTCCTGTGTAAAAAAAATTAATATAGGAGTGTATCGCTGATGTTTGAATGGTTGAATTTATTTCCAGTATACTTACTTGTTCCAACTGTAGTGCTGGTAATTTTACCCGCTTTATTTGCTGCACTTCAACGAATTAGTCTTTATGGCAATTTAGCGCAAAAGACAAAAGAAGTGAGATTGCTGCTGAAGGATAACCAAGCAGGCTCGAAACCGAGAATTGTAGAAGACTTGGAAAGTAGATTTAAAGCTGCTAGCGAGTATCTAGAAGAAGTCAATTCAGCGGCTTTAATTGATGGGATTTATAGTCAACAAAAATTGAGGTTTTTGGGGATAGCATTTAATTACGATAGAGTTGATTATTTTTGTCGAATCTTACCTAATCTGTTGCTATCTTTTGGTTTGTTAGGAACTTTTCTGGGAATTACGCTTAACTTATCTAGTCTGAGTCAAACCCTTCAAGAAAGTAAAAATATTGATTTATTACTTAATGAATTGCAAGAACCCCTGAAAGGGATGGGAATTGCCTTTATTAGCAGTCTGATTGCAGTATTTTTTAGTTCCATCTTGACTGTGGTTAATCTAATTTGGAATACAGGTTTAGCTAAGTCACAGTTAATTAGCTCTTTAGAAGATTATTTAGATAATGTTTATCAGCCAACGCTACAGGGGAAAACTCGGCTTGATAAAGTAGTTAAAGGGATGGCAGATACCTTTGACAACTTTTTAACTAGATTTGGTCAAACTGTCCGCGAGGGTGTAGAATCTGCTTTGAAAGATAAGATTCAAGAAATTATTGAAGCTAACCTTAAGGCTGCTAATTTAGCCGAACAAGTTTACGGAGGGTTAGCTGAAGCTTCTGGTTCAATCTCAAGAGGTGCTAATGAATTGAAAGAAGCTGCTGGAAAATTTATCGAAGTATCTAAAGCCTTTGAGAAAAACGATTTTCCCCAAAAATTGTCACTAGCTACAATTAATTTAGCTAATGTTCAAAATAACTTTTCTAATTCCTCGTCAAGTCTAGCTGATAGCGTTCAATCTCTTGGCAATATCTTGAGTCAAATTGAGGATTTTAGTCAACAGTTGGTAAACATGACAGCAGAAATTAGTAGACTTAATCAAAGTTCAGTACAAGTCTTAGAATTGCATCAAATTAATCAGCAATCGCTTAGTCAGATTATTCCAAAATTTCAGCAAGGATCTCAAAGTTTTGAGTCTGCTGTCACAACTCTTGACAAGCTACAGAAACGAATCGTGGTTAGAGTAGATAGTTTAGACAAAGTGCAAGTTGAGTTAACAAAGTTAGTACAAACTATCAATAACCATACAAACCAGGTTAATCAGAGTATGGATAATTTGACTTTTAGGGTTGCAGAAACTATGAATAATCAAGCTGAAAGTAATAGACTACAATCCCAGGCTGTCGCTGAAAGTATTGAGGAATATGTCAACCATCTTAGTGACATAAAATATGAGCTTGCTGAGTTGGTAGAAACATTAAAAGAAAACTTAGAAAGTCCGGTTGTAGATAGGCATATAAGCGATAAAAATATATTGAAAGAGTTAGAAAAACGAGAAAATATGCCGAAGGAATAAGTAAAACAGAACTTACCCAAAACTATCAGTAACGCCGCCATCTTGGCGGTAAAGAAACCGCCAGGATGGCGGCGTTACGTAATCGTGCGTAAGTCCTGTAAAATTTTAACCACAACTGAGAACTTTAAATTATGCGTCGCCGTCCCCATTCCATAAATTCAGATGAAGACCTCAATATCTGGCCTGCTTTTACGGATTTGATGTCTAACGCCTTTATGATTATCAATTTATTTCTCTTGTTAGCTTTAGTCAAATCTGTCTTCTTAAAATCAAGAGTAGAAAATACAAGCGACGAACTGGCTAAAGCTCAAAGAGAAATCGCAGAGATTACGCAAATACTTAATAGTTCAAAATCCGAATTGCAGCTAAAAAATAATTATCTTAATGAAAAAGAAAATGAAATTAAAGGACTTCAGCGAAAAATAGAAAGTTTACAATCTCCACCTTTAATTATCATTAAAGACTCCGATATAGATTCTGAAAAACGCCCTCTTAAATTTGAAGCCGGACGAGCGGATTTACCAGAGGGTCTACGTTTATTTATCGATAACAACGTAGTCAATCAACTTGAAAGTTTTGCCAAGCAATATCCCGGCTATGTTGTAGAAATAATTGGTCATACTGACGGTCAAGAAACAGTAGCACCGATTAGCAATCTCGATCAAACCTTAGAAAGTGTAGCTATTGGTAATGAATCTGTCAGTAATTTAAAAGCAGGTTCTAATGCAGATTTGGGATTAATGCGGGCTTTAGCAGTAGTCAAAAATTTGCAAGCAGTTCAACAAAAAACAGGTCAACTACAAGGTTTAAAATTCCGTGCTTATTCAGCAGCACAACTATTTTTACCTACTGGAGAATATGCTCCAAGCGATCGCACTCCCGATCCAACTAGGAGACGTATCGAAATTCGCTTTACACCTCCGGCTGTTGAAAAATAGCTTTGGTTTTGCAATTATAATATTTTATTGGCTCTGCTCACTCAAACACATAGGATGGTTGCTGATAATTAAAGGAATTTCCGCTAAAAGTTCTTGAGATTGTTGTCGCCAAATCAAGTCTAACAAACAATGGTCTTGACGGCTTACCCAAATAGCCATTCGCCGTATTGTATCGGAAAAATGTAGTTGCCAGTTAGCTTCGAGGGGTTGCGCGATCGCGCTGAAAGCGGGTGCTATTTCTTCTCTAGATAAATCAAATCCTTCTAATTGCCATTCTATCCTAGTAAGGAACAGTCCAGCCGCAAAGTCGGTGTGTTGATCGGCGTGGATAATATTGCCATTATGTCCATAGATGAAATTCGCAAATTTAGCAACAAGTCCGCGTCTATCTGGACAAGAAATTAGTAAAGTTGCTGTGGGGCTAGTCATAGGTAATTAAAAGTTTAATTATAGCAACCGCCAGGACGGTTAGGACAACTTTATTTGTTGAACGTAACGCCGCCTTCTAGGCGGTGCCCTAACC
>NZ_JARFTR010000146.1 GCF_029167235.1 Kamptonema sp. UHCC 0994 | reverse complement strand
ATGGCGGCGTTACGGATGCTTTTGCGTAAGTGCTGTAATTGTTAGCTCCCAATGCCTTTGGTAGCTGGGAACAGTTAACAGTTAACAGTTAACAGTTAACAAACAATTATTCATCTTTGAGCACGCTCACAAACTCCCACTTCCCATCTTTAACGACATTTCCCGACATCGTAGTAATGCTAGTGTCACCGTTAGCGTCAAAACTCCAAGTTCCGAGTAACCCGTTAAAGTCTTTAGTTGCCATCACTGCATCACGGATAGCAGCCCGGTCATTTTTGCAGACTTTATTAATCGCATCCAGAACCACTTTAGCCGACTCGTAGCTATAAGCAGCATAAGCTTCTGGTTCAGAATTGTATTTTTGTTTGTAACTTTCGTACCAAGTTTTTCCTGCACCAGTCAATTCTTTTGCTGGGACTCCTCCAAATGTGGCATAAACTCCTTCAGCATCTTTACCAGCAGCATCAATTAGCGCTTTCTCATAAGTACCATCAGGCCCCATGAACTTGACTGTATCAGCAGTCATCCCAACATTTCTCATGTCCTTAATTAACTGTCCGGCGTTATTCTGAGTAATGCCACCAAAGTAGATCAAATCTGGCCCCAAAGCCTTAATCTTAGTCATCAAAGCTTTATAATCAGCAGCCTGCCTGTCAATTCCTTCACGTCCTAGAACTTCTAAGCCAATTTCTTTGCTTGTTTTCTCGAAAATGTCTCCCAATCCTTTGCCATAAAGTTCTTGGTCGTCGAGGATATAGACTTTTTGTACTCCTAAAGATTTAGCCCACTTAGCACCGACACTTCCTTGAAGGTCATCAGCAGGTACGACACGAACGTAGTTGCGTTTGCCGGTCGGGTAATAAACATTAGGTTCCTGGGGCGTACCCTTCCCTGGTTTAGTCAAGCCGGGATAAGTATTAGCGGGACTAACCATTACTAAGTTAGCTTGATTTAGAATGGGAATAGACAGCTTAGCTGCACCTGAGTTGAAGTGACCGATAACTGCAACAACACTACCATCAGCCACAGCTTTGTTAGCGTTCGCCGTCACCTGTGCCGGGTCCCATTTCCCCGTCGCTGCTGTGGCATCATCAAATTGCTCAAATTGGATCTTGAGTTTACCATCGCAAGCCGTTGAGTTTGCCTCATCCACAACTTGCTTAATACCATTGACCATCGTTTGAGTCTGTCCCTGAGAACTGCCGGTCATTGGCAACATCGAAACTATCTTGAGAGTATTAGGATCGGCGGGACTAGCAACGCTAGTAGAGCTAGTTGTTGAGGCGGAAGGGGCTTGGGGGCTTTGACAGCTAGCGCATAGCGAGGCTACGCCTGCGGCCCAGATTAGTTTTTTCAAGGTAGGGGAAAGTAAGCCCAGAGGGGTTTTCGGGGCTGCGATCGCTCGACCGTCGCTAGATTTGCCTGAGTTGGGGAGTTGGTTTCTTTGTTCCTTAAGTTTTTCCATTTTTTGTTTTTAGAGACAACTTATGTTATGTTTTTTCAGGCTAATCTGCCATTGGTGGAATAGTATCCCACAAAAAAGTAACAGTTAACTGTTCACCGTTCACTGTTAACGCATAATTGGTAATTTGTCAAATCTGTTATAGAACCCCTGTGGGAACTCTGATGCTCAGCTAAAATCAGAAAAAAATTAAGTTTGATTGTTTGTGGAGACTTTAAATTAATTGGAGATAATTGAAAGTAAGGGAGAGAGAGCGGATTCAGTTTTCATACAGTATCGAGATGCTCTCTCCCCAAGCCCATTTTTAAGGAGGCTTTATCGGGTAAAAACTAAGTTTAGAAAAGTATATTACCCCTGTGCTGGATAAATTTGACCTCGCATTTCGCCATAGAATGAGTGTTCCTCTGTGTGGAGGTTGAAATAAAGCGCACCTCGTCGTGCTACTGCTTCTATTCCAGCAACAGTATTGACTTGACCGGGCAGGCCAATTTCCACCGGACAACCTTCAGGTAAGCGAGGAACATTGTCAGGAATTGAGGGAGTTTGACCTTCATCAATCACTGGAGGCGCACTTGTAGGTAAATTACCAGGTAGACTAGGAGTATTGCCAGGAACTTGTGAAGTAGGTTGGACTGATTCTGGCAAACCTTGATTAGGAATTTGAGGCGCACTTGTAGGTAAATTACCAGGTAGGCTAGGGGTATTGCCAGGAACTTGTGAAGTAGGTTGGACTGATTCTGGCAAACCTTCATCATGATTGTGAATGACACCTAAATGAGCAGATTTTCGATCGGTATTGTCAGGAAGTTGTTCAATAGCTTGGCTTGTTTGAGAAGTCAAACCTTGAGCGGGACTTTGAATGGCACTAGAAGTTAAATCAGGTGGAGAATCGATAAAAGTAATATTTTCATTCGAGATTGAGGCGGAAAATTTACCATCTACAATCGTCTTATCAAAAGTTCCGAATTGCCCGAAATCGACAACAATCGGCCCAAGCACACCAGGAGGGCCGCAGTGGATATGGAATGCAGTAATTTCTGAAACATCGACACCAGATATTTGAACATCAACCTTGAGGGAACTTAGATTTTTAGGGAAACTAAGGCTACCATATCCTTTCGCGTCCGATACAATCGCTTCCCCAGGTTCTTGTTGAGGACTGAGGAATGCTTCATACTTAGTAGAAGATTTCTCTCCGAAAGGATCGGGGATACTGTCAGAAGTGCCTGTAAGAAAATCTGCGGCGGTTAAGTCGGTAGCTGCAATACCACTAATCACAAATAGCGATTGATTGGTAATCTTATCAGTCACTAATACTTGACCTGAATTTGTTGTGGTAATGGCGAGATCCTTAAAAGTTAGAGAGGGATTAAGTTGGATAAAGTCAACACCGTTTTGAAAGTCCGTAATTAGATCGATACCTTCACCCTTAGATATGACAAAAATATCACCGCCATCTCCTCCAGTTAATGTATCGTTTCCGCCTCCCCCTGTAAGAACATCATCACCTAAATCTCCTAATAAAATATCGTTACCGATGTCGCCATTAAGGATATCGTTACTTTTACCACCGATAAGTGTATCCTCGTTTTGACCACCCGAAAGCGTGTCGGAGCCTTGATTTCCACAGAGTAAATCGTTTCCAGCATTACCTAAGAAGAGATCGTTACCTCCTAATCCAATAATCGTATCATTTCCTGCCATGCCGTAATAAGTGCGACTCTCTTCGTTATTCGTTACCCAGTCATCACCTCCTAAGAGCATAATAATGTCTTTTCCCGGTGAATTAGCAAGTGAACTAATCTGGTTGGCAGGCAGTTGATTGAAGAAAAATATATCATTGCTTTCAGTCGCTTGAGCGATATCAGAAGGCATTCCTATGTCGATTGCTGATAATTCCATATCCGTTAACCTGCGTGTTAATTTATTTCAACATAAAATTTATAACTTGCTATTTCCTAGTACCGCTAGTCAAATTGCGAAAGATTAGTTTCGCAAAATGTCTGAAGGCTTTTTCCCAAAGTGCTGGTGGAAGTATTTTGTAAAGCGACCCGGATTATAAAAACCATATTCAAAAGCAATTTCTGTAATCGTTTTGTTACCCTCCATTAACTCTATACGAGCAGCTTCAAGTCGGATATTTCGCAGGAATTGAGTGGGAGAAATACCATAATGACGAGCAAAGGCTGTTTGCAGAGAACGACTGCTACAATTCATTGCAGCCGAGATTTGTGCGATTGTAAGCTCTTTTTTTATATTTGCTCGAATGTATTCAGCAGCCTCCCGCACGCGAGCGATTCCTGTCTCCGATACCTTGATATTTGAGTTATCTAAATTGCCGAAAGATGTACCTTGTACTAAGGTTGAGAAAATGGCAATTTCTAGATTTTCAATTACTATTGGATGTCCGTTAGTTTCAATCAAATTCCAGAGTGTCATTACCATTTGATACAGGGAACGACCATAAATAGTGCTACGATCTATAACTTGCATTACTTTGGGACGTTCGGGGGAATTGTCCATATATTTGCTCAATTCAGTTAAAAATCTAGCTTCATCTATATAAATTGATATTGCATTATATTTGGATGAGTGCCGCATACGGATTATCTCGATTCCTGGCTGATTCATTACCAGATGTTTCTGGTTGACTAGGAGTTCTTTAGACCCAACTTTTAAGATATGATCGCCGTCTGAAAATGTGAAAACAATTTTGCCGGGAAAGGTATATCCTGCGGTATATGTACTACCAGCTTCCCAAATAACATTAAGGAGCTCGAAGTTCTTTAATTTTGCAAGTCTCCATTGAATTTTATAATCTTTTGAATGAGGGATATGTTTAGTAATAGTTGGTACTTGCTTAATATATATATCTGGATCTTTGATCTCAATATTCACATCCCATCCCATAATAAGTTTCTCCTAAAATCAATGTCAATAATTATATATCGTGGAGCAGTTGTCAATCATTAACTGTTAACTGTTAACTGTTAAGTAGTTGTACAAAAATAAATAATGTCATTGCGAGCCAAGCGAAGCAATCCCAAAACCCTGCGTTGGCGTAGCCTGCCCGAAGGGCTTATGCTTCACTTCACTTCGTGACCTTCGCAATGACATGGCTGCGTTATGTCCGACTACTTAGTTGTTAACTAACAACTAACAACTAACAACTAACAACTAAAAAAATACTCTTGAACAATTTTCAAAATTCGTTCTGCGGCCATTCCATCGCCAAAGGGATTAATTGCCATTGCCATTGCATTGTATGCCTTTAAATCACTGAGTAACTCTGCTGCTGCTGCGACAATTTTACTGGAATTAGTACCAACAAGTTTAGCAGTTCCAGCCTCAATTGCCTCTGGTCTTTCCGTAGTTTCTCGTAATACTAAAACAGGCTTACCTAAACTAGGCGCTTCCTCCTGCAATCCACCCGAATCAGTAAGAATTAAATAACAGCGCTGAATCGCTCCTACCAGTTCTGCATAATCCAAAGGTTCTGTTAAGAAAACTCTCGGATGCTCACCTAAAATAGCTTGTAAAGGTTCGCGGACAACTGGATTACGATGCAAAGGTAAAAGTAACGCTGTATCGGGAAATTTATCTAAAATTTCGATAAATCCCTGGGCAATTCCTGCTAGCGGTTCGCCCCAATTTTCCCGGCGATGAACAGTTGCTAAAATTGTGCGATATTGATTCCAATCTAAATTAGGAATATTACACTCAGGCTGTCGCTTTGCTACTGAAAGTAAAGCATCAATTACAGTATTTCCAGTATGGTGAATTGCACCGACAACTCCTGATTTTTTTAGATTTTCTACTGCTAACAAAGTAGGAGCAAAGTGTAGCTGAGTTAGCTGTGAAATTAGGCGGCGGTTCGCTTCCTCCGGGTAAGGATTAAATAAATCGTCAGTACGGAGCCCCGCCTCTACGTGACCTACGGGAATTTTTTGGTAAAATGCAGCTAGGGCAGCAGCAAAAGCAGTTGTGGTATCACCTTGTACCAATACAATTTCTGGTTGCAATTCTTTAAATAATCCTTCTAAGCCTTGCAAACTTCGGCAAGTAATGTCTGTAAGAGTTTGCTGGTGCTGCATGATCGCTAAATCGCGATCGCCCTTAAAGTCAAATAGCTGCATCACTTGCTCAACCATTTCGCGGTGCTGACCAGTTAAAATTACCTGGGTATCAAAGGATGGCGAATTTTTGAACATTTGGATCGCTGGGGCGAGTTTAATCGCCTCTGGGCGGGTTCCCAAGGTGATGCAGACTCGGTGAATGGCTTTTGTGCGCTGAATCGGAGATTTCGGCATTAAAATTAGGTGATTTAGATTTTCCTCGCCTAGAGGCTGACGAGTCGATACTTCAGAATAAATCAGGACTTACGCAAAGTATCTCTAACGCCGCCCTTACTTGCGGTGTCATAACCGCCTAGAGAGCTACTGTACTATCAGAGTAAGTCCTAATAAATAATAGAAAGATTTTTGCCTGTCTAGCAGGAGGAATTATTTTAATGGAATTTTTGATAACTATTTTTTCATTCTTCAATTTTAGTCCTCCTCAGCGTTCTGGGACAGAGGTATCATCTTTTTCTCTGACTACTACCCCCTATTCCCTACTTGTCTTGGGTAATGGCGCGATCGCCCTGTCCCTAGTTTATTTTGCCTGGAAGCGGCGAAACCTGCCCTACAATTGGGTTGTCTGGATGTTAGCAGCCTTCAGTAGCGCCGCCTGTACAAGCAACTTGCTGGAAATCTCCCAACTTTCCCCTTCCGCCAATTGGTTAACAACATTAAGTGCTGCTTTCACCGCTGTACTTTCGATCGCCGCAGCTTATGCGATCGCTAAAACCAGTCTAGTCCAGCAAGAAACTCTCAACCCACCACTGGAAAGCGCGATGCCTGGGGCTGACTTTGCTTACGCTGACTCACCCATTAGCCCAAAAATACAAAATATCAGCGATCGCCAAATCTCAGAACCCACAGAGGAAGCTAGTTTAGAACAAAATTCTAGGAGCGAGTTTACCGCTCAATTATCCCACCCACAGAGCATCCTTACAAACCCGCCCATCAGTTCTACAGCCACAAATTCAGCATCCAACAGCAGTATTAACAGCGAGTCGGCCGCCTTCTCGATTATTCAAAAATTAGAAGCTCAAATCGCCAGCAACGCCTCAGTAGAAGAAGCTTTATTAACTTCCCAAATTCGCCTAGTCGGAATTCTCGACCTTGCCCAAGATGCCATTATTTCCGTAGGCGAAAACCAACAAATTCAACTGTTTAACCGAGGTGCCGAACAAATTTTCGGCTATAGCGCCAGTGAAGTATTAGGGGAACCCCTAAACCTACTATTTCCGAACCAGGGCTTCAGAAATAGCACAAACCAAACCTTACTACCCCTTGAAGCTTCCCAAAACACCAAAGGAAACCGGGCTGAGATAACAGCCAGACGCAAAGACGGTAACGACTTCCCCGCTGAAGCGTCAATTTCCCAACTGGAGTTAAAAAACGAATCAGTATTTACCCTAATTTTGCGGGATATCAGCGATCGCAAACGCGCAGAACAAAAACTCGGTATCCAAGCCCGCGCCTCAGCCGCCATCGCTCAACTCGGCCAGCGAGCCCTAGCTGGCATTCCCCCTTCCCACCTGATGAATGAAACAGTCACCCTGACTGCGATTACCCTGCAAGTAGAGTATTGTCAAATCTTAGAATATCAGCCAGAAACCCAGAATTTATTACTGCGAGTAGGATTTGGCTGGCCCCAAGAGCTCATCGGTGTAGCGATCGCCGCCGCTAACGACAATTCCCCCTTTGCCTTTACTTTGAACTCTGGCGAACCTGTAATTGTCGAAGATATCACCACAGAAACCCCTTTCACTGACTGCTTACAGCCATTAGCAAACACAATCCTACGAGCCTGCACCAGCGTTCAAATCCCAGGAATTAACCAACCCTTCGGCATTTTAGCCACCCATTCCACTAAAAAACGCACCTTCACTACAGATGACGTTCACTTTCTGCAAGCTGCGGCCAACGTCTTAGCCAGCGCGACGATCGGGTTTGCAGCTCAAGAAGCCTTACACCAACAATTTCAGCGCAGCTTACTACTGGGGAAAATTACCAGCGAAATTCGTCAAAGCCTAGATCCCAAAGAAATTTTTCAGACAGCAGCCACCCAGATCGGTCATGCCTTTGGCGTGAGTCGCTGTATTATTAGCGTTTATGCGATCGCACCCCATCCTCATTTACGCCGCGTGGCAGAATATCTAGAGCCGGGATATCAATCCCTGCTGGATGTCGAAATTCCTGTCACAGGCAACCTTCACGCCCAGAAAGTGCTTGCTCAAGACCAAGCGATCGCCTCCTTTGATATCACCGTTGACCCCTTGCTACAAGACAAATTTATTCCCTACGAACAATTGCAAGTCAAATCCATCTTGGCAATCCGCACCTCCTACCAAGGGGAACCCAACGGCGCTATCGGCTTGCATCAATGCGATCGCCAACGCCAGTGGACAATCGGTGAAATTGAATTGCTCGAAGCCGTCGCCGCACAAGTCGGAATTGCCCTGGCTCAAGCTCAACTACTACAACAAGAAAAGCAAGCCCGCAGCAAACTCGCCGCACAAAACAAAGCCCTAGAACAAGCCCGACTCGCCGCAGAATTAGCCAACCGCGCCAAAAGCGAATTTCTCGCTACCATGAGCCACGAAATTCGTACTCCCATGAACGCTGTGATCGGTATGACCGATTTACTGCTGGAAACCCCCCTTAATCCCGATCAGCAAGAATGTGCCGAAACAGTCCGCAGTAGCAGTCAAGCTTTACTGACAATTATTAATGACATTCTAGACTTTTCCAAAATTGAATCCGGCAAACTCGACCTAGAAAAAGAACCCTTTGAGTTGCAAGCCTGTATTGAGAGCGCGATAGATCTCGTCGCCTCCAAAGCTACGGAAAAACACTTAGAAATAGGTAACATCATCGATCCGCAAATACCGAAGATTATTCTGGGAGATGTCACCAGACTACGACAAATATTAGTAAATTTACTTAGTAATGCAGTCAAGTTTACTCATAATGGTGGAGTCGTAGTGTCAGTACACAGGGGGCATTCACAGTTGATCGCTCATCAGTCGCCCACAGAGGCAGAACAAATCTGCGAAATACTCTTCGCGATCGCAGATACAGGCATAGGTATTCCTGCTGACAGGATGGATCGCTTGTTTAAACCCTTCAGCCAAGTTGATTCCTCCACTACCCGACAGTACGGCGGGACAGGACTAGGACTCGCTATCAGCCAACGCTTATGCGAGCTCATGGATGGTAGGATTTGGGTTGAAAGCAGAGGAACGATCGCCGGAAATCCACCTGGGGAATGGGGAGCGGGGGAGCAGGGGAGCAGGGGAGCGGGGGAGCAGGGGAGCGAGGGAGCGGGGGAGCGGGGGAGCGAGGGAGCGGGGGAGCGGGGGAGCGAGGAAGATTTTGGGCGAGGGGAGATGGAAGACAGAAATCTCCCGCCAGTCCCTTTGCCCCTGTGCCCCTGTGCCCCTGTGCCCCTGTGCCCCTCAACCCCAGGTTCAGTATTTTATTTCACAGTAGAAGTGCGATCGCCAAGCGCGATCGCACCCCAACAGACAAACTTGCCTTATCCCCAACTAGCTGGAAAACGACTGCTAATAGTTGAAAGTCACCCCATCAACCAACAGGTTTTAACCCTACAAACCCGCAACTGGGGAATGTTTCCCACCGTTGCTACCCACAGTGCTGAAGCCTTGGAAAAACTACAGACAGAACCAAATTTTGACTTAGCTATTCTGAGTACGGAAATGCAAGAAATGGACGGCTTAACCCTTGCCGGAACCATTCGCCAACAGCTAGAACTTACCAATTTGCCTTTGATATTACTAACTCGTATTGGTAAGGCTCCCACTGCGATCGCAAACCTTAATATTACTGCTTTTCTTAACAAACCAATTAAACACTCTTACTTTTATAGTATTTTACTCCAAATTTTTGCACAAAAATCTAAGGTGATTCCAGTTGAGAATTCCACCCCAAAACCAAATACCAACCAGCCAACTCTTAGCAACCTGCGAATCCTACTAGCAGAAGACAATGCAGTTAACCAAAAAGTCGCTCTGCGGCTATTACAGCGGCTCGGATGCACTGCTGATCTAGCTACCAATGGCTTAGAAGTGCTCAGTGCTTTGCGATCGCGACCCTACGATGTTATACTTATGGATGTGCAAATGCCAAAAATGGACGGATTAGAAGTCACACGCCGCATTGCCTCAGAATGGCCATTGCCAGCAGATAAAATCAGTAGTATTAAACCTGAAAATCCCCCCCCTTCATCCTTCCCTAAGCCTTGGATTATCGCCGTCACTGCTAACGCCATGCTCGGCGATCGCGAAAATTGTATCAGTGCAGGTATGGACGACTATCTCAGCAAACCAATAAAATTGGAGGAAATGAGAACCGCACTCAATAACGCACTCAATAAATCTCAGAAGCTAGTTTCATTAACAACAGTTGACGATACTCTGGTAGCAGCAAACCCTCCAATTTCTCCCTGTATTCTTGACCCCAAGGTATTGCAATCTTTAGAAGAAATGCTGGGAGGTGATACCTCTTCTGTCCTTGTAGAAATGATAGATTGCTACCTCGAAGACTCGCTCAAAATGTTACAATACCTCCAGACCGCAAACCGTAGTCAAAATGCAGCAGATCTCTACGCAGCCGCCCATACTCTTAAATCAAGTAGTGCTACTTTTGGGGCAGTTCAATTGTCTAAACTATGCAAAAAACTTGAAGCAATAGCTCGTAATTGTGTCCAATCTAAATTTGCAGAAGCCGAAAAGATATTATCCCTACCCCCCGAAGTTCAGCCCTTAATATTCGAGCTGGAAACTGAATATCAAAAAACAAGGCAAGCACTAAAAATACTCCGTTTACAATGCCTAGAATCAATTCTTTAGCATTAAAACAGCTTGTTAACAGTTAACAGTTAACAGTTAACAGTTAACAGTTAACAGTTAACAGTCTTCTTCCTTCTTCCTTCTTAGTAAATGATTAACACCCCCATAGAGAAAGATTCGCCACTCATTCTCGTGGTGGACGACGAAAAGTCCATGCGGGTTCTGCTGCGCCGCGCAATGGAAAAACAAGGCTATCAAGTCATTGAGGCTAGTGATGGCAAAGAGTGCTTAGAGAAATGTTCCAAGCGTTGGCCAGATATCATCCTGCTTGATGCCATCATGCCAGTAATGGACGGCTTTACCTGCTGTAGCGAATTGCAAAAACTTCTTACCGAGGAAGAGAAAGCCAAAGGGCAACAGGAACAGCTAAATACTTCTTTTTTGCTTCCCCTTTCTGCACCGCGCGAACGTACACCTGTGTTAATGATTACGGGACTTGACGATCCAGAATCCGTCGATCGCGCTTTTGCCGCTGGCGCTACTGATTATGTCACCAAACCGATTCACTGGGCAGTTTTACGACAGCGCGTGCGCCGCCTACTGCAAAACGGACAACTGATCAAGGAATTGCAGCAGCAGAACGAGCAAGAGCGTTTGATGGCTAGAATGTTGGAGCGCATTCGCTATTCCTTGAATCTGGACGTAATTCTCAATACTACGGTGGCTGAGGTCAGGCAATTTCTCCAAACCGATAGGGTACTAATTTACCGTTTTTATCCTGAGAAAAAAGGGGTGATGGTGGTGGAATCTGTGGTATTTCCTTGGATATCTGTCCTGGGAACAACTATCGAAAATTATTGCTTTAGCGAACAGTATGCCGAACTTTATAAGCATGGGCGTATCCATACTATTGAGGATATCTACACTGCTGATATCTCTGAATGTCACAAAGATTTTTTGGCTCAGCTTCAAGTGAGAGCCAGCATGATTGTTCCTATTGTTATTAGGGAACAGAGAAATTGGGGAACTCTGGAAATGGGGAGATTGGGAGATGCGGAAAACGAGACTTCTCCTTTGCCCCTCGCCTCTAATCTTCCCCAACCCTCCGCCCCGTCACTTAAGGGTTCCCCCACCAGCGAGCCTAAGCTTTGGGGATTGTTAATTGCTCATCATTGTTCGCAATCCCGCCGATGGCAACCAGCAGAAATCAGATTTGTAGAGCGTTTGGCTGCTCAGGGGGCGATCGCGATCCAACAATCTCAACTCTATCAGCGGTTGGAAGCGGCGAATGCTGAGTTACAGCGTCTGGCTTCTATGGATGGACTTACAGGATTGGCCAACCGCCGTCAATTTGATGAATATCTCGAATATGAATGGCTGCGATCGCTACGAAATGGTGGCCCAATCTCCCTAATTTTATGTGATGTTGACTTTTTTAAGCTCTATAACGACACTTATGGACATCAAGCTGGGGACGAGTGTCTGAAAAAAGTAGCCTTGGCTATTAATGAGGCCAGACAGCAACCGGGGGATTTTGCAGCCCGTTATGGAGGGGAGGAATTTGCGGTGATTCTCCCTTGCGCCCAGAAACAGCGGGCTCTTGAGGTTGCAGAGGATATTCGTCGCCGGATTGGTGTTTTGCAAATACCTCACGTTAGCTCTAAAGTTAGTGAGTTCGTTTCTGTCTCGTTAGGTGTGGCTAGTTTTCCTGGGAAGCAATGGCTATCGATTTCCTCAGTTTCTAGGGAAGGACTGATTGCTGCGGCTGATAAAGCTCTTTATCAGGCAAAACAGGAAGGGCGCGATCGCACTGTAGTCCAAATTTGCTGAAGGAAGAGGGAAGAACGAAGTAAGAACGAAGGGGGAAGTAAGGAAGGGGGTCGCTATACTGAAAGTAGAATTTTTATAATATTAATTGCTATTCAGTAGTCAGTGATACAGATTTTTTATTAATTTCAAAAATTGCGTTTTAATTCTAATTTTTTAATTCTTAATTATAAAATTTTTACCTGAAAAGTTTAAAATTTAGAGAATAGTTCTGGATTTAAGGCTAACTCAGGTAAAAAAAGAACAATAGGAGCGATATCGGTAGATCGAAGACAAAAAATATGGTAAAAAAATCTTGGTATTCTCTTGCTAAGATGTCAAGAATTAGGCAAATCTGTTAGACTTATCTCACCCAAATCTGCCAGCTCAAAAGCGCAAAGCGAAATAGAGACGATTTGAGCCTAGATCGCAACACATCCCTAAAAATTGGGCAACTGCGTACACCACCATTGATTAGGAAAGCGGTAAACCCCGCCCCGCTTTCTTCCCAATCCCTGAAGGGTATGGGTGTCCAGCGGGCTTCTCTCATCCGCATGCAAACTCGCGCAAACTACCATTATCCTGAGACAGAAACTAATTCTTGCGTTTCTAAAGTACACGATCTCAACTCAGATATAGAGTGGTGCCGAGCCGAGAGCCAAGCAATTCCGCGTCGGATTGAACACATCTGTTTCCTAGCGGATGCTTTACCAGTAGTGATATGGATGTCAGACGCATCCAGCCGATATACATTTTTAAATCAACGGTGCTTAGAGTTTACAGATCGCAGTTTGGGAGAAACACTGGAAAGTGCTTGGGAAAAAAGCGTTCACCCAGAAGATTTGCAGCAGTGCTTAGCAGCATACCGCCAAGCAATCGAGGTGGGATCGGACTTTCAAGCTGAATATCGCATCAGGTGCAGAAATGGAGAATACCGCTGGATTCTAGATACTGGAGTCCCCCAGCAGACAGCGGAGGGGACTTCGATCGGATACGTCGGTACAAGTTTAGATATAACCGAGCGTAAGCAGCTTGAGGAAGAATTGAAAAAATACCGCAACCGCATCAACGAACTGATAGCAGAACGCACTGCCGAATTGATGTTTAATAATTCACAATTTGAACAAGAAATTAGCTGTAGCAACCAATCAACGGAAGAACTAGATCCTGAAATATCAGAACAGTTCCCTGCTATCTTTGAGCAAGGGGCAGTCGGAATCTCGAATGTCAATCCTCAAGATAAGTTCATCCGAGTCAATCGGCGATTTTGCGAAATAGTTGGCTACAGCGAATCAGAATTGCTGGAAATGAGATTTCAGCAAATTAGTCACCCAGAGGATTTGGAAGCTAACGAAAATTTTAGACAAGCTTGTTTAGCAAATCAAATTCAGAGTTATTCCCTGGAAAAACGCTTGATCAGAAAAGATGGTTCTCTGGTTTGGGTGAACTTAACAGTTTCAATAGTGCGCGATGCAATGATGCGCCCTGAGTATAATATTGCAGTAATTGAAGATATAGCAACTGCTAAAGTGGTTAGGACTTACGTAACGCCGCTCTCTGGAAGATTAGGATACCGCCTAGAAGGCGGCGTTACGGATATTAGTCCTAATGGCGATCGAGAGCGATGCTTAGGGATGCCTACGCCACCTTTTCCTAGCTGTATGAATACCGAAGTTTTCGACATCAAAAAAACTGCTACTTGGGAATGGACGCGATTTGATGGCAGAACTTATCAAAGCTACAACTTCCCTTTTACAGACATTGATGGTTCACAGTTAGTTATGGAATTGGGTATCGACATCAGCGAGGGCAAACAAGTAGTGTCAGCCCTACGGCAGTCACAGGAAATGCTACAATTGGTAATTGATAATATTCCCCAAGCCATCTGCTGGAAAGATAGAAACTCCGTTTACTTAGGTTGTAATCGTACTGCTGCTGCCGATGCAGGTTTGGCTTCTTGTCAAGACATCATCGGACTTACAGACTGGGATTTACCTTGGACAAAAGAGCAAGCTGAGTCATTTCGCAAAGGCGATCGGCGTGTAATGGAAACAGATACCCCCCAATACCGCATTCTTCAACCCCAACTGCAAGCAAACGGTCAACTGGCGTGGCTAGATACTAACAAAATCCCTCTGCACGACACAGATGGAAACGTTGTTGGTATCCTCATCACTTACGAAGATATTACTCCCCACAAACAAGCCCAGGAAGAAATTATAGAAGGGGCTCAAAGGCTATCCACAGTCATCGAAACTGTTGGAGAAGGCATTACCCTCAGCGACGCGGATGGAAACTTTATCATATATAACTCCAGGATGGAGGAGCTGACGGGTTATAGCAAAACTGAAGCTGAAATTGCCGGAGATTTCCTGCGGTTGCTGTATCCTGACCCTCATGCTCACGCTGCTGCCTTGAATGGCATCAGGGAGATGGTAATTACAGCGGGGTTTCGGGATGTAGAAACAGCGATCGTTACTAAAGAAGGCAAGCAGAAAACGCTTTTGGTATCGACATCCTTAATGCAGTATAAAAACCGCAGCCTATTTTTGAGTGCTTACCGCGATATCTCCCACCGCGTAGAAGCCCAAGAAGCTCAGCGGCAAGCTGAGGAGAAATACCGCAGCTTGTTTGAAAATGCCCTGGAAGGGATTTTTCAGACTACGATTGACGGTCATTATCTGAATGCTAATCCCGCTTTAGCCAGGATTTACGGCTATTCTACGCCACAGGAATTGATGGTACGCTTGACTGATATTGAGCGACAGTTATACGTAGAACCAAATCGCCGCACCGAGTTCATCCGGCGACTGCAAGAAGATGATGCGGTGTCGGGGTTTGAATCCCAAGTTTACCGCTCTGACGGTACGGTGATCTGGATTTCCGAGAATGCCCGTGCGGTTCGCGACAGGCATGGAACGGCGCTTTACTATGAGGGAACTGTTGAAGATATTACCGAACGCAAACGCTTGGAAGAGGAACGCAGGCAGCAAGCTGAACGGGAGCGGCTGATTAGCAAGATTGCTCAGCGTATCCGTTCGTCTCTCGATCTTAGGGGTATTCTGAGTGTAGCAGTCGCGGAAGTAAGGGAATTTTTGCAGACAGATCGAGTATTAATTTACCGCTGCGAACCGGATGGAAGTAGGATAGTGGCTGTGGAATCGGTAGGTTTAGATTGGCAGCCGATGCTAGATGTCAAGGTTCTTGATGCTGGGTTTGCTAAGTCTATGTTTGTTGGCGGTCAAATCCAAGCAGTTGAGGATATTTATCAGGCAGATTTACCTCAGTCTTATGTTGATTTACTCGCTCAGTTTCAAGTGAGAGCGAATTTAGTGATGCCGATCGCGCTACAGGGATTGGGTGGTACAGGAGCTTTTGAGCAGGAGAGCGGGGGTGTGGGGGTGCAGGGGGGTACCTCTGACTCTTATAACTTAAAACTGGGAGGCGTTGCAAGTGCAACTAAGCAGTCTCAAAACTCAAAACTTGCCAACTCTCAACCTTGGGGATTGTTAGTTGCTCACCATTGTAAGGGTTCGCGGCACTGGCAACCGCAGGAAATGGATTTGCTCAAACAGTTGGCGGCGCAGTTGGCGATCGCGATCAGCCAAGCTGAACTTTATCAAAGATTACGGGATGCTAATCAAGAACTCAAGCGGATCGCTACTTTGGACGGTTTAACGCTAATTCCTAACCGTCGCTGCTTTGATGAATATCTGGAGTGCGAATGGGCGCGATCGCAGCGCGATCAAACCCCACTATCATTAATTCTGTGCGATGTTGACTTTTTCAAGCTTTATAATGATACCTACGGACACCAAGCAGGCGATTCCTGTTTGAAAAAGGTTGCTGCTGCTCTTAATCGTTCCGTTGAAAGATGTTTACGCCGTGTTGGAGAGTGGGATACGGGAAAAGTTTCTGAGGACGAAAACCTATTTTTGGCGGCGCGTTACGGTGGAGAAGAATTTGCGGTGATTTTACC
Source organism: Kamptonema sp. UHCC 0994 (assembly GCF_029167235.1). GTDB lineage: Bacteria > Cyanobacteriota > Cyanobacteriia > Cyanobacteriales > Microcoleaceae > Kamptonema. The sequence continues at coordinate 2,736 of NZ_JARFTR010000146.1, read as the reverse complement.
TAATAGGGATAGCGCTTCTGCCTTACGTGCTGCTAAAGCTATTCGTTGTGAAATGGAATCTCTCAGACTACCCCATGCTAAGTCAAGCGTTAGCAAGTACGTTACTTTGAGTATGGGCATAGCCACTACTGTTGCAGATAGCGAGGTTTCCGTAAAGTTGATGATCTTGGCAGCGGATAAGGCCCTTTATCGAGCTAAAGAGCAGGGTCGCGATCGCATTGTTTTATCTTAATAGGATTTATATCAGGATCTATAATTTAAGATGCCTTCTTACCGCTATATTCTCTTTTATAAGCCCTACGATGTTTTAACCCAATTCACGGACACCGAAAGTGAGAACAAACGTAGCACCCTCAAAGATTACATACCCATTCCTTCTGTCTATCCTATAGGACGGCTGGACAGAGATAGCGAAGGGCTGTTACTTTTAACAGATGATGGGCAAATGCAGCATCGACTAAGCGATCCAAAATTTGCTCACCCGCGCACTTATTGGGTACAAGTAGAAAAAATTCCTAGTGAAGATGCGATCTCAGATCTGCGATCGGGCCTTACTATTCAGAATTATCGCACTCGACCGGCAAAAGTCAAGCTATTATCGGAAGAACCGCTATTACCGCCACGCGATCCGCCGATCAGGTTTCGCAAAAACATACCCACTGCATGGTTAGAAATGACCCTTACAGAGGGGAGAAACCGTCAGGTACGGCGAATGACTGCGGCGATTGGTTTCCCTACTTTGCGGCTAGTAAGAGTTGCGATCGCGCACCTAAGCTTAGATGGTTTAGAACCCGGTCAATGGCGCGAACTTGACCCTGAAGAACTTAAACTCCTAGGGGCTAGGGAAAGAAGGGGCTAGGGGAAGAAGGGGCTAGGGGCTAGGGGCTAGGGGCTAGGGAAAGAAGGGAAGAAGGGAAGAAGGGAAGAGGAAAGAGAATTGCTTGAGCAATTCAGAGTTTCTTAAACGCCTTGGCGGTTGCTATAATTACACAACCAACAATTAACAACTAACAACTAACAACCAACAACTAACAACTAACAACTAACAACTAACAAATGCTCTACAAAATTGTTCATATCACTACTTATACTTATAGCAGACCTGTTGATTTAGATCCTCATATAGTTAGGCTGCGATCGCGCTCTTGTGGGTTTCAGTCCCTCCGGGCTTTTTCCTTAGAAGTCACCCCCGAACCAGCTGGAGTTTCTGACGTGCTAGATTGGGAAGGAAATAATACTATCAAACTGTGGTTTACACAGCCTACAAACAAACTCACGGTTAAAATTACCTCTGAAGTCGAAACTCACTGTACAAATCCCTTTAATTACCTCATAGAACCTTGGGCAATCCAGTTCCCAATTACAGATTATCCAGCACCAGTGCTAGCTCAGCTTGCGCCATATTTACAACCTATTAGTAGCCCCGTAATAATGGAATTAGCACAAAAAATTTGGCAAGTAACAAACGGTCAAACGGTTAACTTCCTTAGCGAACTTAACCAGAGAATTTATCAAAATTGCGAACAGATAGTTAGAGAAACTGGCGATCCATTTCCTGCCGGAATTACCTGGAATCAAAAGTTAGGTTCCTGTCGCGATATGGCAATTATTTTTATTGAAGCTTGTCGCGCTGTTGGGTTAGCTGCAAGGTTTGTCAGTGGCTACCAGGAAGGAGTTCCCGAACAAAAAGAACGACATCTTCATGCTTGGGCCGAAGTATATTTGCCGGGAGCGGGTTGGTTGGGATACGATCCTACGCAGGGTTTAGTAGTTAGCGATCGCCATATTGTCCTAGCTGCTAGTGCCATCCCTCGCTACGCCGCCCCTATTTCTGGCAACTTTAGAGGTGCTAGTATTATGTCAGATATTCAATATACTTTGTCCATTGAAACTCTCAACTAAATTCACGATCCCTACAAAAACTTTTATGTTTTGTCCCAGTTAAAGAGGATAATAGTAATATTAACAGGACTTACGCAATCGTAATGAAAAATCAAGAATGGCAATCGTATCACTTGGTTCGCAATGACACAATTGCATAGCTTTTGCGAAAGTCCTACGATCGCCATTCTTCATCATCCAAACTTTCAAGATCGGGTATTATTCCTCATCTGAGTGTGCTATATCTAAGTGAGCGATATCTGCGTGTGCTGCATCTGCGATCGCTTTTGGACATGACCAATTACTCGACAGCAAAGATGGCCATCCCATCCGCAACGCCTCATGACAAACTGTATGAATCGTTAGCTGACAATCCAACAAATGCAATCCTGACTTTTCAGACTGCTTCATGCCAATTTTTAAGATCGAGTCATTAGTAAACTCAATAGTTTTATTACACTGAACGCAGACAAGGTGATGGTGGTGGTGCGGGTAAGGCTGATTGTTAGAGTCGATAGAGGCATTGCTACCTCGACCTCTCCTTCAGAACCGGACGTGAGACTTTCACCTCATCCGGCTCCTCAATAATTCCACCTTTGTTATAGGCACGATTCAAAACGGTTTATTGTCGTGATTCTTATTTAGGGAACCGTCCGTAGCCGTCTTTATGTCATGGCAATGTCTATGCAGAAGTTGAAGATTATCATATTGGTCTTTACCACCTAATAAGAGCGGCAATTTATGGTCAACTTCTACAATGTCTGTACTTGTAAAGTACAAACCACAGTGTGAACAGATACCCTTTTGTTTCTTGATTAAGGATGCAACCCTGTTAGGTGTATCTGGGCTTTCGCC
>NZ_JARFTR010000228.1 GCF_029167235.1 Kamptonema sp. UHCC 0994 | reverse complement strand
GTAAAAATACCGCCCAGAGGGCGGCGTTACGTAAGTCTTAATCAGTTACCCATTACCCATTACCAAAAAGATTATTGCCAATTCCCGACAAGTACAAATGGTGCCCAGAAATAAGGATTTTGATATTCTCCGTTTTCCATTACCACTAATTGAGCATTGCGAAGAGCTTCAGCCTTACTAATTTTAGACTTAGCCAGTTGCCGATAAAATTCAGCCATAAAAATAGCCGTAGATTCATCATTAACTTGCCAAAGAGTTCCCAAGGTGCTGCGAGCTCCCGAACGAATGGCGATGCCAGCCAGGCCTAAAGATGCGCGAGTATCGCCAGAAGCAGTTTCACAGGCACTCAAAACCAGTAATTCAATAGGTAACGTTTTCTCCCCAGTACGCGATCGCAATAATTGATCCAACTCCTTAACATTCACCCGCTCATCCCAAGTCAAAATAAAAGTGTCTGCTGCATTCGAGCTAAATTGACCGTGAGTTGCTAAGTGAACAATGGGGTAAGAAATTGCTTTAAGTCGAGATTGTAACTCCCCGCTGACAAAATCTTCATTCAGAAGTGAGCTAGTGGGAAAGACGGTAGAAATCTGCTTAACTTCACTTGCTACTCCGGGCAAAGCTGTGAATCCCTGACGCGCTTCTGTCAAGCCAGCGGTTAACACCTTTAATTGTACTTGTCTCAGGGATTTTGCTTCTAGCAATTGCAGTCCTGGTGTAAGAGCAATGGTGTATTTTTGCAGGAGATACTGTTGACCATCATGTAAAGCTGCCATCGGCAGATTTCGCAAATAGCCATCCAAAACAAATACTAAAGTTTTAATGCCGCTTGAGGCAAAATCCGCATCAGCAGGGCGGATTAACCAGTCGTATAATTCTTGAGCAATGGGTAAACGCTCGCTGAGAGCAGCCGTCTGTCTCAACGAATTTCGCATTCGTTTGAAGGCGGTTTCTAACTCTACCTCAGATTTGACAACGCTATAGTGGCGGAGGGGTTTACCGGGGATGGAGACAATTACTTCTAAGCGATCGCTCAAAATAATCGGGTAAATCACCGCCGCAGTTGGATCGACTTCATCAATTGATTTAGGCTTAGCATCCGCACAAGCATCGCGGAAAAAGTTATCTAATTCTGCTAATTGTAAGGACTCAATCGTTTGGCGGGCAAATTTGAGTTTATCTTGGCTGGGTGACTGTTCTTTTAACAGCAATGCCACTAATTCACGATAAACAGGTTCCACGCTTTCTCGGAAAGAGAATTGCACTTCGGGATTGACTGTTACCAAATCACCCCGCAGAGTAGATAAGATTTTTACAGCTTGGCTATATTGTGCGATCGCATCTTCTGTATTGCCTTGGGCTTTCTTAATCCGCCCCAGTTGCCAAAGTAATTGATAGGCAATATCAGGAGACTGAAATGCTGGCGCTAAACTCAAAGCCTTAGTGGTGACAGTTTCTGCCTTTAATGGCTGTTGCTGAAGTTCGTATAACTTGCCTTGAGTGCCGAGAATATAAGCTTGAATGCGGGAATTGCCTAAAATATTTGCTTGTTCGGTGGCTCGATTCAAGATGCTTTCAATTGCTATGAAGACTGGCGTTATTTGCGACGACTGCGAGAGTTTCATCAAGCTTTGAGCCAGGTTAATTTGAGCGTAGATCCCAGCCTGATTGGAGGGAATCTGAGTAATTTGAGGTTTGAGCGATCGCCACATTACCTCTGCCTCTGCCCAATTTTTCCGATCTACTAAAAGACTAAGCTGATTTAAGTTAGCCTGAAGCTCAGTCTCTCTGCGAGTTGTCAATTTTGCAGCTTGGTTATAAGCTACTATTGCCGACTGCTCGAACTCGTTGCGCTCTTCTGCGGTTAAACCAGGTTTATTACTTTTAGCGCGTACTGCATTACCCAGATTCAGGTAAATCGCAGCTTGTTCTTGGGGGATATTTAATTGCCCAGATGCTTGTAATCCAATTTCTAGCACCTCTTGGGACTGATTCAATTGACCTAAAACTAGCAAAACATGACCTAAAGCATTAGTAGCTCGGATATTTTCAAGGGAAATTGGCTGATTTTTCAAGGTTTGCAAACCTTCTTTAGAAAGTTCGCAGGTTTGGGCTTCCAGCTTTAAAGTAGCTAATAGGGTTTTGCAAGCTCTGGGGTAAAGTCCGAGGTTTTGTAAAGCAAGGCTTTGGCTAATTTGATTTTGGATTAATTGGTTTTTCGCTTCAATTTTCTGGTAGATTTTACCAGATTCAATCCAAGTATCGAGAGCGTCTTGAACCCGCCCCCTTTCTAGTTGTATTTGTGCTTCAATATCTTGAGTTTGAGCTAGAATACGCTGCTGTTCAAGGGTTTTAGGTTGTTGTTGTAGCAGAGACAAACTAGAACTCAGAGTTTGCTCTGTTGCTTCCCATTGTGATAGTTGCCCGTAAGTTGCAGCTAAATTTGTTAAAGCCATTGCTTGATTAAGGCGATCGCCTTGTGCTTCAAAGGCAGTTGCGGCTTGTTGCAATAGGGGTGCGGCTTCTGAGTAGCGATCGCGATCGTACAGGGTGCGAGCTTGTTGGATCAGTTGCATCGCTCCTGGTGGCTGCATCTGAGCCACTGCGGGCGGGATGGCAAGGGCTAACAGAAGTGAGAGCAACAATAAAAAGGCAAATTGTCTGTGCGATCGCGTGATTTTCATACAATTTAGAGTTAATAAACTTACTATTTGCTAATCTTGAAGACTATTACATGAGGGATGCACATTCAACTGAGTCACGAAACACTCGATATGTCCAAATCATAGCTTACTCTGTCTCTGCTTCTGATTCTACCTCTATCTCTTCAAACTTTATCTTATTATACACATCTGCCAGGGAAATTTGAAAAGGTACTGAATTGAGAGCGATCGCCTCATCTTCTGCATCATACTCTCTAAATGACCACCGTTTTTTCCCAGTCTTATAAAACTGTTCTACATGAATTTCAGTTTGGTCAATTAAGACGTACTCCTCAACAGTCGCAATAGTTCGATAAGCCTCAAACTTACCACTCCTGTCGTATCCCTGAGTAGACTTAGACAAAACCTCCACGATCGCTTTCGGATTAGTAATCGTATCGGTGCGATTATTGAAATATTCTGGCTCTCCTATCACTATCATCACATCTGGATAAGTGTAAATGCGTTTCTTCGGCATCCACAGCCGCACATCACCCATATAAACTCGGTAATCTAATTTCTTGAAAGCAAAATTTAGCTCCGTACTAAAATTGAGAGCTATCTGATTGTGATTAGTAGATCCGCCTGCCATTGGATAAATTTCCCCATCAATGTATTCGCTTTTGTAGTCTGCTACTTCCTCTAGCGCCAGATATTCCTCTGGGGAGTAGCATCGCTGTTCGGTAACTTGCACAGTTTTATTTTCCGTCAATGTTGATTCTTGAGCAATCGCAGCCATAATACTTACCTCTCAAACAATGCCAAGCCATTACAATATGTAAATTTTAACGCCGCACACAACCAGCATTTAGCTGAGAATTGCGCTCCGCAGCAGTATTACCCGAATTGTATGCCACCAGTGTAACTTCTCCAGCGTTATTCATCACCCAACCTCTAGCAGGAATAACTTCCGCACCCCGATTTTCCGCTGCTTTTCTACCTTCAGTATCTTGTCTTCTACCTTCTAACTGCTGACTTCCACCTATCGCTGGCTCCACCCAATTAAACTGGCTATAATCGCTGTTTAGGACATCATTAGGATTCGGCGGTACACCTCCTTTACCAGTAACGGTAAACTCATTTTCCGACCCTTCTAGGCAGGGATTAGCAGCAATTAATGTCGTGGGGTCTACTACATTTTGCGGCAAAGCTATCAATCCTTGAGCCGGATTAACACCAGTAGCACTAAATGTCACCGCTCCTTGTAAAGCCGGCCCTGCCTGTTGAGAAATCGCGGCAATATCGCTAGTAGGAAGTAAAGAAGTGGGATTGACTTGTAAAGCGGCAAATTCAGCATCATTTAATCCTAAACTACTTCTGGCTTGTTCCCGTGTCACGGCTGAAAAACCAAAGATATTTGGAACATTCACCGTAACTTGACCGCCTCTAGCTGTGCGAGCATTGGCTGTAATATCATTATTTTCATTGGGAAGAGTAGCCAGAATATCGCTATTAATTCTGATATTTCCACCGTCAGAAGTACCCGCATCCGTTGTAATTCTGCTACCTCTTCGTAACTGGATATCTTCCGCCCTGATATTAACATTTCCCCCACCACCTGCCTCAGTTGTGCCATTAATAATGGCTTGATTATTCAAGGAAATTGAGTCAGTTACAAGATTAATATTGCCAGCGCTGGCCATTCCCAAAGCTTGAACACTCACCGCTGCGCCATTGCGGAGAATCAATTGATTAATATTCAAATTCAACGAACCAGCATTTGCCGTAGCATTGGGATTAGTCAAGTCCCCTGCGAAGCCAATAGAAGCCCGAATTAGACTATTAAATCCACCAGGATTCATAGTCCCAATTATTTCCACACGATTTGCATCAATCGTGATATTTCCCGCATCTCCTTGACCGAAAGATGCTGTAGAAATAATTCCATTCCGCAGAGTTAGCATAGGTGTAGAAATGCGGATATTTCCTCCCTGACTGGATGAGTAAGTGTCAGCGCTGAGAAAGCTACCAAGGCGACTTCCTGTTGCCAAAACCCCAGAGATGCCTGTCATTTCTATCGACTCAGTAGCGTTAATTATTAAATTACCTCCAGGCCCCCCAGTTGTATTAATTACTTTATCGCCTAGCACTAAACCGCTTCCTGAGCTAATCCCACTACCATCAGTAATCGTCAACCGCTTTGTGTCGATATTAATGTTCCCTGCGCCCCCATTTAAACCGACAGCAGTCGTACCAATCAAGGTTGGTACAGAATTTCCATCGGGGGTACGCAAGATTTCTACTGATTCATTGGCTTTAATATTGATATTTCCTGATGCTGCATTACTACGGGTAACGCTGACGATAGCAGCACCATCGCGCACTATTAAACGTTCTCCTTCAAAGGTGATATTTCCTCCTGTGCCGGTACTTCCTTGAAGTGTCCCACTGTTGATTGCTGAACTAGCCATTTCAAAAACTCTGGCGCGTAGGGTGATATTTCCCCCATTTCCAGCACCAAAAGTGGCAGCCCCGATCACAATTCCATTTTTCAAAACTAAACGTCCAGTATCGATCGCGATCGCTCCTGACGCTCCATTACCAATAGTACCAGTCGTCAGAAAAAGTTGCGGGTCAAAAGTATTGATTGTTCCAGTTATGATGAACCTACCAATCAATTGTTGATAGCTCTCAAAACCAATCCCAGTCATTTCTACTAAGTCAGTAGCGCGGATATTCACAGATCCCCCCACTCCATCTCCTAATGTATAGGTTGCAATTTGCCCCCCCTCAGTTCGCAAGTTTTGGGCAGTGATGTCAATTCCTCTACCATCAATATTTCCCAATGTAAGTCCATAAATTCCCGAACCGTTGAGGGTGACATTTCCACCCCTGATGTCAATTTTTCCTCCTCCTAATCCGCTGGTATTTATCAATGAACTGTTGATTTCAATATTGCCGAAGTTCTGAATATTATCGTAGTTTAAATTCAGACCTAAAGCTGTTGGCTCAAATTGTACTAAACCGGGACTTTTCACACTCCCTAATAATATTTGTCCGGTATAAGCAGTTAGATTTCCACCTTGTAGTTGAATGTCACCACCAATTAATGCTAAAGTTTGACCGGGATCTACTGCTAAACCAAGTTTGTTAGAAAGTGGAATTTCTATGGGTAGTGGCGGTAAGGTTGGTGTAGGGCCGATTGCTTGGGAAGTGTTGACTATTGTGCCGGGATTTTCTCTAAAGTTCAAACCTACAGGAATATTAATTGCTAATAATGGCACTCCATTAGAATTAGCTGCGCTAAATTCAAAGCCATTATCAAAGAAAATGCCACTAGCTGTAGAACCAATAAATGAGCCGCGTAAGTCTAACCGCGCATTGGGGCCAAATACAATCCCTTTGGGATTAAGTAAGAATAAGTTGGCATTTCCTTGAACTCCTAATGTTCCTAAAATATTAGAAGGATTGCCACCAGTAACGCGGGTGAAAATATTAAGAATGCCGTTAGGATTGGCAAAATATGCGCCTCGACCTTCACCGACATTAAATTCTCGAAAACTATGAAATAAATTAGGGCCACGAGTTGCTCCGCCTTCAATTCTATCTGAGGGTAAATTGTTGATAGTTGCGGGAACTGTGCGGGAACTTTCTGCACCTAAGCTATTATCGGGGACAATTTGAGCAAGGGCGGGGAAAGGAAACAATAGTAAGAAAGCAAAAATTAGGGCGGAAGATTTGCGGGGCATCGTTCAACTCCTGTGAATTTAGTATTCAGAAAAAGCGTGTAGATCGCCAAAACTTGAAGAGTAGCTATCGAGGTACGCAAATACCAGTTGATTTCGGACTACGAGCAGAAGCACCACCACCTGAATTATACGCTACCAACGTTACTTGTCCTCCTTCATTCATTACCCAACCTTGAGCCGGAATAACTGCCTGTGGCTTAATTTCTATTTCTGCTCTTTTACCTACTTTCTGACTTTCACCTCTGGCTGGCTCCACCCAGTTAAACTGGCTAGAATCGCTGTTTAGGACATCATTAGGATTCGGTGGTACACCTCCTTTACCAGTAATTGTAAACTCATTTCCTGCTCCTTCTATGCAGGGATTCGCAGCAATTAATGTCGCTGGATCGACTACATTTTGGGGCAATGCAACTAATCCTTGAGCCGGATTTACCCCAGTAGCACTAAATGTCACCGCTCCTTGTAAAGCGGGCCCTGCCTGTTGAGAAATTGCGGCAATATCGCTAGTAGGAAGTAAAGAAGTCGGATTGACTTGTAAGGCTGCAAATTCAGCGTCAGTTAATCCTAAACTACTTATTGCTTGTTCCCGTGTCACGGCTGAAAAACCAAAGATATTTGGAACATTCACCGTAACTTGACCGCCTCTAGCTGTGCGAGCATTGGCTGTAATATCATTATTTTCATTGGGAAGAGTAGCCAAAATATCGCTATTAATTCTGATATTGCCACCATCAGAAATACCAGCATCCGTTGTAATTATGCTACCCCGCCGCAACTGAAGGTCTCGCGCTTGGAGGTTAATATTTGCCCCTGTACCAGACACAGTAGTACCATCAATTATGGCTTTATTGTCAAGCGCGATCGAGTCTGCAACCACGTTAATATTGCCAGCCCTACCTGTTCCTGAAGATTGAACATTAACTACTGCACTATCCCGAAGAATCAATTGACTAGCATTCAAATTCAACGAGCCTGCATTGCCAGTAGTATTGGGATTGACAGCATTAAATGCTCTACCAGCCGAGGCCTCAATTCCACTCCTCAACCGACTGTTACTCCCAATACCTTGCACTTCTAAGCGATCGGCATTAATTGTAATATCTCCCGCATTTGCTGCACCCAAGGAAGCCGCAGAAATAACGCCGCCATTCTGCACAGTTAGTTTAGGTGTTGAGAGGCGGATATCTCCACCTCTACCAGAACTTGCAGTTTGAGTAACAAAAGAACTTGCTACATAACCCGCATTCCCCAAAAATCTTGACTCGCCGCTTACTTCTATAGACTCGGAGGCTTTCACAGTTAAATTTCCTCCCGTCCCCCCACTTGTAGAAAACACGACTTCGCCAAAAATCGCACCCGTCGTTAAACTAATTGTGGCTCCATTAGAAACAGTAAGCCGCTTAGTGTCGATAGTAATATCCCCACCTTTTCCATTCCCCTCAAAAGTATTCGTACCAAGCCGAGTTTGCCCTAAACCTACAGGAAGACTCCCCGACAATTCCACAGATTCACTCGCTTTAATCGCGATATTTCCTGATGCTCCATTACTAAGGCTGAAGCTGGCGAAAGCACCGCCATCTCGCAGTATTAACCTTTGAGCTTCAACAGTAATATTTCCGCCTTGACCAGTGGTTGCGTTCGTTGTGCCGTTATAGAGCGCCGAACTAACGAGTTCGACATTGTTGGCGCGGATACTCAGATTTCCACCATTGCCAGCACCAAAGGTAGGGGCACCGGCTACTACCCCATTGCTCATTAACAGCCGTCCGGCTTCAATGTTAATGTCTCCTGCTCCTCCACTGCCAATAGCGCTAGTAAAGAGAACAATTTGCGAAATGAAGGGGTTGCCTGTTCCTGATGTCTGAAAATTTTCTGTAAGCTGCTGATAGCCCTCAATTCCCAACCCGAACATTTCTACTGAGTCAGTAGCGCGGATGTTGATATTGCTCCCTTTCCCCTCTCCTAGTGTCGTAGTGAAAATTTGTGACCCCTCCTGTAGTCGCAAGTTTTGGGCATTAATATCAATGCCTCTACCATCAAGATTTCCTAATGTCAGTCCATAAATTCCTGAACCGTTGAGAGTGATATTTCCACCTCTGATGTCAATTTTTCCTCCTCCTAATCCGCTGGTATTTATCAATGAACTGTTCATGTCAATATTGCCGAAGTTCTGAATCTTACCATAGTTTAAATTCAGACCTAAAGCGGTAGTTTCAAATTGCACTAAACCTGGACTTTTGACGCTTCCCAGAAGAATTTGTCCGGTACTGGCGGTAGCAATTCCCCCGTTGAATTGGATATTTCCTCCTACTAGGGCTAAGGTTTGACCGGGGTCTACTGCTAAACCAATATTATCAAAAATTGGGACTGGTAGGGGCAGGTCAGGGGGTGATGGGTTAGGAGCAATTGATTGGTTAATAATTGTCCCAGGATTTTCGCGAAATCTTAAACCCACAGGCATATTAATTGCTAATAATGGCACGGTGTTGGGGTTATTGCTGCTAAATTCAAAGCCCTTATCAAAGAGAATGCCGCTTGCAGTTGAACCAATAAATGAGCCGCGTAAGTCTAACCGCGCATTGGGGCCAAAGATAATCCCTTTGGGATTAAGCAAGAATAAGTTAGCATTTCCTTGGACTCCTAATATTCCTAAAATATTGGAAGGATTGCCACCAGTAACGCGGGTGAAAATATTAAGAATGCCGTTAGGATTGGCAAAATAAGCGCCTCTGCCTTCACCGACATTAAATTCTCGAAAACTATGAAATAAATTAGGGCCACGAGTTGCTCCGCCTTCAATTCTATCTGAGGGTAAATTGTTGATAGTTGCGGGAACTGTGCGGGAACTTTCTGCACCTAAGCTATTATCGGGGACAATTTGAGCAAGGGCGGGGAAAGGAAACAATAGTAAGAAAGCAAAAATTAGGGCGGAAGATTGGCGGGGCATCGTTCAACTCCTGTTAATTTAGTATTCAGAAAAAGCGTGTAGATCGCCAAAACTTGAAGAGTAGCTATCGAGGTACGCAAATACCAGTTGATTTCGGACTACGAGCAGAAGCACCACCACCTGAATTATACGCTACCAGTGTGACTTTTCCTTGAGCATCTATCACCCAACCTTGAGCAGGAATAACTGCCTGTGGCTGAATTTCTATTTCTGCTCTTTTACCTACTTTCTGACTTTCACCTCTGGCTGGCTCCACCCAGTTAAACTGGGAAACATTGCTGTTCAGGACATCATTAGGATTCGGCGGTACACCTCCTTTACCAGTAATTGTAAACTCATTTCCTGCTCCTTCTAGGCAGGGATTAGCAGCAATTAATGTCGTGGGGTCTACTACATTTTGGGGCAAAGCTATCAATCCTTGAGCCGGATTTACCCCAGTAGCGCTAAATGTCACTGCTCCTTGTAAAGCGGGCCCTGCCTGTTGAGAAATCGCGGCAATATCGCTAGTAGGAAGTAAAGAAGTTGGATTGACTTGTAAGGCTGCAAATTCAGCGTCAGTTAATCCTAAACTACTTCTGGCTTGTTCCCGTGTCACGGCTGAAAAACCAAAGATATTTGGTACATTAACTGTAACTTGACCGCCTCTAGCTGTGCGAGCATTAGCAGTAATATCATTATTTTCATTGGGTAAAGTAGCCAAAATATCGCTGTTAATTCTGATATTTCCACCATCAGAAATACCCGCATCCGTTGTAATTCTGCTACCTCTTCGTAACTGGATATCTCGCGCTTGGAGGTTAACATTTCCACCACCGCCAGAGTCAGTTGTACCATTAATGCTGCCTTTGTTATCAAGGGCAATTGAATCAGCTATAACTGTGAGAGTGCCAGCATTAGGAATACCCTGCGCCCGGACGTTGATCGCTGCCCCATCTCGAACAATCAATCGACCTACATTGAGATTAATTGAACCCGCATTTCCCGTAGCATTGGGAATAGGAGTACCGAGGAAATTGCCCGCCGAAACATCAATTTGACTAATCAATTGACCGTTAGCAGCAGTGCCACTCACTTCTACGCGATCGGCATCAATCGTGATGCTGCCTGCATTTCCCGAACCAACAGAAGACATCAAAATTACTCCCCCATCCCGCACAGTCAGCACGGGCGTGGCAATGTAAATATTGCCTCCCTGATTAGAGCCACTGGTTTCACTGGCGAGGAAACTAATATTGTATTGTCCATTTGCCAAAAGTCCAGAGATGCCTGCTAACTCTACCGACTCAGAGGCCCTAATTGTCAAATTGCCTCCGGGGCCCCCATTAGAAAAGAGACTATTGCCAATAGTCGCACCGCTCGATACAGAAATTCCAGCTCCTTGGGCAACAATTAACCGCTTGGTGTCGATCGTAATATCCCCGGCTTTACCTTTCCCACTGGGATCTATAGACGCGGCGCTGATCAAAGTTTGCAGCACGCTCCCAGGGGGCGTTCTTAAGACTTCTACTGATTCAGCCGCTTTAATAGTGATATCCCCTGATGCTCCCTCACTGGTGGTGGTAGTGGTGAGAATCGCACCATCGCGCACGGTTAATTTCTGGACGGCAACGGTAATGTTTCCCCCTGTGCCACTACTACCCAGTAATGACCCACTGCTGAGCGTAGAACCAGCCTGATCGAAAACGTTGGCACGGATGTTGATATTTCCCCCATTTCCCGCACCAAAACTGACCGAACCTGCTACTACTCCATCGCGCATCAGCAAGCGTCCCGTATCGATCTCAATGTCTCCAGCAGTTCCAGTGCCAACAGTGCCAGTGATCAGAACAATTTGCGGATCGAAAGGATCGATTGTCCTCAATGTCCGATAATTAACTAAAAATTGTTGATAGCTCTCAAAGCCAATTCCGCTTATTTCTACTGAGTCAGCAGCGCGGATGTTGATATCGCTTCCATTTCCATCTCCCAGTGTAGGGGTGGAAATTTGCGACCCTCCCTGTACTCGCAAGTTTTGGGCGTTGATGTCAATTCCTCTACCATCAATATTTCCCAATGTAAGTTCATAAATTCCCGAACCGTTGAGGGTGACATTTCCACCTCTGATGTCAATTTTTCCACCTCCTAATCCGCTGGTATTTATCAATGAACTGTTGATTTCAATATTGCCGAAGTTCTGAATATTATCGTAGTTTAAATTCAGACCTAAAGCTGTGGGTTCAAATTGTACTAAACCGGGACTTTTCACACTTCCCAGTAATATTTGTCCGGTATAAGCTGTTAAGTTTCCACCTTGTAGTTGAATGTCTCCGCCAATTAATGCTAAGGTTTGACCGGGATCTACTGCTAAACCAAGTTTGTTAGAAACAGGAATTTCTATCGGTAGTGGTGGTAAGGTTGGTGTGGGGCCGATTGCTTGGGAAGTGTTGACTATTGTGCCGGGATTTTCTCTAAAGTTCAAACCTACAGGAATATTAATTGCTAATAATGGCACTCCATTAGAATTAGCTGCGCTAAATTCAAAGCCATTATCAAATAAAATGCCGCTAGCTGTAGAACCGATAAATGAGCCGCGTAAGTCTAACCTAGCGTTGGGCCCGAAGATAATACCTCTGGGATTAAGTAAGAATAAGTTGGCATTTCCTTGAACTCCCAATGTTCCTAGAATATTAGAAGGATTGCCCCCTGTAACGCGGGTGAAAATGTTAAGAATGCCGTTAGGATTGGCAAAATATGCGCCTCTGCCTTCACCTACGTTAAATTCTCGGAAACTATGAAATAAGTTTACTCCCCGATTGGCCCCGCCTTCAATTCTATCCGAGGGTAAATTGTTAATAGTATCGGGAACTGTACGAGAACTTTCTGCACCTAAACTATTATCGGGGACAATTTGAGCTATTGCCGAAGTTGGCAAGAGTAATAAGGTAACAAACAGTATGAAAAATTGTAGTTTAGGCATATAGTCAATGTTGTTAATGTTAATTACGTAACGCCGCCCTCTGGGCGGTAAATTCACCGCCCAGAGGGCGGCGCTACTGTTTCCTAAAGTTGTTGAATCTGGCTGCTAATTACAAGTTGCTCAACTGTTATTTCCAATTCTGGAAAAGTAGGGGAAATAATGCGCTCGTTACCTCTAAAACTTTGCATTACATAGCGGTCATTTTCCAAGGAGTAAACGAAAACTGTAGGCACTTTGGGATTGCCAAGATAAGCCCTAGAAGCAATGGCTAAATAATCTACAATCCAATATTCAAAAATACCGATTTCTTGATATTCTTCCAGCTTGTCAATATAGTCATCTTCCCAGTTAGTTGAGGTAACTTCTACGGCTAATTGGATCGGTTCAATCAGAGCACCATCGCCACGCGCATTACTATTCCATACTGAAGCTTTTACCACCCCAACATCAGGATTTCTACCCTGTTCTTGCCCAGAAGCCTTTGCAGTTCTTAAAACTATATCTTTGTCAACAATATAGTCTAGTCCCAAGCGTTCGCTTTCTCTATCGAAAGACTTAACAAGATGTCGTGTTACATTTTTATGTGCTCTAATTGCTTCCACTTTGACAATTTCTCCATTTACAAGTTCGTAAGTGCCAGATCCCTCTGGGTAATTTTTAAGGAACTCTAAAAATGTGAGTTTGGTTTTGGTCTGAACCATAAGACAAGTTCTCCGCTTAGAGTATAATTTAAAGACAGAAAGTTAGTTCTCTGAGGATAGAGCGA
The DNA here is from genome assembly GCF_029167235.1 of Kamptonema sp. UHCC 0994. Classification (GTDB taxonomy): domain Bacteria; phylum Cyanobacteriota; class Cyanobacteriia; order Cyanobacteriales; family Microcoleaceae; genus Kamptonema. The sequence goes on along the minus strand of NZ_JARFTR010000228.1, from coordinate 6,057 downwards.
TGGAAACTATTATACCTCTTTTGCAGACGGATAGCGAAACTTTGTACGAAACTGATTACCTGAAATGGATAGAAACTAATCTCCAAAAACTGCGCGATCGGGACTATACAAATGTTGACTGGGAAAATTTGCTTGAGGAAATTGAAGACATGGCTAGGAGTGAACGGAGAAGTTTAAAAAGTAACTTGATTGTAGTTTTACTCCACCTGCTAAAATGGCAATTCCAACCTGAACGCAGAAGTAGTAGTTGGGAAAGTAGTATTGTCGAACATCGCAGGCGCATTAGGGAAGCTCTCAAAGATTCTCCCAGCTTAAAACCGTATTTTGAAAATGTTTTAGCTGAATGCTATGGAGATGCGGTAAAACAAGCAAAAGTTGAAACTGGTTTACCCTTGGAAACTTTCCCTGTACAGTGTCCTTATCACTTGACAGAAGTGACGGATGATGATTTTTTACCGGACAGGGAAAGTGAGGATGAAAGGGAAATTAGCTAAAAAGGAAAGTAATTAATCCTGAAGTAGATGCCTTTTTCTTGCCAAGTATTATCCCCAGAATTAACACTGATTAAGGGAATACTATAGTCAAGTCTGGCACTAAAGCGATCGCTCATTTGCCAAATTAATCCTAAACCTGCACCCAATAATTGATCTGAGTCGGGATTCACTTTTTCTCCCGAATGATTCCAGCCAATGCCATAATCAATAAACGGAGCAATCTGCAAAAGGCCTTTGATTTTTGGTACGCGCCAAATGGGAATTCGCACTTCCGCAGATGCGATCGCGCCACTATCACTTAGCAGTAAATCTTGCCGATATCCGCGCACAGTCTGAGCACCGCCAAGGCCAATTTGTTCGAGCGATAGTAAATCTCCTGTGGCAATTTGAACATCAGAACGTAGTACCATTAAGGTATCTGGTGCTAATAGTCGCACATACTGAGCTTGTCCTCGCCATGAGAAAAACCGACTATCGGGCTGATTGTCATTTACAGTAGCACCAAAAAGACTTGTACCCAGGGAGAATTGCGATCGCGCTGCGAAAACTTGATTTTGACTGCGCTGGACGTATTCTTGAAAGAAGCGAAAGGCTGAAACTCGCGTTTCCCCTCGATCGTTGGCCCCTAGGGAAAGAGGATAGTCTTCACCTAAGAGGGAAGTATCGCTTTCTTGGCGCGAAAATGTCAAGCCTAAAGCTAATTCGCGATCGGGTTTTTGAACAATTGGTTGGCGGTAGGTGAGCTCGTAAGTGCGCGATCGCCCTTCGATGTCTAAGGTATCAAAGGGTTCTTCAATTACATTAGTCTTGGTAACACCCGCTGCAATCTGAATTGTGCCATTGTGAGCGTTGATGGGGACGGTATAGCTGGCATTTAATTCATTACTACCATCAGTGTTAGCATAAGTTACTTCTAAACCGTCGCCAAAACCAGCTAAATTAGCTTGATTAATGCGAACGCCGCGCCGAAAACTGCCTACACTAGGAGAGCGATTGTTATCTGCAAATAGTTCAACGCTAAAGGTATCTGCTTCTTTAACTCGCACTTGTAAACGGCTGCGTTCCGGCCGACTTCCGGCTTGTAATTCGGCTGATATATTAGCAATTTGGGGGTCGAGTTGCAGCAGTTGTAAAGCTTCAAGTAAGCGATCGCGATTTAATGGCGGGCGAGTGGCGATGTTTAAGCGCGATCGCACATAATTTGAGTTAAGCCGCCGATTTCCTGTAATCTCAATTCCCTCTAATCCTCCTTCAATCACCCGAATTTTAACAACCGCGCCAACCCTGGGAAAGGTTTGGTCGCTGGGAATCACCGCACCAGAATTGACGTAACCTGCATCTATGTATTTTTGAGTGATGGCTGTTTCTACCGCCAGTAGTTCGCTAAAGGTAATTTCCCGTCCCGTAAATGATTGAGTAATTTCCGATAATTCGCGATCGCTAAAAGCAGTATTTCCCTCAAACTCAAACCTTTCCACCCGAATTGTCCCCGGAATCTCCGGGGAGACTTGATTGGGAGGATTTGGCGCGATGGGTTGCAGGGGAACCGGTTGCGGCTGCGATGGCGTTGGTGCCGGCAATTCAGGCGGTTTCGGGAAAACCGGGTTAGGTAGTTGGCTTAACTGCAAGTCTGGTTTAGTCAAGGTAAAAGCTGAGATTTCAGGTAAAATATTGCGATCGCTACTCCCAACTTCTAAATCTTGAACATTTGAAGGCAAAGTTATCACCTCCGTAGCAACAACTTTAGCTGCTCCCAGCATTAGCCAAACAAACCCCGTTAGCCCCAATAGCATCTTAAGACGAGTCATAATTCAGTATTTCCTGCCAAGGATTAAGTGAGTCAAATCACTAATTTAAGACTTACGCATAATTTTGTAACACTGCCCTGTGGGCGGTAAAAATACTACCCAAAGGGCGGCGTTACGCGATCGGTACGTAAGTCTTGTAATTGTTTCTTATAGCCCAATCGATTAGGCTATAATTAGAATAGATACCACCAAATGCTTTCCTAGCATAACTAATATCTGAGTTATTAATTCAAAACTCAAGAACAATAGTTATTCATACATCTCAAACTAAAATCTGCTGTTGGCAATCGAAATCAAAAGCACCTCCAACAGCGGCTCTCGACCCAGCAAACTCAGCGTGATGCCCCTTAATCAAAATTAGACCATTACGGCGCAATTGTCCACCATCAGTAATACGATGTCCGGTTAAATACTTGTCATTGCGAGCCAAGCGAAGCAATCCCAACACCTTGCGTTGGCGTAGCCTGCCCGAAGGGCTTATGCTTCGCTGCGCTCGCAACGACAGATCCTAAGTAATTTTCCTGACATGATATAATTTACCGCTGTGGATCGGGTAAGAATTTCTGGCGGGTGGAGGTACTCAATCCAGTTTGTACTCAATTTTAGGCGTTCATTATTTCCTGTAAGATAATACTGACAGAGTGGTAGTTTGAGTATGATTGAATATCAATTGCAGGTACAACAGGCTATCGATACACTCAAAAGTGATTTGCCGACACTTTTTGAGCAAGATATCTCCTACGACATCTACACAAAAGATGTTTATTTTCAAGATCCAGTCAACAAATTTAAAGGAAAGACAAACTATCGTATTATCTTTTGGACTCTCCGGTTTCACGCTCAGCTATTCTTTACAGAAATTTACTTTGATTTGCACGAAGTCGCTCAGACATCATCAGATACTATTCTAGCAAAATGGACTGTTCGCGGCACGTTGCGAGTTCCTTGGAAAACTCAGATATTTTTCAACGGCTACTCTACTTACAAGCTTAACACTGAGGGTTTGATCTACGAACATATTGACACATGGGATCGGAAACCAGTAGAAGTATTGAAGCAGTTTATCGGCAAAGGAGGCGAGAGTAATTGAAAATTAAAAGTTCAAGATTAAGGAAATTTGAGTATCCAAACTCGCTCATAATTGCTAAAATTATCATCAGTTAACTAAATTCACCTAATTAAGTGTAAAATACAGAAAAAACGACCTCCCTAACTCTTCTTCCCTCTTCCCTCTTCCTTCTTCCCTCTTCCTTCTTCCTTCTTCCTTCTTCCTTCTTACAAATGTATTTGCTAAAATTTATCAAAGGGAAAAATCATGACTAATATTATCGAAACTGCCACCAATTCAGGATGTTTTAAAACATTGCTGACCGTAATTGAAGCGGCTGGTTTGTTAGAGCTTTTGCAAGGTTCAGGACACTACACTGTTCTTGCGCCAACTGACGAAGCATTTGCTAAAATTCCAGCTAATACTATTGCTTCTTGGATGGAAGATATTCCTAAACTCAAACAAATTCTGGCCTATCATATCATATTTGGCGATGTTAGAACTGATAATTTCCTTGAACTCACTTCCGCTGAGACTGTCGAAGGTTCACCGATCGCGATTGATACTTTAAACGGGATTAAAATTAATGATTCTAAAATTATCAAGGCAGATATTATTACCGATAACGGAGTAATTCACATCATTGACACAGTGTTAATACCAGGATTGCTTAAATCATAGTAATTAAGCTAGTATGGCTTACGCAAAGCAACCAGGTATCTTTGAAAAATCCTTAGTCTCAAGCAGGAATTACACACACTCTACCAGAACTCACGCAGGTACTACGATTTTCTGTCATTGCGAGCACAGAGACGCATTGCAATGCCTTGTTACACCATTGCAATGCGTAAGTCCTGTCTACATAACACCGCCATCCTGGCAGTATCTTTAAGTATCTTTACCGCCAGGATGGCGGCGTTACAATTCACATTTGTTAATTAGCCGCACTAAGTATTAACCCAGTACGAGAAGGTATACTTAATTCAAGTTGGCTATTTTCTCCTTCAATGTTCCACAAAAACTCGCCCCTGCCGTATATAACCAGATCGGGATGAGATTTGAGATTAGCTGCATCAAAACTAACATTGACTGGTTCAGTCCCGGCATTAACGGCTACAATTAATTCCTCCCCATCCAAAATTCGTGCAAAAACATAAACTGTTTCTTCAGCGAATAGAACATGATATAATCCTGTGCGGAGTGCAGGATATTTTTGGCGCAAAGCTATTAAATGCTTGTGGTAATTTAAAACATCAATCTCCCATTTTTTTTCCATTGGAAAGCCTCGGCGAGAATCTGGATCTAAACAACCAGGCAAGCCAACTTCATCACCGTAATATATGCTAGGAGCACCAGGAAAAGTTAACAGCAGCAAAGTAGCAAGTTCGACGCTAGCTTTATCGCCTCCAGCAATAGAAAGCAGGCGTGCTGTATCGTGACTTGCCAGCAAATTTAGCTGAGTAAGCTGTATTTCCCAAGGGTAGAGTTCTAACAAATATTGAATTTTTTCGCCGTACTCTTTAGCAAATAATGGTGGGTAGGGATGGTAAGCGCGGTCTTGTACTTGCTGAATGTCAACGCGATCGCCTGCGGCAAAAGCAATAGTCGGCCCGGCAAAAAGATAATTCATTACCCCGTCAAATTGAGTACCATCCAGCCATTCCCGTGCATCTAGCCAGACTTCACCCACGATATAAGCTTCGGGATTGATCGCTTTTACTCGCTCTCGAAATTTCTGCCAAAATCCCGGTGTTTTAATTTCAAAAGGAACATCTAAACGCCAGCCATCAATGCCAAATTTAATCCAATATTCGGCAATTTCCATGATATATTCTTGCACTTCTGAGTTATCATGATTAAATACTGGCAATGCACGATTTCCATCCCAACCAGCGTAGTTAGCAGGGAATTCACCATTGTAGGCAGATAGCGGCCAACCTTCTATTTTGAACCAATTTAACCAGGGAGAATAGGGGCCATTTTCGAGGATGTCATGGAAGAAGAAAAAGCCGCGACTGGCGTGGTTAAATACGCCATCAAGTACAACTTTAATGTTACGTTGATGGGCGGCATCTAAGAGTTCCTTAAAAGCAGGATTTCCGCCTAACATGGGATCGACTTGGTAATAGTCGTGGGTGTGATAGCGATGGTTGCTAGCAGATTGAAAAATGGGGGTAAAGTAGATGGCGTTGATGCCTAAATCTTGTAGGTAGTCTAATTCTTCCATTACGCCCCATAAATCTCCACCTTTGTAGCCTTGGAGGGTGGGAATTTCATGCCATTCTTCCCAGAGGAAATTTTGCAAGAGGCGTTTGCGGGGTTGTTTGCTTTTGGCAAAGCGATCGGGGAATATTTGGTAGAATACGGCGTGTTTTACCCAGTCTGGCGTTTGAATTTGCATTTTAGTATGGTTGAGCGTCCATGACTAGTTTACATTTTTATTGAAGACTTACCCAATTCTCACGTCAACCACCTTCCCAGCGTCGTTACAAATCTTAGCAAGTAATTTGCACAAAAACTAAGAACTAGATCCGGGTTAATAGCAAACTTTCGGTATTAATGGCAACAAAGTGAGGATGATGGGTCTTCCGTACTTACTGTGCTAAAATATTAGGTGAATGCCAAAAAAGTAAAGCTCTAACTTGAAAGTTTTGAAAATTTTTAAACCCAAATCCACAGCGTTTTAATAACTTTAACTTGTTGTTGA